>JBFHNV010000094.1:0-21430 GCA_041593595.1 Gammaproteobacteria bacterium
CCAACACCGGCGCCCCGACGCGCACCTGCGCCCGGAGAAGTTCGGGCCGGTGCGGGTCGCGGGGACCGTCGGCCGCAGGGACGCGGCCGTCGAGCGTACAGGGGCGTATTCAAAGCGTGTCCCCGCGGCCCGTATCGGGCCGGACGCGCCTGGGGATGCCGTCAACCGATCACGAACGCCCCGCCGCGTGCCCGCGGCCGGCCCCGCGCAGGCTCAGATCTCCCGCGACGCGGTCTCGATCAGCTCGATCTTGTAGCCGTCGGGGTCCTCCACGAAGGCGATCACCGTCTTGCCGCCCTTCACCGGGCCGGGCTCGCGTGTGATCTTGCCCCCGGCGGCGCGGATCCGCTCGCAGGTTTCCGCCACGCTGTCGACGCCCAGCGCGATGTGGCCGTAGGCGCTGCCCAGGTCGTAGTCCGACACCCCGTGATTGTAGGTGAGCTCGATCTCGGCCTCACCGTTCTTGTTGCCGCCGTTGAAAGCGACGAAGGCGAGGGAGTACTTCTGCTCCGGGCGCTCGGTGGTGCGCAGGAGCTCCATGCCGATGACGTCCGTGTAGAAGTCGATGGAGCGTTGCAGATCCCCGACGCGCAGCATCGTGTGCAGCAGATTCAAGTGATTCTCTCCTGAACGGGCAATACGCGAAGCATAAGCGCACCACCGCGATCCGGCCAGACACGGGTCCGCGCGGGGGTGCCGGCGAGGGGGAACGCCGGCGGAACGGCGGTGCTCAGGCGTTCGCCCGCATGGGCCGCGCGCCGCGCACCATCCGCAGCAGCCACCGCGCCACCGGAATGGCCACCGCGAGCAGCGCCGCGCCGGTGAGCACCGTGGAGATGGGCCGCTCGAAGAAGATGGGAATGCCGGAGTCGGAGATGATCAGCGACTGGCGCAGCGTCCGCTCCGCCAGCGGACCCGGCACCAGCGCTGCGGGCGAGTAGCCGAGCTTCTTCATGAGGTAGCCGATTACCTCGAACACGAGCATCACCCCCACGTCCCACACGGCGTTGTTGCGGGCGTAGGAGCCGGTGATGCAGAAGATGATGCTGAGGGGCATCAGGATGTCGTAGGGGATCTTCAGCGCACGTACGAACAGCGGGATGAAGGCCAGGTTCGTGATCACCGGCATCACGTTGCCCACGTACATGGACGCGATCAGGCCGCACACGAATTCGGGATTCTTCTCGAACAGCAGCACCGAGAGGATCCCCATGGCGATGCCGAGCCACACCGGCAGGAAGCCTGACCCCGGGCCGTTGGGCCCGAGGTAGGGGTAGTCCGCGACCACCACGTACAGGTAGCCCGCGGCCAGGGCGAAGGGCAGCACGGCGGCGATCAGGTCTGCGCGCCGCACTATCACCCGCCTCTGGCCGGGAGGGGAACCGACGCCGGCCGATGTCGCATCGGCGCGGGGTGCACGCTACTTGATCGCGCCGGGCGCTTTCAGCGCCGTCTCGTACTTGCCGCGCAGGCCGTCCAGGTAGGCGTTGGCCTCGCCGCCGGTCCAGAACACCGGCGCGAGCAGGTTGCGCTCGATGTGCTGCTCCTTCCACTTCGGCGTCTCGGTGACCTTCTTCAGGGTGGTGGTCCACCAGCTCATGGCCTCGTCGCCCATGTCCTCGGGCCCGACCACGCTGCGCATCTGCTCCCGGTGCACGTCGTAGCCCTTCTCGGCGAATGTGGGCACGTCCGGGGCACCGGGCAGGCGTTCCTTGGACGCCACCGCCAGGTACTTCGCGTGCCAGCCTCGATCTGCGCGACGATCTCGTTGGGGTTGGATATCGCGGCATCCACCTGGCCGCCCATCAGCGCCGCGGTCACCTCGCCGCCGGAGTTGCAGGGCACGTACTTCACCGACACCTCGATGGGCTTCGACGGATACTGCGCCTCGGCCACATTGCCGTAGACCGTACCCGTCAGAGGCACCACGCCTGCAATTCCAACTGCACAGCCATTCCGAAACATGACCAGTACCTCACCGGCCAACTGACCGAAAAGGACGTACCCCTCGCGCCCGGGACCCGGCGTGGCGGATCGGCAAGGAGAATCTCGCGCAGCGCCGCGCGGATCGCACCGCCCCGACCGGCACGAATCCGAGCGGCGGGGCCGGCGGGCTACCGTCGGGGCACGGGGGTGGTCGCGAACCGCGTGCGTGACTTGCGCCAGACCGGGCGACGGGTGGCCGGGACCGTCGCTCAGGGGCGCCCGGGGACGGGTGTCACGGCCCGCGGCCGGGCCCGGTGTGCGGCGAGGAAGGTGGTCACGGCGTGGCGCACGGCGGCGTCCAGGGCCGTGGCGCCGGGCCGCTCGCACACGCCGAACAGGGCGCGCAGCTGGATGTGGCCGGTGAGCATGCCCAGGAACTGCTCGGCGGCGAGCGCCGGCTCGGCCACCGCCAGCCGCCCGCGGGCGTCCTGGGCCGCGAGCCAGGCAGCCAGCGCCGCCACCGCCTGCGCCGGACCGGTGTCGAACACCTCCCGCGCGAGCTCCGGGAAGCGGTTCGCCTCCGCCACCAGCAGCCGGTGCAGGGCGAGGCTGGTCGGTCGCAGCATCAGGTCCAGGAACCGCCGGCCGAAGGCGTCCAGCACGCGCTCCGGCTGGCCCCGCGACGCCGCGCGGGCCAGCGGTCCCACCAGCTCGCGCACCAGGTCCTCGACGATGGCGCGGAACAGCGTCTCCTTGCTGCCGAAATGGTTGTACAGCGTCTGCTTGGCGACACCCGCGGCGCCCGCCACCTGGTCCATGCTGGTGTCGCCGTAGCCCGCCTCCAGGAACAGCCGCGTGGCGGCATCCAGGATGGCGGCGCGCTTGCGCCGGGAGATGCGCGTCGTGGCGCTCTTGCGCCGGGCGATGGGCGTCGCGGCGCCCTGGCGCCGCGCGATGCGGGTGGCGCCGCCCGCCGGGCGGCTCACTCGGCGGCCTCGGGGACCGGGGCGTGCCGGGCACGCGGCGCGCGGCTGGCAAGCAGGGTATAGGCGGCGGGGATCACGAACAGGGTGAAGAAGGTGCCCACCAGCAGCCCGCCCACGATGACCACGCCGATCTGGCGCCGTCCCTCGGCACCGGCACCCGCCGCGATGGCCAGCGGCAGCGCGCCCAGCACCATCGCGCCGGTGGTCATGAGGATGGGACGCAACCGCAGCGCACTCGCCTCCTCCACCGCCTCGTACAGCCCGCGCCCCGCGGCGCGGAGCTGGTTCGCGAACTCGACGATGAGGATGCCGTGCTTGGTGATGAGGCCGATGAGGGTGACCAGCCCCACCTGGCTGTAGATGTTGAGCGTGTTGCCCGTCCAGTGCAGGGCTGCCAGGGCGCCGGCGATGGACAGCGGTACCGTGAGCATGATGGTGAGCGGATCGCGGAAGCTCTCGAACTGGGCCGACAGCACCAGGTAGATGAAGGCCAGCGCCAGGCCGAAGGTGAGGAGCAGGCTCGCGCTGGATTCCTTGAACTCCCGGGACTGGCCGGTGTAATCGATGCTGGCCCCCGCCGGCAGCAGCTCGCGGGCGACCCCCTCCAGCCAGTCCAGCGCCTCCCCGAGGGCGTAGCCCGGCACCGTGGTGGCGCTGATGGTGGCCGAGCGGCGCTGGTTGAAGTGGTTGAGCTCCCGCGGCGCGGTGGTCTCGTCCACGCGGACGAAGTTCGCGAGCGGCACCATCTGGCCGCTGGCGGTGCGCACGTGGATGCGCTTCAGGTCATCCGGGTTGCGCCGGTCCACGTCGGCCACCTGCACCACCACGTCGTACTGCTTGCCGGCGCGCTTGAAGCGCGTCACCTGCCGCCCGCCCAGCATGGTCTCGAGGGTGCGCCCGATGGTCTCCACCGACACGCCGAGGTCCGCGGCCTTGTCCCGGTCCAGGGTGACCTTGAGCTGCGGGGTGGTGAGCTTGAGATCCGAGTCCAGGTTCGAAAGCCGCGGGTTCTCCGAGGCGCGCTCGATGATGCGCTCCACGACGGCCGCGAGCTCCTCGTAGGGGGCGCTGGTCTGGATCACCAGCTCGAGCGGCGTCGAGCGCACGCTCTGCCCGAGCGGCGGGGGGTTCACTGGGAAGGCGCGCAGGCCCGGCACCTTGCCGATCTTGGGCATCAGCTCGGCCACCACCTCCTGCTGGGTACGCTCGCGCTCGTCCCAGTCCTTGAGCCGGTTGAAGCCGATGATGCGGTTGATGGTGGGGAAGCCGATGATCATCAGCGAGCGCTCGATCTCCGGGGTCTCGGTCTGCAGGATCCTCTCGATGCGCCGCGCGTAGGCGTCGGAGTACTCCACCGTCGCCCCCTCCGGCGCCGAGCCCACCACCACCACGGTGCCCTGGTCCTCGAAGGGCGCGAGCTCCTGCTTGAGCACGCCGTAGCTCCAGAAGCAGCTCGCGCCCACCGCGGCGCCGACCAGCAGTGCCAGCCAGCGGGCGCGCAGCGCGCCGCGCAGCAGCCAGCGGTAGCCGCGGGTCATGCCGTCCAGCACCGCCTCGCCGAAGCGATAGGCGCGCCCGTGGCGCTCGTGGGCGCGCAGCAACTTCGAGCACATCATGGGTGACAGCGAGAGCGCGACGAAGCCCGAGATCAGCACCGCGCCCGCCAGGGTCAGGGCGAACTCGCTGAACAGCTTGCCCGTGGAGCCGCCGATGAAGGCGATGGGGGCATACACCGCGGACAGGGTGAGCGTCATGCCCACCACCGCGAAGGCGATCTCGCGGCTGCCCGTGAGCGCCGCCTCCAGGGGCGGCTTGCCCATCTCCACGTGGCGGTGGATGTTCTCCAGCATCACGATGGCGTCGTCCACCACCAGGCCGATGGCCAGCACCAGCGCCAGCAGCGTGAGCGTGTTGATGCTGAAGCCGAAGGCGTAGACCAGGGTGCACGCGCCCACCAGGGACACCGGAATGGTCACCAGCGGCACCAGCACCGCGCGCCAGGAGCGCAGGAACAGGAAGATGATCAGGATCACCAGCGCGCCCGCCTCGAGGATGGTGGTGTAGACGTTCTCGATGGACTTGGCGATGAAGATGGACTTGTCGTAGGCGACGGCCAGCTCCACGCCCTCGGGCAGCACGTCCAGGATGCGCGGCAGCGCGTCGCGCACCGCCCGCGACACGTCCAGCGGGTTGGCGGTGGCCTGCTTCACCACCCCCGCGGTGACCGAGGTCTTGCCGTTGAAGCGGTTTACCCGCCGCGTGTCCTGGGCTCCGAGCTCCGCGTGACCCACGTCGCGCAGCCGCACCAGGTAGCCGCCGGTCTCGCGCAGGATCAGCTCGCCGAACTCCTCGGGGGTGCGCAGATCCGTCTCCGATAGCACCGTGAACTCCCGCTGGCGGCTCTCGATGCGCCCGGCCGGCACCTCCACGTTCTGCGCCCGAAGCGCGTCCTCCACGTCCCGGGGGGTGAGGCTGTAGGCGGCCAGGCGCTCCGGGTCCAGCCACAGGCGCATGGCGTAGCGCCGCTCGCCGAAGATGCGCACCTCGGCCACACCCGGCAGCGACTGCAGCTGCTCCTTGAGCACCCGGTCGGCCAGATCGCTCACCTCGAGCTGGGTGTGGCGGTCGGAGAGCAGCGACAGGTAGAAGATGGCCTGGGCGTCTGCCTCCACCTTCTGGATGATGGGCTCGTCGATCTCGTCGGGCAGCCGACCCCGCACCCGGCTCACCCGGTCGCGCACGTCGCTGGCGGCCCCGTCCGGATCCCGCTCGAGCACGAAGCGCACGGTGATCTGGCTGCGCTCCGGGCGGCTGATGGAGGTCATGACGTCCACACCCTCTATCCCGGACAGCGACTCCTCCAGCACCTGGGTCACCTGGGTCTCGATGATCTCGGCGCTGGCGCCCTTGTAGTCCGTGGTGACGGTGACCACCGGCGGGTCGATCTTGGGGTACTCGCGCACCGTGAGCCCCTCGAAGGCCACCAGGCCCACCAGCACCAGCAGCAGGCTCATGACGGTGGCGAGCACCGGGCGGCGGATGCACAGCTCCGGCAGCCGCATGTCAGAGCTCCTGGTGCCGGCGCCGCGACGGGTTCACGAGCACTCAGCCTCCGGCGCCGGTGACGGTCACCGGTGTGCCGTCGCGCAGCCTGAGCTGGCCGGCGATGACCACCACGTCGTCCCGGGCGAGGCCCTCCACCACCTCCACCCGGGCGGCGCGACGCTGACCGAGCTTCACCGGCGTCAGCGCCGCCCTGCCGTCGATGACCCGGAACACCGCCTGACCCTCCGCCTGGGGCACGATGGCCTGCTCCGGGATCACGACCGCGCCCTCGCGCCGCTCCACCACCACCTCCACGCGGGCGAACAGCCCGGGCTTCAGGAGACCCTGCGGGTTGGCCACCCGCGCGCGCAGGGACACGGTGCGCCCGTCCACGTCGACCCGCGGCGCGATGGCGTAGATCTCGCCGCGGAAGCGCATGTCCGGATAGGCGTCCACGCGCATGTCGATGCGCTGGCCGGTGCGCACCAGGGGCAACGCCGGCTCCGGCACCCGGAAGTCCACCTTGATGGGGTCGATGTCGTCCAGGGTGACCAGGGGATCGCCCGGGTTCACGTACGCCCCCACGCTCACCCCGCGTAGCCCCAGCACGCCCTCGAAGGGCGCGTCGATGCGGGTCTTCGCGAGCTGCACCCGGGCGAAGTTCAGCGCTGCCTCGGCCACCGCCTGGGCGGCGATGGACTCGTCGCGGGAGCTGGCGCTGGCCATCTGGCGGGAGAACAGCTCCTTGGCGCGCTCGGCGCTGCGCCGGCTGAGATCCAGGCGTGCCTCCGCCTCCGCCACCTGCGCCCGGTAGGCGGAGTCGTCCAGCGCCACCACCGGCTCGCCGCGGGCCACCCGCTCGCCCTCGCGGAAGTGGATCACCGCCAGGCGTCCGGGGATCTCCGGGCGCAGGGTCACCGACTCGTTGGACTCGAGGGTGCCGATGGCGGTGAGGATGCGCTCCACGGTGTCGAGGCGCACCGGCGCCGCCTCCACGGTGACCGGGCGCGCCGGGGCCGGCTGTGCGGCGGCGGCCGCGGCGTCCGCCGGGCGCGGCTGCGCGTACCAGTACCAGCCGCCGGCGGCGGCGATGGCCAGCAGCAGGACGACCGGGACGGCGCGAGCGCTCATGGGGCGCGGATCCTACGCCGGAAATGGACTGGGTAGTCTAATTGCTCACGGGGCCCCGGGCCGGGGCCGCCCGCCGGGACCCGCACCCGCGCGCACCGGCGGCCCGGAAACCAGTACATTGCCCGACCGCAGGCGCCACGGCGACCGCCCGACCGGCTGGCCCGGAGTCCCATGAGCCCCGACTACATCGTCATCGGTGCCGGCTCCGCCGGCTGCGTCCTCGCCAACCGGCTGAGCGCCGATCCGGGCGTCCAGGTGCTGCTGCTGGAGGCCGGCGGCGAGACCCGCAGCCCCTGGATCCGCGTGCCGGTGGGCTTCCAGAAGCTGCTCCATCACCCGCGCTTCAACTGGCTGTTCGAGACCGAGCCCGACGACAACGTGGCGGGGCGGCGCATCCCCATCCCCCGGGGCAAGGGGATCGGCGGCTCCAGCGCCATCAACGGCATGCTCTACGTGCGCGGGCAACCGCTGGACTTCGACACCTGGGCGCAGCTCGGCAATCGCGGCTGGTCCTTCGCCGACGTGCTGCCCTACTTCAAGCGCGCCGAGCGCTTCGAGCGCGGCGGTGACGCGCTGCGCGGCGGTGACGGGCCGCTGAACGTGGCCGACATGCGCGAGCGTCACCCCCTCATCGACGCCTTCGTGGACGCGGGGGTCGAGTGCGGGTACGAGCGCAACCCGGACTACAACGGACCCCGCCAGGACGGCTTCGGCTACTACCAGGTGACCCAGCGCGGCGGCGAGCGCGAGAGCGCGGCCACCGCCTACCTGGAGCCGGTGCGTGCCCGGGCGAACCTGCGGGTGATCACCGGCGCGCGGGCGCGCCGCCTGCTGCTGGAGGGCACCCGCGCCGTGGGGGTGGAGTACGAGCGCGGCGGGCAGCTGCACGAGGCGCGCGCGGGGGTCGAATTGATCCTGAGCGCCGGCGCGGTGCAGTCCCCGCAGGTGCTCGAGCTCTCCGGCATCGGGCAGCCGGACCTGCTGAAGGCCCACGGCATCCCGGTGCATCACGCGCTGCCCGGCGTGGGCGAGAACTACCGCGATCACTTCGCCGCCCGCATCACCTGGCGGGTGCGCCAGCGCATCACGCTGAACGACGACACGCGGGGCCTGCGCTTCCTGCGCGAGCTGGCGCGCTACGTCATCTCCCGGCGCGGCATCCTCACCTACACCGCCGGCATCGGCCACGGCTTCATCCGCAGCCGCCCGGGGCTGGACACCCCCGACTGCCAGCTATTCTTCGCCCACGCGAGCTTCGACCACGTGACCCGGAAGCTGGATTCCGAGCCGGGCATGACCATCGGCGTCTACCAGTGCCGGCCCGAGAGCCGCGGCAGCATCCACGTGGGCACACCGGACCCGCTCGCGCCGCCGGTCATCCGGCCGAACTTCCTGGCCGATCCCCTGGACCGGGACACCCTGGTGCACGGCCTGCACTTCGTGCGCCGCCTCGGCGAGTCGCACGCCTTCGCACCCTACCGGGATCGCGAGCTGAAGCCCGGCCCGCAGTGCCAGGGCGACGACGGCATGCTCGACTACGCCCGGCGCACCGGCAACACCACGTACCACGTCATGGGCACCTGCCGCATGGGGCCCGACGGCGACGATCTCGCGGTGGTGGACGCGCGCCTGCGGGTGCGCGGCCTCGCGGGCCTGCGCGTGGTGGACGCCTCGGTGATGCCCACCATGCCGTCCGGCAACATCAACGCGCCGGTGATCATGGTGGCGGAGAAGGCGGCGGAGATGATTCGCGAGGACGCGCGGCGCGGCTGAGCGCCCCGCTTCACTCGATGCGCGGGGCGTACAGCAGCCCGCCGCGGTTCCACAGCGCGTTCTGGCCGCGCTGCAGCCCGAGCGGACTGCCGCGGCCCAGATTGCGCTCGAAGACCTCCCCGTAGCTGCCGACGGCCTCCAGCACCCGCACCGGCCAGCCGGGCTCGAGCCCCAGGTGCTTCGCGAAGCGCCCGTCCAGGTCCAGCAATCCCCGCACCTCGTCGCTCTCGGCGAGCTGCGCGATGCGCGCGGCGTTGCGGCTGTCGATGCCGAGCTCCTCGGCGTTGATCAGCAGCGCCACCACGAGTCGCGCCAGCAGCAGCCACTGCGCGTCCGAAGCGGGCACCGCCGGTGACAGCGGCTCCTTGGAGATGAACTCGGGAAGCACCCGCGCCGCGTCCGGGTCGGCAAGGCTCGCGCGCAGCACGTGGAGCTGGGACTGATCGCTGGTGACCACGTCGCACCCGCCCGCCTCGAAGGTCTGCTTCATGGCCTCGAACCCGTCCACCAGCACCGCCTCGTAACCCATGTCGTTGATCGCGAAGTAGTTGGCGAGATTGCGCGCCGACGTCGTCTCGGGCTTCACGCACACCTTCGCGTCGTCGAGCTCGAGGGCATAGCGCGCCCCGCTCTCGCGCCGGGCCAGGAAGCCCTGGCCGTCGAAGAACAGGATCCCGGCGAACGCGATGCCGTGCTCGGCCTCGCGGGCGAAGGTCCAGGTGGTGTTGCGCGAGAGCACGTCGAGCCGCCCCTCGCGCAGCGCCGCGAACCGCGCGGTCGTGCCGAGGGGCACGTACGCCACCGCGTCCGCCTTGCCGAACAGTGCCACCGCCAGGGCTCGGCAGTAGTCCACGTCGAGCCCGGCCCAGCGGCCGTCGCGCTCGCTCGAGAAGCCGGGGATCCCCTCGCTCACCCCGCAGCGCAGGGTGCCCCGGCTCTTGACGGCATCGAGCAGCGCCCCCGCCTTGGCGCCGGGGACGGGCGCGACGAGCAGCAGCGCCGCGCCCAGCAGCGCGGCGGCCGGCGCGCCCAGCATCGATCTACGTGTCATGGCAACCCTCCTGACCGTGTCCGGTCCCCGCGCCGCCGTCACCAGCGCATGATGGCCCAGTGCGGCACCTGGGTGCGCTCCAAATCCATGCCCCGGCGCCACTGGAAGTTTCCGCTGCCGTCCTCGTCGTACAGGTAGTAAGGCGGCGCGTTCTTTGGCTTCACCTTGATCATGTAGACGTTGTTGCCGACGCGGTACTCCTCCACCTCGTGGTTCTCGCGGGCGATGATGCGGACCTCGGAGCGCATGGACTCCATCAGATCCGCGCCCGTGACGTTCGCCGGTGGCGGCTCCGTCGCCGGCTCCGGCGCACGCGCCTGCGCGAGGCCGTCCACGGCCCGCACCGCGAGCGCGGCGGCGAGTGCCGCGGTGAGCAGCGTCCGCGCAAGCCCGGCGGGCCGCATGCAGGCGCGGCAGTGGAGGGACGCTTCGGATGGCACGGCACGGGGGTCCGGACAGGCGGACGCGCGAGTCTACCCGAGTGGCCCGGTGGCGCGGGGGCACCCGGCGCGCGTCCCGCTACCCGGCCGACATGAGCCCCCGGATCTCGCGGATGTCGGTGACGCCCCGGCCGACCTTGGCCAGCGCGTCGTCGATCATGAAGCGGTGTCCGCGCTCGCCGATGCGGGTGCGCATGCGCCGGTCGTCCAGGCGGTCGAGGATGCCGTCGGCGTCGGCGTTGCCGACCCGCCAGACCTCGAAGATCCCGGTGCGCCCCTTGTAGCCCAGGTCGTTGCAGCGGCTGCAGCCCACCGCCCGCCACATCCGCTCGGGCGCCTGGCGGCCGATGGACTCGAGCCACGCGCGCTCGACGCGGTCCGGCCCGTCGGTCTCCTCGCGGCAGGCCTGGCACAGGGTGCGCACCAGGCGCTGCGCCACGACCACGCGCAGGGCCGAGGCGATCTGGAAGTTGTCGATGCCCCAGTTGCGCAGCGCCGTGAGTGTGCCCACCGCGTCCTTGCTGTGCAGCGTCGTCATCAGCACCCGTCCGGTGCCGGCTGCCGTCATGGCGACCCGGGCGGTCTCCTGATCGCGGATCTCGCCGAGCATCAGGTAGTCCGGGTCCAGCCTCAGGCTCGCACGCAGCCCGTCCGCGAAGGTCAGCCGCTGGCGCGCCTCCACCTCGATCTGGGTGATCCCCTCGACCCGGTACTCCACCGGATCCTCGATGGTCACCACGCTGCGGTTGGTGCCCTTGAGCTCGTGCAGCAGGCTGTACAGGGTCGTGGTCTTGCCGCTGCCGGTGGGCCCGCACACCACGAAGGTGCCTGCCACGTGCTCGAGCCACCCGCGGATCTGGGTTTCCGCGTCCGGGTCGAGCCCGAGCCGCCCGATCTGCTGCACCTGCTGCGGTACGTCGAGCAGCCGGAGCACGATCTTCTCGCCGAACACGCACGGCGAGACCGAGGCGCGCACGTCCACCACCGTGTCGCCCATCCGCACCTCGCGCCCGGCGCTCGCGGGGCGCGCCGCCGGCACCGGATCCAGCCCGCACAGGGCCTTGAGGTGGCGCGACAGGGTGCCGCCGGCGGCGGGCGGCAGGGACATGGTGTCGAGCAGCACGCCGTCGATGCGGAACCGCACCCGCACGCCGCTCGGGCCGGGCTCCAGGTGCACGTCCGAAGCCCGCTCACGCACCGCGTCCTGCAGCAGCAGCGCGGTGAACTGCACGATGTCGTCGTCCTCGACGTCCGGTCCTTCCTCCCCGGCGCGCTCTTCGAACCGCTCGAGCTGGTCCTGGAAGCGCTGGGTCAGCTCGCCGTACAGGGGGCGAACCCAGTCCTCGATCCGTCCCCGGATGTCCTTGCCCTTCTCCGCGAGGTCGCGACCTTTCTCCTTCAGGTCCCGTCCCGTTTCCTTCATGTCCATCCGGATCTCCTGTGCTCGCGTGGCGGTCACCCATGCTCCGTTGCGCGCTGCAGCATCCACCGGCGCGCCCAGGGCGTTCGTCCGCGGGCATCGAGGATAGGAGATCCGGATGACGCTTGCAGGGCGCCGGGCGCACGGCTCGCGGGCCGGAGCCGCTACGCCGCTTTCAGCTACACGGAGAAGCCGGGGCAGGCCAGCTCCTTCAGCTCTCGCGGGTCATGGGGCCGGTGGTGTCCTGGCTGCCCACGGTGGCCATACGCGGCTCGCAGTCGGTGCCCGGGCGCACTCCGTCCACGCCGCAGGCGCGCCCGAGGATCTTCTGTGCCGGGGTGAAGCCCCGGCCCGAGTATCGCGTTGCGGCGGGGTGGCGGAACGTGTCGCTCGCGCCCCGCCCGAGCGCCTCGCAGGCACGCTGCTGGCCAGCAGGTCCAGGAGGTACGCCGCCTCGCCCGCCGGAGGCGACTCCAGGTGCTCCCCGAGCTCGCTCACCTGCTGCGCGGCCAGCGGTGGCGCCACCGCGGTGCAGTGCTCTCGCCGGCGGCGGTGACCTTCGCGGCGCGGCTTCGGGGCGTCGGCCACGAGAGCACGACGTGACGCCGCCCGTCTCCCGCGCGGTCCTCGTCGGGGGCAGGCGCGCCGCGCGTAGAGTGCGCAGGTGCCCCGCTCGGCGCGTGCCCGCGAACGTAGAAGGGAGAGTCCCATGAAGGCCTCGGATCTGCTGGTGAAGTGCCTCGAGCACGAGGGCATCACCCACGTGTTCGGCGTGCCCGGCGAGGAGAACGCGGACTTCATGCTCTCCCTGGAGGGCAGCGATCTCCGCTTCGTGATGACTCGCCATGAGCAGGGCGCCGCGTTCATGGCCGAGGTCTACGGCCGGCTCACCGGCAACCCGGCGGTGTGCCTGGGCACGCTGGGCCCGGGCGCCACCAACCTCATCACGGGGGTCGCCGACGCCAACATGGATCGCGCGCCGCTGCTGGTGCTCACGGGCCAGGCCGCCACCACGCGCCAGCACAAGGAGAGCCACCAGGTGATGAACGTGGTGGACATGTACGAGCCGGTGACCAAGTGGGCCCATGCCATCCAGCGCCCGGACAGCATCCCGGAGGTTGTGCGCAAGGCGGTGCGCCTGGCCCGCAGCGAGAAGCCCGGCGCGGTGCACCTGGAGCTGGCCGAGGACGTGGCCGGCGAGGAGACCCGGGCGGAGCCCCTGGAGCCGCGTCGGTTCCGCCGCCCGGGACCGGATGACAAGGTCGTCGACCAGGCCTGGGATCTCGTCCGCGCGGCGCGCAAGCCCATCGTCATCGCGGGCAACGGTGCCATCCGCAAGCGGGCCAGCAAGCAGCTGAGGCGCCTGTGCGAGGCGACCGGGATGGGCGTGCTGTCCACCTTCATGGGCAAGGGCAGCGTGGACCGGGACGCGCCCTACTGCCTCTACACCATCGGCCTGCAGCAGCGCGACTACCCGAGCCACGCGGTGGACGACGCGGATCTGGTGATCACCCTGGGTTACGACCTGGTGGAGTACCCGCCACGGCTGTGGAACGCGGACGCGTCGAAGCCCATCGTGCACGTGGATTTCCTGCCCGCGGAGATCGACCGCCACTACAACCCACGGGTCGAACTCGTGGGGGACCTGGCGCACGCCCTGTGGGCGCTCAACGAGCGCATCGCCCGCGACGGTGCGCCGGACTACGACCTGGCGTTCCAGAGGGAGGTCCGCCGGCGCCTGGACGAGGACATCCGCGCCCATGCCGACGACGACACCGACGGCAGCATCCGCCCGCAGAAGGCCCTGTGGGACGTGCGCCAGGCCCTGGGGCCTCACGACCTGCTGCTGTCGGGCGTCGGCGCCCACAAGATGTGGATCGGGCGCTACTACCAGTGCAACGAGCCCAACACCTGCCTCATCCCCAACGGCTTCTGCTCCATGGGCATGCCGTTGCCGGGCGCCATCGCGGCGCACCTGGTGGACGGCGGGCGCAAGGTGTTTGCCGTCGCCGGCGACGGTGACTTCCTGATGAACGTGCAGGAGATGGAGACCGCGCGCCGCCTGGACGCGGACATCACGGTCATGGTCTGGGAGGACGGCGGCTACGGGCTCATCGGCTGGAAGCAGGAGCAGGAGTTCGGCCGGCACACCGACCTGTCCTTCGGCAATCCGGACTGGCTCGGTCTCGCGGGCTGCTTCGGCTGGCACGGCCAGCGCGTGGACCGCGCCAGGGATCTGCGCGGCGCCATCGATGCGGCGCTCGCGCACCGGGGCCCGTCGCTCCTCGTGGTGCCCATCGACTACCGGGAGAACATGCTGCTCACGAAACGCCTCGGCGATCTGGAGGTATGCCTGTAACGCTGGGCGGTCCGGGTGCCGATCCGTTCACGGGCGTCGGGGTGATACATTGAGCGTCGTGCCTCGTCACGGGAACCGGGCCGCGTCATGAGCCGAACCGCACTCGTCACGGGCGCCAGCCGCGGCATCGGCCGCGCCATTGCGGCGCGCCTGGCTGGCGACGGCTTCACCGTCCTCAACCTGGACCGGGACCCACCCGCCGACGACGCCCCCGGGGAGTGGATCCAGGTGGACCTGTCCGACGCGGAAGCCCTCGCCGGGTCGCTCGCGCCGCTCGCCGAGCGCGGCGACGTGGACACCCTGGTCAACAACGCCGCCATCGGCCAGTCGGCCATGCTGGAGGAGACCACCGACGCGGACTTCGAGCTCACCGTGGCGGTGAACCTGCGCGCGCCCATGATCTGCGCCCGCGCCCTGGTGCCGGGGATGGCGAAGCGCGGCTTCGGCCGGGTGGTGAACATCTCCAGCCGCGCGCATCTCGGCAAGACCCACCGCACCGCCTACGCCGCCACCAAGGGCGGGATACTGTCCATGGCGAAGGTGTGGGCGCTGGAGTACGCGGCCCGTGGCGTCACCTGCAACACCATTGCCCCGGGGCCCATCCGCACCGACCTGTTCGAGCGGGTGAACCCGCCGGGCATGCCACGCACCCAGGAGATCATCGGCACCATTCCGGTGGGCCGCCTGGGCGAGCCCGAGGACATCGCCAACGCGGTGGCCTTCTTCCTGGACGAGCGCTCCGGCTTCGTCACCGGCCAGGTGCTCTACGTGTGCGGCGGCATCACCCTGGCCCGCGGCGGCAGCTGACTCTTCGAGGGTCCGGTGCGCGCGGGCGGCGCGCGGGACGTTACGAATCGGTCGGTCAGAGGACCAGGGCGAGCACGGCCACGGCCGCAACGAACAGCCATGCGCTCACCACGTCGCTCCAGGTCACGCGTGGATCAGGATCGCGGGGCTCCCAGTGTCCGTCGCTCATGGAAGTGTCGGTTCTCATGTCCGCCTCGTCGAGCCCCCGGCGGGGGCCTCCATGAGAAGGATTGAACCCGAAGCCGTGCCGTGCGGCGGTGCAAAAAGTCACCACCGAGCGCAGATCGCGGCCCGGTGGCGCCAGCCGGTCAGCCCCGGCTGGCGCGCAGGAACTCGAAGTCCACCCCCAGCGGCGCCTGGGTGACCTGCTCGCGGAACAGGCGGTGATAGCCCCGCTCGGCGCCGGGGTGCGGTGCCGGCGGGGTCCAGGCGGCGAGGCGGCGCGCGATCTCCGCGTCGTCCACCAGCAGGTCCAGGCGCCGCCCGGCGGTGTCGAGACGGATGCGATCCCCGGTCTGCACCACCGCCAGCGGCCCGCCGGCAGCGCTCTCCGGGCTCACGTGCAGCACGATGGTGCCGAAGGCGGTGCCGCTCATGCGGGCGTCGGAGATGCGCACCATGTCCTTCACTCCCTGGCGGGCGAGCTTGCGTGGGATCGGCAGGTAGCCGGACTCGGGCATGCCCGGCGCGCCCAGGGGGCCGGCGTTGCGCATCAGCAGCACGTCGTCGGGCGTCACGTCCAGGTCGTCGCGGTCGATGCGCGCGGCCAGATCCTCCATGGACTCGAACACCACCGCGCGGCCCTCGTGCTGCAGCAGCCCGGGCGTCGCCGCCGATTGCTTGATGATCGCGGTGTCCGGGGCCAGGTTGCCCTGGAGCACCGCCATCCCGCCCTCGCGGCTGATGGGGTTGTCCCGGGTGCGCACCACGTCCTGTGGCCACGGCGCCGGCGCCGCGTCCAGGTCCTCGCCCAGGGTGCGTCCGGTCACCGTGCGGCAGTCCAGGTTCAGGAGATCGCGCAGCTCGCGCAGGATCGGCGCGAGCCCGCCTGCCTCGTACAGGTCCTCCATGTAGTACTGGCCGGAGGGCTTCAGGTCCACCAGCACCGGTGTCTCCCGGCCGATGGCATCGAAGCGCGCCAGGTCCAGGGGCAGACCCAGGCGCCCCGCCACCGCCGCCAGGTGCACCAGCCCGTTGGTGGAGCCACCGGTGGCCTGCAGCACCCGCAGGGCGTTCTCGAACGCCGCCGGGGTCATGATGTCCGCGGGGGCGAGGCCCTCCCGCGCCAGGCCCACGGCGCGTTCGCCGGTGCGCTCCGCGTGACGGCGCCGGTCCGCCACCGTGGACGGGATGGCGGCACCGCCGGGCAACATCATGCCCACCGCCTCGGTGACCAGCGCCATGGTGC
The DNA here is from genome assembly GCA_041593595.1 of Gammaproteobacteria bacterium. GTDB lineage: Bacteria > Pseudomonadota > Gammaproteobacteria > HK1 > HK1 > JBFHNV01. The sequence continues at coordinate 16,347 of JBFHNV010000094.1, forward strand.
TGGCGGTGCCCATCACGCAGCAGGTGCCGGTGGAGGGCACGAGCTGATCGGTGATCTGGTCGATCTCCTCTGCGTCGATCTCGCCGGCCCGGTGCCGTCCCCAGAAGCGCCGGCAGTCGGTGCATGCGCCCAGGCGCTCGCCCTTGTGGCTGCCGGTGGCCATGGGACCGGTGACCTCCACCACGCCCGGCACGCCGGCGCTGGCCGCACCCATGAGCAGCGCCGGCACCGTCTTGTCGCAGCCGCCCACCAGCACCACCGCGTCCATGGGCTGGGCGCGCACCATCTCCTCCACGTCCATGCTCATGAGGTTGCGCAGGAACATGGAAGTCGGATACGCGAAGGACTCGTGGATGGAGATGGTGGGGAACTCGATGGGCAGCCCGCCCGCCAGCATCACGCCGCGCTTGATGGCCTCCAGCAGGTCCGGCACGTTGCCGTGGCAGGCGTTGTAGCCGCTGAAGGTGTTGGTGATGCCGACGATGGGCCGGTCCAGGGCGTCGTCGGTGTAGCCCATCGCCTTGATGAAGGACTTGCGCAGGTACAGCGAGAAGCCCTCGTCGCCGTAGCGGGTGAGGCCCTTGCGCATGCCCTTCGGTCTGGTGGTCATGGGTGTCTCCGTGCGCTCACGATGAAGCTCGAAATCAAGCGGGACGCAGTCGCTTGATTATTTCCAGGTGGGATCCGTCTTTCCAGATAATCACGCGACTGCGTCCCGCTTGATTTCGGATCATCCCGGTCACGCGCCTGCGGCGAGCTCGCGCTTGTCGAGGGCCGCCCGCAGCCGCCACAGGGCCGAGTCCGCGGGCGGCTCCACCAGGTCGCGGGTGAGGACGGTGCCGGCCGCCACGTCGCGGGTCAGGGTGCGGCCCACCGCCATGTAGTACGGCAGCGGGTTGCCGCCGGTGACGGGCTGCGCCGGCTGCAGCAGGGGATCGAGGCCGTGCACCTCGTGGTGGTGGTGATCGTCGATGTCCAGGCGCTCGCCGGCGCGGTAGGCCCGCCCCGTGCGCGCCACCAGGTCGTAGCGCTGGCGCGGTGCCTCCCCCGCCGGCTGCTCCAGCAGCACCGCCTGCAGCAGCGACAGGGGCGCCTCGATGCCCAGCAGGTGCTGCGGGTTGTAAAGCATGGCGTGGTGCGTGTCCGCGGTGACCGGGTGGCCCTTCTCCCGCAGCACGGCCCAGGTCTCCCGGTCCTCGCAGGCCACCACCACGAACACGCCGCCGGCGAAGCTCGCCTCGTCGGGTCGGCGCAGGCAGTTGAACACGTCCACCACGCCGGTGCGGGCGAGGATGCCGCCGTCCGTCTGCGGGCGGAACACGCTCGGCACCTCCACGGTGCGCGCCACGGGCACGTGCAGCCCGGGCACGTCCGGCACGAGATCGCTGCCGTTGATGACCACCAGCATCTCGCACAGATCCGGCACCGTGCGCTGCGGAATCGCGTGCAGCAGCGCCGCGCGCATGGCCACCGTGTCGGGGACGCTGCGATCAAGCGCGTCCCACATCTCCAGCAGCGCCGGTGCAGCCATGCGCCGCTCGCCGCGCCAGCTCACCTGCGCCGAACGCGGCTCGAACACGATGTCGTACTCGCTGGACTTGCCCGCGCACACCACCGGCAGCCCCAGGGTGCGCGCCCAGGACAGGAGGCCCAGCAGCAGCCCGGGCTGGTCGCCCTCCACCGGGGTGTAGACCCGCCCGCCGGCGCGGGCCCGGGCGGCAAGCTCCGCGCCCACCACCGACTCCGCCTCCTTGGTGACCATGGCCACGTGCAGGCCCTGCTCCACGGCCAGCTCACCGATGTGCGCCGCCGCCTCCACCACGCCGGTGGCCTCCACCAGGATGTCCAGGGGCAGCTCCACCAGCGCAGCGGCGTCGGCCAGCACCGCGACCCGGCCCGACTCCATCGCGGCGCGGGCCTCGGCGGCGGATCCGCAGCGCCGGAAGCCGTCGTCCGGCACGCCCGCGAGGCGCAGCGCCGCCTCGGCACGTGCCGGATCCTGGTCGCACAGGGCCGGCAGCTCGAGGCCGGGGACGCGCCGTGCCTGGGTCACCAGGGACACGCCGAACTGGCCCACCCCCACCAGGCCGGCGCGCACCGGCCGGGACTGGGCGCGGGCCAGCAGGGCCCGGACGTTCACGAGGTCGCCCCGGGAAGGCGTACCGCGGCCCGGGGCGCGGAGGTGCTGTTGGCGGTCATGGCATTCCTCGCAGGCGACGCGGTCGCAGGACGCGGGGATTGATTGTGCGCCGGCGGCGCGCCGCGGGACCAGGGCGCCGTGGCTCGCGCCGCGATCAGTTACGGTCGCAGGTCTCGCGCCGGGCGGCCCATTCGGACGCCTTGGCGGGATCCGCCGCGAGGCCCAGCTCTCCCTGCTCGTAGGCCTGCTGCATGCGCCGCACCGCGACGCAGTGATTGCCCTCGGCGCCCTTGCGCCACCAGTTCAGCGCCGCCTCGTCGCCGGTGACGACCAGGGTGCCGTCACTGCGCTCCACCAGGAAGCCCATCAGCGACTGGGCCACCGGGTAGCCCCCCTCGGCGGCCGCGCGCACGTTCTGCACCGCCAGCTGTTGATCGAACTCGGCCTTGCCGAGCCCGTACATGTGCAGGATCCCGATGTGGTAACGGGCCCGGGTGTCGCCCTCGGTGGCCAGCTGGTGCCAGAGGGCGAACGCGCGGTCGTAGCCCTCGTGCTCACCGTCGCGGGACGCGGCTGCCTCGTCGAAGGCGGCTCGCGCCCGCTCGAAGCGGTCGTCGTCGGCGGCGTCGGTAGCGGCGGCGCAGAGCAGCGCGAGGCCGAGGACGGTGCCGCGCAGACGGGAGGTCTGAATCCGGTTCATGGTTCTCCTGTTCCCTGGGTTGAACGCCGCGCCCGGGTCAGCCGGCGGTGAAGGCCCGCGCCAGCGCCCGCCACTCCTCCTGGAGGGTGCACGCGGGCATGGGATGTCCCGCGCGGCGATACCAGTAGCCGGCGTTCGAGAGATCCCCCTCCTTGCGGTGCAGGTACGCGTGCACCCGCGCGCCGTCGGCGCCGTCGCAGCCCTGGGCGATGCGGTGGGCCGCGTCCCACTCGCCGCGACGGTCCCGCCACAGGGCCACCAGCGGCGCCGGCGCCGCCGGAGGGGGCGCTTCCTGTTCCAGGCTGGTTTCGAACTCGTCCAGGGTCACGGGGCAGGGGTCGGGAGCGGGCGGCCGGCGGCTACAATCCTACGCGAGACGGCACTGCGTGGCGCCGGGCCGGGAACGGGACAGGGGCCCTCAAGTTCCCGCCGCCTCGGCCGATACCGAGACTCGACCCCGTGGCCGCGCGGCGCAGGCGCCGGTCGCCAACCACCCGCAACGAGGCACGTCCTTGACCGAGGCTCCCATTCCCGGAAACGAGGCGGCGCGCCTGCGCACCCTGCGTGCGCTCGACATCCTCGACTCGGAATCCGAAGATCGCTTCGATCGCTACGCCCGCCTGGCGCGGGGGCTGTTCCACGTGCCCATCGCCCTGGTCAGCCTGGTGGACGCGGACCGCCAGTGGTTCAAGGCCCGCAGCGGGCTCGACGCCACCGAGACGCCCCGGGAGGCGTCCTTCTGCGCGCACGCCATCCTGTCTGACGCCGTCCTGGTGGTGGAGGACGCCACCCGCGACGAGCGCTTCCGGGACAACCCGCTGGTGTGCGGTGACCCGAACATCCGCTTCTATGCAGGCTACCCCCTCAAGACCCCCGACGGGCTGCGCATGGGCACCCTGTGCATCATCGATCGCAGGCCCCGCACCCTGAGCGCCGAGAAGCGCCGGCTGCTGGACGACCTGGGGGCGATGCTGGAGTCGGAGCTGGGCGCCTTGTACATGGCGACGGTGGATGCCCTCACCGGGCTGTGCAACCGCCGCGGCCTGGATCGCATCGCCCGCCACGTGCTGGGCGTGTGCGAGCGCGCCGGGCTGGGCGGGCAGCTCCTGTTCCTGGACCTGGACGGCTTCAAGACCGTCAATGACCGCCACGGCCACGTCGCCGGGGACCGGGCGCTGGCGGAGTTCGCGCGCATCATGGTCGAGTGCTTCCGGGACAGCGACGCGGTGGCGCGCATCGGTGGCGACGAGTTCTGCGTGCTGCTGGCCGGCGCCACCCCGGAGCAGGCCGAGCAGGCCGTGGCCCGCCTCCGCTCCCTGCTGGCGGCGCGTGTAGTGGACGCCGGCGGCGGAGGTCCCCTGTCCTTCAGCGCCGGCATCGTGTCCATGACCCCCGGCCGCGGGCTCGGCGAGCTGCTGGCGGACGCGGACGCGCGCATGTACGCGGAGAAGAGCTCGCGCACCGACCGCGCCCCGCAAATCAAGAGGGACGCAGTCGCTTGATTTCAAGCGCGGCGGGCGGACGCAGGAGCCGCCCCCGCCCGTTATCCCCGTTCGAGAGAGAGCAAGGGGGTACAGCCTGTTTTCGCTATTTGACGGTGACGCAGGTGCACCGGGACAGGTGGTTCACCTTCTGCGAGACGCTACCCACCAGCAGCCCCTTCAGCGCACCGAGGCCGCGAGACCCCAGCACGATCAAATCCGCGTCGTGGGCCGCCGCGCGATCCAGGATGCGGCCGGCCGGGTCGCCTTCCTCCAGGTGCGTCTCCACGGATGCCACACCCTTGGACTCGGCCTCGAGCCGCGCGTCCGCCAGCAGCACCTCGCCGATGCGATGCACCACCTCGGGGGCCGGCGGCGGCACCCAGGTCATCGGGTATGGACCGGCGGCGGCCACGATCTCGCCCTCGATGCGGGCAAGTTCAGGCTCCACGATGTCCTTCAGGTGCGCGTGGGACGCGAAGCGACCGAGCTGATCCATGCTCATGTGGCGCTCCATGACGTGCACGAAGATCAGCTCCGATCCCGCCTCGTTCGCCGCCAGGTCCACGGCCAGCGACACCGCCTTGGCGGCGTGCTCGGAGCCGTCCGTCGCGCAGAGGATCGTTTTCGCCATGGCGTTCCCCGATGTGTTGTTGTCAGGACGATGGTGGCGCCCCGTCGCGCCGCGCGGCTTGACCGGCGTCAAGTGCGGCCACCACCGCATTACCCGGGCAAATCAAGAGGGACGCAGTCGCGTGTTTTA
>JBFHNV010000095.1:0-21428 GCA_041593595.1 Gammaproteobacteria bacterium
GACAGCGAAGGACCTTCAGGGGGTCAGATCCCTTGAATCTGCGAGAGGGCGTCTCCTGAACCGCCCACCGTGCAAGGGATCTGGCCCCTTGGAATCCCATCGACCCGTGAAAAGGTCCGGAGTGAAGTTGCCGTGACGACCTACGTCATCAAGCGTTTCTTCCTCATGGTCCTGACCCTGATCGGGATGTCCATCCTGATCTTCGCGCTGCTGCGCCTGGTGCCCGGCAACATCGCCGACATCCTGTTCGACTCCGCCGGCTTCGTGGACCCGGCGCAGAAGGCGCAGATCGAGAAGGAGCTGGGTCTCGACAAGCCCATCCCGGTGCAGTACCTGGCCTGGATGGGCGGGCTGCTGCAGGGGGATCTCGGCTACTCCTACGTCTCCGAGCTGCCGACCATCGACGAGCTGGCGCCGCGCATCCCCATCACCATCAAGCTCGCGGTGCTGGCGCTCATCTTTTCCATCCTGTTCGGCGTGCCGCTGGGCGTCATCAGCGCGGTGAAGCAGGACACCTGGCTCGACTACGCGCTGCGGGTGGTGAGCCTGAGCGGGCTGTCGTTGCCCTCGTTCTGGCTGGGGCTGCTGATCCTCATGGCCTTCGTGGCGTGGGCGGGCTTCATCCCCATCTACACCAACCCCCCGGAGACCCTGTGGGAGGAGCTCGCGCTCTACAGCGTGCCGGCCGCCGCGGTCGGTTTTCGCAGCTCCGCTCTCATCATGCGCCTCACGCGCTCGTCCATGCTCGAGATCCTGCGCCAGGACTACATCCGCACGGCGCGCTCCAAGGGGGCGTCGGAGAACACCATCAACTACCACCACGCGCTGAAGAACGCCGTGCTGCCCGTGATCACCATCATCGGCATCGAGGCGGCGTTCCTCATCGGCGGCCTCATCGTCACGGAGACGGTGTTCAACATCCCCGGCATGGCCCGCTTCCTGGTGGAGGCGATCCAGTGGCGGGACTATCCCATCGTGCAGAATCTGGTGATGTTCATTGCGCTGGTGACGGTGCTGGTGAACTTCGCCGTCGATCTCGCGTACGCGGCGCTGGATCCACGCATCCGCTACTCCGACTGAGGGTCCCCACGTGGCCAACCTCCATCCCGAGATCGACTACGACGCGGAGCTCACCAAGGCCGGTGCCAGGGTGGACGGCTGGTGGAGCCGCCTGGCCTATCTCTGCCGGCGCTTCCCGCTGGGAGCCATCGGCGCGGTGATCTTCGTGGTGCTGGTGTTCTCCGCGATCTTCGCCAACCAGATCGCCCCCTACGACCCGCTGCAGACCGCGGCGGACCGCTCCCTGGCCGAGCCCGGCGGGGACCACGTGCTGGGCGCCGACGTGATGGGCCGCGACATGTACAGCCGGATCATCCACGGTGCGCGCATCTCGCTGGCGGTGGGCATTGCCTCCACCCTGCTGGGCGGAGGGCTGGGCGTCATCATCGGGCTGCTGTCCGGCTACCTGCTGGGCTGGTTCGACCTCATCATGCAGCGCGTCATGGACATCATGCAGGCGCTGCCGCTGCTGGTGATGGCGCTGGTGATGGCGGCGTCCCTGGGGCCGTCGCTGGAGAACACCATCATCGCCATCTCCATCCCGCTGGTGCCCAACGTGGCGCGGGTGATCCGATCGAGCACCCTGTCCATCCGCGAGATGCCCTTCGTGGAGGCGGCCCGGGCGGCGGGCATGAGCGAGATGCGCATCGCCATGCGCCACGTGCTGCCGAACACCATCTCCCCGTTCATCGTGCTGGCCACCGCGCAGCTCGGCTCCGCCATCCTGGTGGAGGCGTCCCTGTCCTTCCTGGGCCTCGGGGTTCCGGAGCCGCACCCGTCCTGGGGCCGCATGCTGTCGGAGTCCGCCGCGGAGTACGTGCGCGTGGCGCCGTGGCTGGTGATCTTCCCGGGGGTGGCCATCAGCCTCGCGGTGTTCGGCACCAACCTGCTGGGGGACGCCGTGCGCGACGCGCTGGATCCCCGCCAGCGCAGCGGCTGAGGCGCCGCCGGCCACACCGACGCACGCAGGTTCCGGTGACCACCGCACCGACTCGGGGGATCCTCAGGGCAAGCCATGGACGCTGAACCGAAACCGGTGCTGGAGGTGGAAAACCTCCAGACCAACTTCTTCACCCGCTCCGGCGTGGCGCGCGCGGTGGACGGCGTCTCGTTCAGCCTGGGACGCGGGGAGACGCTGGGCATCGTCGGCGAGTCCGGCTGTGGCAAGAGCGTGACCTCGCTCTCGATCCTGCGCCTGGTGCCGAACCCGCCCGGGCGCATCGTGGGCGGGTCGGTGCGCCTGGACGGACGCGAGATCCTCCACCTGGACGAGGACGAGATGAAGGAGGTGCGCGGCAACGACATCTCCATGATCTTCCAGGAGCCGATGACGTCGCTGAACCCGGTGTTCACCATCGGCCAGCAGATCAGCGAGGCGATCCTGCTGCACCAGGGGCTGTCGAAGAAGGCGGCCATGGAGAAGTCCGTGGACATGCTCAAGCTGGTGCACATCCCGGAGCCCCAGCGCCGGGTGCGCGAGTATCCGCACCAGCTTTCCGGCGGCATGCGCCAGCGGGTGATGATTGCCATGGCGCTGTCGTGCAACCCGCGGGTGCTCATCGCCGACGAGCCCACCACGGCGCTGGACGTGACCATCCAGGCGCAGATCCTGGATCTCATTCTCGAGCTCAAGGAGCGCCTGGGGACGGCGGTGATCATGATCACTCACGATCTCGGCGTCATCGCCGAGACCGCCCAGCGGGTGGTGGTGATGTACGCGGGGCGCAAGATCGAGGAGACCGACGTGGTCAGCCTGTTCAAGAACCCGCTGCATCCCTACACCCACGGGCTGCTGGCGTCGGTGCCGCACCTGGAGACCATGACCGGTAAGGCCAAGGACGCCTCGTCACGGCTGGCCGAGATCCCGGGCATCGTGCCGCCGCTGACCCGGCTGCCCAAGGGCTGCAACTTCGCGCCCCGGTGTCCCTACGCCGACGATCAGTGCACCGCGGAGTACCCGCCCTACGAGAAGAAGCGCGAAGGCCACTGGGCGGCGTGCTGGCACGCGGACCGCATCGCGGAGGCCGGTCGTGGCTGACCCGGTGGCGGCGAAGTCGCCGGGGCGCCCGGTGCTCGAGGTGGAGGGGCTGAAGAAGCACTTCCCCATCCGCAAGGGCCTGCTGGCGCGCACCGTGGGCCACGTCTATGCGGTGGACGGGATCAGCTTCAGCATCGGCGAGGGCGAGACCCTGGGGCTGGTAGGGGAGAGCGGCTGTGGCAAGTCCACCGCCGGGCGCAGCGTGCTGCGGCTCGTGGAGCCCACCGCGGGCAGCATCCGCATCGAGGGCACCGACATCACCCACCTGCCCAAGGACGAGCTGCGCCCGTTCCGCCGGGAGATGCAGATCATCTTCCAGGACCCGTTCTCGTCGTTGAATCCGCGCAAGTCCGCCGGGCGCATCGTGGGCGAGCTGCTCGAGGTGCACGACATCGCGAAGGGCAAGGAGAACGACGACATCGTGGCCGGGCTGTTCGAGCGGGTAGGGCTGCGCCCGGAGCAGATGAAGGCCTATCCCCACGAGTTCTCCGGCGGCCAGCGCCAGCGCATCGGCATCGCGCGCGCGCTGGCCCTGAACCCGAAGCTCATCATCGGCGACGAGCCGGTGTCCGCCCTGGACGTGTCCATCCAGGCCCAGGTGATCAACCTGCTCATGGATCTCCAGGAGGAGTTCCGGCTGTCGTACCTGTTCATCGCCCACGATCTCGCCGTGGTGGAGCTCATCAGCCACCGCATCGCCGTGATGTACCTGGGGCGGATCGTCGAGTACACGGACAAGCGCAGCCTGTTCACCAGCCCGTTGCACCCGTACACCGAGGCGCTGCTCTCCGCGGTTCCCATCCCCGATCCCACCATCAAGCGCAAGAAGCTCATCGTGCAGGGCGACGTGCCGAGCCCGGTGAACCCCCCGAGCGGCTGCCACTTCCACACCCGCTGCCCCTACGCCGAGGAGCGCTGCCGCGTGGAGACGCCCCACCTGCGCGAGGTGAAGCCAGGCCACCTGGTGTCCTGCCACCTGCGCTGAAATCAAGGGGACAGTCCCTCTTGATTTCCTCAGAAATCAAGAGGGACTGTCCCCTTGATTTCCCGGCCAGAGCGTATGATCTCGCGACATCGACGGAGGGAGAACGAGACCATGCCCATCGGATTCAGAATCCTCACCCGCAAACGCGCCGTGGGCGCCGAGTACATCGAGCGTTTCAAGACCCTGCCCGTGGCCAACGTGAGCGACTGCATGCAGCGCCTGAGCGCCGGCGGCCCGCGGCTGCGCCCCATGCACGCGAGCGGCGGGCTGGCAGGTCCGGCGCTCACCGTCAAGACCGCGCCCGGCGACAACCTGATGATCCACAAGGCCATCGACATGGCGGCGCCCGGCGACGTGATCGTGGTGGACGCCGCCGGCGACCTCACCAACTCGCTCATCGGGGAGCTCATGCTGTCCCACGCCATCAAGCGCGGGATCGGCGGCTTCGTCATCAACGGCGCCGTGCGCGACGCCGACGCCTTCCCTCGCCGCAACCTGCCGGTGTTCGCTGCCGGCGTCACCCACCGCGGCCCCTACAAGTTCGGGCCCGGCGAGATCAACGTCACCATCGCCATCGAGGGGATGGTCATCGAGCCCGGCGATCTGATCCTGGGGGACTGGGATGGCGTGCTGTGCGTGCCCTACGATGCCCTGGCGGGCGTGTGCGCCGCCGCCGAGGACAAGAAGCGTGCCGAGGACCAGCAGATGGCCGACATCGAGGCCGGCCGATCCGATCGCTCCTGGGTCGACGCCACCCTCGAAAAGCTCGGCTGCGAGATGCCCTGAAATCAAGAGGGACGCAGTCGCTTGATTTCTTGACCGCCAGGACTTCATGTGACGTGGAGACGAAATCAAGCGAACGCGTCCCTCTTGATTTCGATGAGTATGCGTAACGCACCTGACCCCATCACGGTGGAGATCCTCGCCAACGCGCTGGCGTCGGTGACGGACGAGGCCTACATCGCGCTCATGAAGGCGGCCTACTCCACAAACATCAAGGAGCGCCACGACCACTCCACCGCCATCATGGATCCGCGGGGGCGCCTGGTGGTGCAGGCGGACCAGTCACTGCCCATCCACCTGGCGTCCATGACCGGGCTCATGGGGCGGCTGCTCGAGCGCCACGCGCCGGACACCATGCGCCCTGGCGACATCTTCGTGGCCAACGACCCTCACGTGGCCGGCGGCACCCACCTGCCGGACATCAACATGGCCATGCCGGTGTTCGCCGACGGACGCCTCCTGGCCTTCGTGTGCAACATCGCCCACCACGCGGACGTGGGCGGCATGGCGCCGGGGTCCATGGCCGGCGGCATGTCGGAGATCTACCAGGAGGGGCTGCGCATCCCGGTGGTGCGGCTGTTTCACGCGGGCGAGCTGGACCGGGATCTCTTCGACCTGATGCTGCTCAACGTACGCCTGCCCCGGGAACGGCGCGGCGACTGGTTCGCGCAGGTTGCCGCCTGCCGCACCGGTGGGCGGCGGCTTGCGGAGATCGTGGAGCGCCACGGCGCGGCGCTGGTCTCGGCGGTGTTCGACGAGATCCTGTCCCGCTCCAACGCCCGCATGCGCGAGCGCATCGCCGCCGTCCCCGACGGCGAGTACACCTTCGAGGACGTCATGGACGACGACGGCCTCGGCGCCACGGATATCCCCATCCGCCTGCGCGTGCACGTGGCGGGCGAGCGCATCCGCTTCGACTTCACCGGCAGCGCGCCCCAGGTGCAGGGCAACATCAACCTCACCACCAACGCCACCCAGTCCGCCATCTGCTACACGCTGAAGTCCCTGCTGGACCCGGACATCCCCAACAACCACGGTGTGCTGGAGGCCTTCGAGTTCGTCACCGAGCCCGGCACCCTGCTGGACTGCCGCTTCCCCGCGCCGGTGGCGGCCCGCGCCCACACCTGCCAGCGGGTGGTGGACGTGATCGTGGGCGCACTGGCCGACGCGCTGCCGAAGCAGGCGGTGGGTGCCGCCAACGGCGCCAACACCACCGCGGTGTTCTCCGGCCGCGACCCGCGCACCGGCGAGGATTACCTCTATCTCGAGACCCTGGGCGGTGGCTTCGGCGGTCGCGCCACCAGGGACGGCACGGACGGGGTGCAGGTGCACATCACCAACACCTCGAACCTGCCCGTGGAGGCCATCGAGATGGAGTACCCGCTGCGCGTGGAACGCTACGGCTTCGTGGAGGACTCCGGCGGCGCGGGTCGTCACCGGGGCGGCCTGGGTCTTCGCCGTGTGATCACACCGGTGGACCACGACTGCACCTTCAACGGCGCCGGCGAGCGCTTCCGCCACAGGCCCTGGGGCGTGTTCGGCGGCGCGCCCGGGGCGAGCGGGCGCTTCGTGCACGTGGACGGCGACGGCCGCGAGCGCACGTTGGACAACAAGCCCTCCGGCGTGAAGGTGCGCAGCGGAGAGCAGGTCATCGTCGAGACTCCGGGCGCGGGCGGTTACGGCCCCCCGGCGGAGCGCGAGCGCGACGCGGTGGACGCGGACCGAAGGAGCGGGAAATTCAGCGTTGCCTACCTGTCGCGGCACTACGCGCACGCCCACGATGCCGACGGCTGACGGGGTGGCACCCGTGGCCGGCCGACTCCGGACCCCCACTCGCAGCGTTGTGACGCGATGCCCAGGGCTCAGGTGATCCACGCGCTCGGCCCGCCGGAGGCCATGCGCTGGCAGGAATGGCCCGTCCCCGGTCCCGCCGCCGGCGAGGTGCGCATCCGCCACACGGCCATCGGCGTCAATTTCGCCGACACCTACCACCGCGGCGGTGTCTCGCACCCCTGGCCGGTGCCGCCGTGCCCGGTGGTGATCGGCTTCGAGGGGGTGGGTGTCGTGGAGGGCACCGGCGAGGGCGTGACGGCGTTCGCCACCGGCGATCGCGTCGCCTACGGCATCCCGCCGCTGGGCAGCTACGCGGAGGTGCGCAACTACCCGGCGGACAAGCTGTTACATCTCCCGGACGGTCTCGACGACCGGCAGGTGGCGGCGCTGCTCATGAAGGGCATGACCGCCCACTACCTGCTGCACCGGACCTACCAGGTGCAGCCCGGCGACACCATCGTGGTGCACGCGGCCGCCGGCGGCATGGGGCTGATCCTGTGCCAGTGGGCGAAGGCGCTGGGCGCCACCATCGTCGGCACCGTCAGCAGCGAGGAGAAGGCCGAGGCCGCCCGCGCGGCGGGCTGCGACTTCCCGGTGGTGCGGTCGAAGGAGGATTTCGTCGCCAAGGTCCGCGAGGTCACCGGCGGCGAGGGCGCGGCGGTGGTCTATGAGGCCATCGGCAAGGACACCCTGCAGCAGTCCCTGGACTGCCTGCGGCTGATGGGCATGTGCGCCGCCTACGGCCACGTCTCGGGCCCGCCGGACCCGGTGGACATCATCCAGGACCTGGGCCGGCGCGGCTCGTTGTTCATCACGCGCCCGGCGATCATGCACTACGTGGCGAAGCGCTCGGATCTCGAGTGGACCGCGCGGGATCTCTTCAAGGCCATCGGCGACGGCATCCTGCGTGCGAGCATCAACTACGAGTACCCGCTCGCGGACGCGGTGCAGGCGCACCGAGCCGTCGAGAGCGGCACGACCGTCGGGGCCACGGTCCTGATCCCCTGAGCGGGCGCGCCGAATCATGCACAGCCCGTGCCCACGATCCATTGCAGGAGACAGCAAGTCCCGTGAATCCACGCAGCGGTGATTCCGGCGCCACGAAGGTCCGGGTGGAGCGCGACGGCCCCGTCACGACGGTGATCCTCGATCGGGCCGAGAAGCGCAATGCGGTGAGTAACGACATGGCCGAGGCGCTGGTGGAGGCATTCCTCGCCTTCGACGCCGACGAGGCCCAGCGTGTTGCGGTGCTGTGGGGCGCCGGCGGCACCTTCTGTGCCGGCGCGGACTTGGCCGCCATAGCCTCCGGCGAGCGCACCACCCGCTACGAGTCCCTGGGTCCGCAATCCCGGCAGGGACCCATGGGTCCGTCGCGGTTGCGACTGAGGAAGCCCGTCATCGCCGCCGTGGCCGGCCACGCCGTGGCCGGCGGCCTGGAGCTGGCCCTGTGGTGCGACCTGCGGGTGGTGGAGGAGGGCGCCGTGTTCGGCGTGTTCTGCCGGCGCTTCGGGGTGCCGCTCATCGACGGCGGCACGGTGCGCCTGCCGCGGCTCATCGGCGAGAGCCGCGCCATGGATCTCATCCTCACGGGCCGTCCGGTAGACGCCCACGAGGCGATGGCCATGGGCCTCGCCAACCGCGTGGTGCCGGCGGGCGAGGCTCGCGCTGCGGCGGAGACGCTCGCCCGGGAGATCGCCGCGTTCCCCCAGGCCTGCGTGGAGACCGACCATGCGAGCGTCGGCCGCCAGTGGTCATTGGCGCTTCCCGACGCTCTGGCCGCGGAGTACGAGCACGGTATCGGCATCGTCGCCGCCGAGGGCAAGGCCGGCGCCGCGCGCTTCGTGGCGGGCACCGGGCGCGGTGGGCGCTTCGGTGAGCCGCAGTAGGCCACTGCCATGCGGTGCACGCGAGCCGACAGGATGAGCGTGCGCGGCACCCGGACGAGGGAGGCGCAATCATGAACGTGCTGAGCGCGGAGCAGCTGGCCGCCTGGCGCCACGACGGCTACCTGTATCCCTTCCCCGTGCTGGACGACGCGCAGCGTGCCGAGTGCCTGGCAGGCCTCGCCCGCTACGAGCGCTGGCTCGGCAAGACCGTGAACGAGTGCGGCGTGCGCTGGCGCACCATGCCCTATCTGCTGCTGCCCTGGTGCGACGCGCTGGCCCGCAACCCGCGCATCCTGGACGTGGTGGAGGATCTCATCGGCCCCGACATCCTCATCTGGACCAGCACCTTCTTCATCAAGGAGCCCCACTCGCCCACCTACGCCGCCTGGCACCAGGACGGCACCTACTTCGGCCTGGAGCCGCCGGAGGTGGTCACCGTGTGGCTGGCCCTCACCGACGCGAGCCGCGAGGCGGGCTGCGTGGAGGTGTTGCCCTGGGGCGGCGCACCGCGCCAGTTCCGCCACGCGACGCTGGGGCTCGAGCACAGCATCAACCGCGCCGGGCAGGCCATCGTCGAGCCAGTGGACGACACGCGCGCCGTGCCCATGCCGCTCCCGGCTGGCGCGTTCTCCATGCACCACTACCTCACCGCCCACCGCTCGGCGCCGAACCGGGCCGCGCACCGCCGCGTGGGCCTCGGCCTCAATTACATGCCGGCCCACGTGCGCCCCGTGGGCAGCGTGCGCCCGGCGGCCATGCTGGTGCGGGGCGAGGATCGCCACGGCCACTTCGAGCTCATGGACCCGCCGGCAGGCGAGCTTGACGAGGCGGCGCTAGCCACCCACGAGCGCGCCACCACGCTGTACCGCGCCAACTACGCCGAGGCGCAGCTGAGACACGAAGGAGTGGCGCGGGAGCAGCGGACCTGAGCGGAGCGGCGTCGGCCGAAAGCCCGCCACGCCATCGCCCGCCGCCGCGCATTCGTGATCGGTTAACGGCTGCCCAGGGGCGGCCGGCCTGGTACGGGCCGCGGGGACACGCTGTGAATACGTCCCTGCACGCTCGACGGCCGCATCCGAAGCGGCCGACGGTCCCCGCGATCCGCACCGGACCGGCCTTGTCCGAACACGGCCGAGCCGCGGCGAGAGCTGCATCGAGATCGGAACGGGACCGATTACGCCGCAGCTTCCTCCTCGTAGGCGACGGGCCGCGTCCCGGCCACGGTGATGCGGTGCATGCGCCGCCGCCTGCCCGGGTAATCGTTCAGCGCGTTGTGCAGCACGCTGCGATTGTCCCACACCGCCAGCGCCCCCGGCGTCCAGCGCACCCGGCAGGTGTTCTCGGGCCGCGTCACGTGGCGCATGAGCACGTCGATGAGCGGCCGGCTCTCCTCGGGGGTGAAGCCCGCGAAGCCCTGGGTGTGCAGCCCGAGATAGAGCGCCGGCTCGCCGCTCTCCGGGTGCCGACACACCAGCGGGTGCTCCGCCGCCGGCTCGTCGGCCACGGCGTTGCGCGCCCGCATGGAGCCGTAGGTGGCGGCGTTCTCGGCGCCACGCCGCGCGAGCTGCGCCGCCACCGAGAGGTTCACCGTGCGCAAGCCGAGCGCGACGCGCTTGAGTCCCGGCGAGAGCGTGCGCCAGGCGTTGCGCAGGCAGGCGAACAGGGTATCGCCGCCCACGTCCGGAAGCTCCACCGCGTACAGGCAGGTGGCCATCGCGGGCACCTCGAGGAAGCTCTGGTCCGTGTGCCACCCGGAGCCGAAGTTGGCGGTGTCCTGCTCGGTCTTGAGCACCTCCATGATCTGCGGCACCTCCGGCAGTCCCGTCACGTGGGGATGCTGGTGGATGGGCCCGAAGCGCTCCACGAAGGCGAGCTGCTGGCGGGGCGTCAGACGCTGGTCGCGGATGACGATGACGCCATGGCGGACCAGGGCCTCACGCACGGCCCGCAACGCCGCGTCGTCCAGGGGCTGCGACACGTCGAGGCCGGTGATGTCGGCGCCGAGGGAGGGGGTCAGGGGATGGATGTCCATCGGCCGATGTCCGGACTCAGCCTGATCGCTGCCCGTGGGCCAGCGCGGAAGCAGTCTGGCAGCCCACGATGGCTGGCGCCTCGTGCACAGTGCTGGACCATGTACTGACCACGCGTGCCGGAGGCGCCTACGATGCAGACCTTCGCAATCTCCATGGTCTCTCCCACCCGCCTGTCATGGACCAACTGTCCGGCCGCTACTCGTTCGGATGTGACGGGCATCGGTCGAGTGCAACGTCCCCACCCGGGCGCCCACAACGGGCACCGCGGCGCCGCCGTCTTGCGTCGGCTGGAGCACGTGGTCAGGCCCGCAAACGCTCGAGGGATCGCTCCAGATTGGCTCTGGCCCTCGCTTCATGGGTCTTGACGAACTTCGGGGTGTTGAAAATCGAAGCCCGCGCCAGGAATCCCTTCAAGATCCCCCTGCGCTTGGCTCGAAACACCACGCCCGGTACCCAGGCATACTCTTCTCTGATCTGGGCCTCGTATTCGTCGAATCGTCCCGCCGCTGCGCCAAGAATGGACAGGTCCACGTCGACCATCACTTTTTCGTCGGGTTCCCGGGGCTCGGCGTCGTGCCGGGTGACCATGATCAGCTGCTGAATTCTATCCGACACATGGGCTGGCAGGCCTCCGGCGCGCGCCGTTGCACGCGCCCACGCGGCGCTCTTCGCCTCGTTGTCCTGGCGCCTCGTGTCGTAGATCGCATCGTGAAACCATAACGCCAGCTCGACTTCCTCCGGGTGGGTCGCCTCGGTTCGAAGCTCTTCGAACATCGCGAGGCATTCGTCCAGGTGCTGGTGCGTGTGGTACTTCCGGTGCGGCTCGGAGTAAGCGGCCATGAGCCGTTCGAATACCGTGGTGTCCGGCCCGGCCACCCCCAGGCGCGTCCACAGTCGATTCCATTGAGCCCGATCAGGCATTTTCCGGGCGCCTTGCGCCCGCCCGACCCGCCCCCGAGAGGCGCCGGTCTCTCGCGGGCCCGAGCGCGCGCAGCACGCGGGTCGGGCCGGATACCATGTATCTATCGGGCAGCGGCACGGCCATCGCGAAGCACCCTGCATGCGCTGGCGCGCCGGTCGTGCCCGCTCAACGTACAGGCGCGGCGATGGTCCAGTCCTGCCGTCACGGCCCCATCCCCGGAGGCCACGTGTCGTGCTGTGGAAGTGTGTCCGTGATCTCGTGCCACGGTGCCTTCGAGCCCACGAACACGTGCTCGCGCGGGCGCACGCCCGGATCGCCGTCCACGTTCCCGAGCACCACCTCCGTCACCTGGCCGTCGTGGACCGCGGCCAGCGGGGAGCCGCACTTCGTGCAGAAGCACCGCTCCCGGCCGGGGGAGGACGGGTAGCGTCCCACCAGCTCTGCGCCGGCGCTCCACCGAAACTGGTCCGGCTCCACGAACACCCAGGTGGCGAACGCCGCGCCGTGGGCCTTGCGGCAGATGGAGCAGTGGCAGTGGCCGGCAGGCCCGAGCGGGCCGGTGATGGCGTAGCGAACGGAGCCACACAGACAGCCGCCCTCGATGGTCATCGCGCTTGCTCCTCGAAGTCGAGCGGAGAAAAGGCCGTCGGCGAGGCCGCGTCTCCGCGGAGACGCCGAGCGGCATCCGCGGCGCTCAGCCGCTCGCGCCGCGCAGCAGCGCCGCGAGCTCCTCCGCGCACGCAGGGCCGTGAGAGAACGGCAGCCCGTGCTTCGCGTGCGCGAACACCCGCAGCCGGGAGTCGGGCAGCGCGGCGTTGAGATCCGCCATCACGGCCACCGGGATGAACGGGCTGCCGTCCGGGTGCAGCAGCAGCACGGGCATGGTGACGTGAGAGAGCTCGCCGGTGAGATCCGCGGCAACGAGTGCCGCGGCCGCGGCCAGCACCGTGTGCCGGTCCACCTCCGCCTGCTGCGCCTCGTACCAGGTCCAGGCCTCGTCGTCGATGGCGCCTGAGTGGAAGCGCTCGTGCATCATGTGCGCCGACCAGCCCGCCATGCCGCCCTCGTCGATGATCCGCGCCCACTTGGAGAGGTTCCGGATCCCGCTGCCCCGATGGGCGCCATTGGACACGGTGAGGGTGATCACCCGCTCCGGGTGGCGCGCGGCGAAGTCCAGCGCCACGGTGCCGCCGATGGACTCCCCCACCAGGTGGAACCGCGCGAGCTCCGCGTGGTCCGCCACCGCGGCCAGATCCTCCACCAGCGCATCCAGGGTCCAGGGATAGCCGTCCGGCACCGGCGAGCGGCCGTGGCCGCGCATGTCCAGGCGCACGAGGACGTGGCGATCGGCGAGCGCGCGCTCCCAGCCGCACCAGGTGTCCGCGCGGGCGCCGAGGCCGTGGTGGAACACGATGGCGTCGCCGCCGTCCCCGTCGCCCCGCAGCCACGGCAGGCGGCGGTCGATCACGTCGTAGTGGATGGGTGCACGCTTGTAGTCGACGGTGGGCACGGGTCGGTCTCCGATTCGAAGCTGGGCTCCCGTCCCCTACTCGGCGGCGTCGTGCTGCGGCAGATCCTCGAGCTTGCCCCCGGCGGACAGCATCTGCTCCAGGGCACCGTGTTCCATCCCGATCTGCAACGCGTCGTTGAAACGGTTGAAGAAGCCGCACAGCGCCGTGCGCAGGGTGAGCTCCACGATCTGCTCCTCGGTGAAGTGCTCCTTCAGCTCATCGAAGATGGCGTCGCGCATGTACTGGGGCTTCTCGGTGACCTGCACCGCGTAGTCGCGCACCAGCCGGTCCACCGCGTCGAGGCCCGGGCAGTCGGGCTCGAGGATCCGCGCCACCGTCTCCGGGGGCAGACCCTGCTCGACGAGCCGCGGCGCGTGGTGCGCCACGCAGTAGGTGCACTCGTTGAGCTTCGAGACCACTACCAGGGCGATCTCCAGGTAGCGCTTGGGCAGCACCGCCTCGTCGGCCAGCTCCAGCAGCAGCCCCATGACGTGCTTCAGCGCCGGCGGGCGGTGGGCGAACACCTTCACCTGATTGAGGAACGGCCCGTAGTCCTCCACGTAGCGCCGGTAGATGGGGCGCACGTCCTCGGGCACCTCGTGGATCTCCACGTCGCGCACGCGTGCCATGGCCGGGTCCTCCTGCGGGCAAGGACACAAGCATAGGCGAGCGGCCGGCGGCCTCCAATGGCCCCCGGCGCTGCCGCCCCGGCCGGCCTCAGCCCGGTGACTCCACCAGCTCCTGCAGCAAGCGCAGGTGGTCCACGATCTCCGGCGGCATCGCGCCGGGGGCGGCCGCGTACTGCTCCGTGAGCTTCACCCGCAGCAGCGCCAGGGCGCGGCGTGCGTGCTCGCTGCCCGGCGCCGTGCGCACGGCCTTCTCCAGGAACAGCTCGGCGCGGGGCAGCGGCGCGCCGGGCTCGATGCGGTAGTGGGTGAGCCCCAGCAGGTAGTACGCCTCGGCGCCCTCCACGACGCTGCCCTCGCCCCGGTCCAGGTACTCGTACAGCAGCCGGCTGGCCGCCACCTGGAGCACCAGGGGATCGCCCACCGCCGCGTCCCGCCGCGTCTCTGCCTCGCGCACCAGTGCCCGCGCCGTGTCCAGGTCGCCCGCCACCGGCGGGTCGATCTCCAGGCGCTGCAGCGCGCCTACCCAGGACTCGAGCCGCCTGCGGCGCGCGTCCTCCACCCCGCCGCCGGCGGCCAGCTGGGAGAAGGCCTGCCGCGCCCGGCGCGGATCGCCCTTCACCCGCAGGGCCACCACCAGGTACTCCCGTGCGGCCCGCTCGAAGGTGTCCGGGTCCCGGGTACCGGCCAGCAGCCCCTCCAGGGTGTGCAGGGCGTCGTCGAAGCGCCGGGTCGCCACCTGCAGCCGCGCCCGATCCTCGGCGGGCAGGCCCTCCATCTGGCCGGTGTCCAGGAAGTCCCGTGCCAGCGGCGAGTCCCGGCGGCTGGGCACGCGGGTGTGGCAGGCGATGCACACCTCCACCGCGTCGTGCACCAGCCGTCGGGCCGCCTCGTGGCGGCGCCACTCCAGGCTGCGGCGGATCCAGGTCGCATAGCGGTCCAGGGAGCTGGCCAGGAAGCTCACCTCGTCCCGGGGCACGTGCTCGGAGATGATCGCCGCCTGGTCCGCCAGGTCCTGGGCTGCCGCCAGCACGGCGCGCTCGTCCTGGGGCTCGGCGAGACCGTCCAGGGTGGCGGAGCGCTCCAGCAGCACGCGCATGCTGCTGAACACCGAGTGCATGGCGTCGCGCATCCCCGCCACGTCGTAGGCCGCCGCGGGCACGAGGGCGGCGGCGAGGAGGGCGGTGACGAGGAGGGCTCGCATGGGGTGCTCCTGCAGATGAGGGACGCTCGGACGGGGGCTTGGCGCGGCCACGATCCCATTGATTCATCCCAGCAGACCCTGGCACAACATGGGTTGACCCAGGTCAACCGCCGTCCCCGGCTCCATTTGATCCTGTGGCACGGCCCCCGTAGTGTGGCCGCCCGCCCGAAAGAGCCGAGGTGACGAGCCGTGGAAACACTTCAGGAAAGCGCCTCCAACAGTGAGCTGCAGCGCGGCCCGGATCCCGTGGGGCCGCGCATCTCCATCGCCCGCGAGCACGCGGGAATGACCGCCGGCGAGCTGGCCGCCCACCTGGGCGTTGCGTCCTCCACCATCGCCGCCTGGGAGTCGGGCCGGCGCGTGCCCCGCGCCAACCGCCTGCACATGCTGGCGGGGATCCTCAACGTGTCGCTGACCTGGCTGCTGGAGGGGCGCGAGGACCAGCGCATGGCCCGCGGCGGTGCGGCGTCGATTGACGACGTGCGCTCGCGACTGCAGGCCGCGCGGGCGCAGTTCTGCGAGGCCCTGGCCATGCTGGAGAGCGCCGAGGACGCGCTCTCCGCGCTGGCCGGCCAGGAAGAGGACGTGGATCCTTCGGAGGTGGAGGACTGAGGCCACCTCCGTGCTGAGCGGCCGCCTGCGCATCACCGCCGACATCGGCGGCACCTTCACGGACCTGCACGTGCTGGAGGAAGCCACCGGCCGGCAGGTGGCCTTCAAGACCCCCACCACCCCGGACGACCCGTCCCGTGGCCTCATGGCGGGCCTGCACGGCGCCGCCGCGCACCACGGCTTCCACCTGGTGCAGGTGAACGCGCTGATCCACGGCACCACCATCGCCACCAACGCGGTGCTGGAACGCAAGCTCCCCCCCGGCGTCCTGGTGACCACGGCAGGCTTCCGCGACGTGCTGGAGATCGGCCGCCACGTGCGCCGTGACGTGTATGCGTCCAGGGCCGAGGAGCGTCGACTGCTGGTGCCGCGCTCGCGGCGCTTCCAGGTGGGCGGACGCATCGCCGCCGACGGGCGCGAGCTGGAGCCGCTCGACCTGGCCGCGCTGACCACGCTGGTGGAGCGCATCGCCGGGAGCGGTGCCCGCGCCGTGGCCGTGTGCCTGCTGCATGCCTACGCCAACCCGGATCACGAGCTTCGCCTGGGCGAGGCCCTGGCCGCGGCCCTGCCGCAGGTGCCGATCTCCCTGTCCCACCGGGTGAGCCCGGAGATCCGCGAGTTCGAGCGCACCTCCACCACGGTGCTGAACGCGTTGCTGATGCCGGTGGTGAAGGGCTACCTGGAGCGGCTGCAGGCACGCATGCGCGAGGCAGGGTTCTCGCCGGCGCTGTACCTGGTGCAGTCCAACGGCGGCGTGACGTCACCGCAGATCGCATCAGAGCAGCCCGCCCGGCTGCTGCTGTCGGGCCCGAGCGGCGGCGCGCAGGCGGTGCAGACCCTGGGCCGGCGGCTCGGCGAGGGGGAGCTGGTGGGCATCGACATGGGCGGCACCAGCTTCGACGTGTGCGTGGTGCACGGTGGGCGTGCGCGGCTGGTGAGCCAGGGCGAGGTGGACGGCTGCCCGGTGCGCCTGCCCATGGTGGAGATCCGCACCATCGGCGCCGGCGGCGGCTCCATCGCCGTGGCGGAGGCGGGCGGGCGCCTGCGGGTGGGCCCGGAGAGCGCCGGCGCGGAGCCGGGCCCCGTGTGCTACGGACGCGGCGGCGACGCGCCCACGGTCACCGACGCCAACGTGGTCCTGGGGCGCATCGATCCGGACTACTTCCTGGGTGGTGCCATGACCCTGGACGCGGACGCGGCTCGCGCCGCTCTCGACACACGGGTGGCGGCACCCCTCGCGCTGGGCGTCATCGAGGCGGCGGAAGGCGTCGTGCGCGTGGCCGTGTCCCACATGGCAGCGGCGATCCGGCTCAGCCTGTTCGAGAAAGGGTTGAATCCGGAGGACTTCGCTCTGGTGGCCTACGGCGGCGCCGGCGGCCTGCACGCGGCGGAGGTGGCACGGGAGCTGGGGGCGCGCCGGGTGGTGTACCCGCGCGATGCAGGCACCCTGTCCGCCTGGGGCATGCTGTTCTGCGACGTGGTGCACGACGTGTCGCGCTCGTGGCTCACGCGGCTGGAGCGGGACGCGGCGCCGGCGCTGGCGGCGCTGGCGGCGGAGCTCGCGGCGGCGGGCGACGCGCTGCTCGCGCGCGACGGCATCGCGCCGGCGGAGCGCGGGATCGCCCTGTCGGCGGACCTGCGCTACGCGGGGCAGGCCAGCGAGATCGCCGTGCCCTTCGACACGCCGACCCCGGATGCGGCGGCCCTGGCCCGGGCGGTGGCGCGGTTCCACGCGCTGCACGAGGAGGCCTATGCCCACTCGGATCCGGACGACGTCCCGGAGCTGGTGACCCTGCGGGTGACCGCCACCGGCCGGCTGCCCATGCCGCGCGAGCCAGGCGCCTCGGGGGCGCGCCCCGAGGCGCCGCTCAAGGGCACGCGGCGGGTGCATCTGGACGGCGGCTGGCGCGACGTGCCGGTGCACGACCGCGCCGCCATCGGACCCGGCGCGCGCATCCGGGGTCCTGCCGTGGTAGAGGAGCCCTACGCGGTGATCGTCCTGCCCGCGGGCTGGGCTCTTGCCTGCGCCGACGGCGGCGAGCTGGTGGCGGAGCTGGCGGACGTGACGGAGGCGGTGGCATGAGCGCGGCGCTGAGCCCCGTGGAGCTCGAGATCATCCGCAACGCCCTGGTGGCGGCAGCGGAGGAGATGAGCGTCACCGTGTGGCGCACCAGCCGCTCGTCGGTGGTGCGCGAGCTGCTGGACTACTCGACCGCGGTGTTCGACGCCGACGGCGAGGGCGTGGCCCAGGCGGCGCGCATGCCGGTGCATCTCGCTTCCATGGCCTCGTGCCTCAGCGACATCCTGCGCGATCACGCTGGCCGGGCCCGGCCAGCGTCGCTTGCCGACTCGCGGGTGATGGGCAACCGGCGCACCGGCCGGTACCACGCGGCGGATTCCGCTGCCGCGGCGCGCGTCGCGTTCTGAAACTGCATCGAGTACGCCAGCGCCGAGGCCGCCGACCTGGCCGGCTTTCGCGTCAGCCGCACGGCGCGGGCGCTGCCCCCCCTGACTGAAGGCGCGGCTAAGGAACTTGCGGTGACGGCCGAAACCGCGGCGATGAGCCTCACCTTCCCCCGGACGGCCCGCGCCGACACGCCGCGCGCCCGCGGCGCGGTGTCCAGCTTCATGGGCGGGCAGTGGCAGATCCTGCTGCTGTCGGCGCTGTTCGTCGCGGTGGTTGTCGCCGTGGCGTGGGTGGTGGTGGATACCAGCCAGCGGCGCCTGATCGAGTTCAAGACCCTCAACGTTGCCGAGGTGGTGGCGCGCCAGGCGGCCGAGGCGCGCTCGGTATACGCCGAGATGGCGGTCAGCAAGCTCAAGGGCGACGGCACCGGCGCGCATTTCGACTTTGCCTCCCGGCCCGGATACGTGCCGTTGCCGGCCCAGTTCTTCGCCGCGCTGAGCACGCGCGCCAGCGAGCGAAGCCACCGGCTGTACCGGTTCCGGCCGGTGAGCCTGTGGAACCTGGGCGAACGCCACGCCCTGGAGGACGGGTTCCAGCGCTGGGCGTGGGCGAACCTGGAGTCCCAGGATCAGGACGATCCCGCCGGGCCCATCGACTGGCAGCCCGTGTGGCGCATCGAGGACGTGGACGGCGTGCGCACGTTGCGCTACATGCGCGCCGACCCGGCGGTCAACGACGCCTGCGTGAACTGTCACAACCAGGTCGAGGCCGAGCCGGCGACCATCGCCCGCCGCGCCGCCGCCGGGGTGCCGCAGGGCAAGCGATGGAAGCGTCACCAGCTCATGGGCGCGGTGGAGGTCAACGTTCCGCTCAATCGCGCCACCGCCCTGGCCAGGGAGCAGACCCAGACCGGACTGCTGGTGGTGCTGGGCGTGGCGCTCATCGTTGCCTGCGGGGTGTGCACCTTGATCGTCCTGGACCGCTCCCGTCGCGGCCAGATGGCGGTGCGGCTGGCACACCAGGCGTCCCACGATTCACTCACCGGTCTGCCGAACCGCGTCACGCTGGATCAGCGTCTGGGCCAGGCGCTGAATGCGGATCCCTTCGCCGGGCTGGCGGTGATGCTGCTAGACCTGGACAACTTCAAGGAGATCAACGACACGCTCGGCCACCAGATGGGCGATCGCGTCCTCGAGCAGGTGGGCCGGCGCCTGGCCGGGGCGATGCGCGACGGCGACATGGTCGCGCGGCTGGGCGGCGACGAGTTCGCGCTGCTCATGGTGGGTCCCGACGTCGGCGAGGCCGAGGCGGTGGCGCGCCGCATCACCGCGCTGCTGGACGAGGATTTCAGCGTGGGAGACTACCGCCTGGTGGTAGGCGGCAGCGTCGGCGTCGTCATCGCCCGAGATGCCGAGCGCGACGCCATGGAGCTGCTTCGCTGCGCCGACGTGGCCATGTACGCCGCCAAGCGCAGCAATCAGGATTGCGTCGTCTACAGCGACGAGATTGACGACAACAAGCTCGCCCGGCTGACCTTCATCAAGGATCTGCGCGAGGCCATCCGCAGCGATGGCCTGCACCTGTGCTACCAGCCAAAGGTGGACCTGCGCCGCCAGCGCGTGGTGGGCGTGGAGGCGTTGCTGCGCTGGAATCACCCGCAGCTCGGCCCGGTGCCGCCCCAGGACATCATCCCGGTGGCCGAGCGCACGGGGCTGGTGCGCCCGCTCACCGAGTGGGTGCTGGACAACGCCATCCGCCAGTGCGCCGAATGGGACCGCAAGGGCATACGCCTGCACGTGGCAGTGAACCTGTCGGTGCGCAACCTGGAAGATCCGGCTCTCGCCGAGCTGGTTGCGCAATGCCTGAGGCGCGCCGGATTGCCGGCCCATCGCCTGGCGCTGGAAGTGACCGAGAGCGCGATGATGCACGATCCGGAGCGAGCGTCGGCTACGCTGATGAAGCTCGACGCCATGGGGATGCGGCTGTCGGTGGATGATTTCGGCACCGGCTACAGCTCCCTTGGCTACCTCCACCGGCTGCCCGTGCACGAGCTCAAGCTGGATCGGCGCTTCGTGATGCAGATGAACCGCAGCGAGCGCGACGCCGCCATCGTCAACGCAACCTGCGAGATGGCGCACGCCCTGGGCCTGTCCGTGGTGGCCGAGGGAGTGGAGAACCAGCAGGTGCTCGTCATGCTGCGCGACCTGGGATGCGACGTGGCTCAGGGCTTCCATCTTTGCAGGCCCCTGGATGCCGCGGCCATCACCGAGTGGCTGCGGGCGCCCGGCGTCGCCTGCGCGCCGGCACGCCTGGCGCCGGTGAGCGCCGGCTGAGCGGGGAGCAGACCGACGCGCTCGATGAGCCGCAGCACCCCCTGTGCGTGATGAGCGTGGATGCACGAAAGCTGCGAGCGCAGGATGCGCTGGAGAGGACCGTGCAACTTGAGGGCGTCGCCAGCGCGGACCAGCGGTGTGACGGCGTGCCGGATGTCGACCTCGAGGCCGACGTGGCGCTGTCTATGGTGCGATCTGGACGCTGAAATTCCTCGGCCGCCTTGCGGGACACTTCCTCGCCCCGATGTGAGGTCGCCTGCACCCTCCCGGCGACAACGAGCGGGCACTTCGCGCTCCGCTCCCAATCAGACTGCGCCCATGGCGGACGAGCAGCGCCCATCACCGATTGAGGGGCTCCGACATTGCCGTTATGCTCGCGCTCGAAGGCGAGGATCCAGCGACCGTCGACATCGACAGCATTGGCGAGTGCGTGGCACGGGTCCGAGAGCCCGGCACCCTGTGCCTCGCAGGTGCGCGCCCGGTGTGCTTCTTGGAGAAGGATGACCTGGTCCTGGACGGCTGGCGGGAGCTGCCGGTGCACGACCGTGCCGCCATCGGTGCCGGCGCGCGCATCCGGGGTCGTGCCGTGGTGGAGGAGCCCGACGGGGTGATCGTCCTGTCCGCGGTCTGGGCCCTTGCCAGCGCCGACGAGCTGGTAGCGGAGCTGGCGGAGGTGGCGGCATGAGCGCAGAGCTGAGCCCCGTGGATCTCGAGATCATCCGCAACGCCCTGGTGGCGGCGGCGGAGGAGATGAGCGTCACCGTGTGGCGCACCAGCCGCTCGTCGGTGGTACGCGAGCTGCTGGACTACTCCACCGCGGTGTTCGACGCCGACGGTGCCAGCGTCGCCCAGGCCGCGCGCATGCCGGTGCACCTGAACTCCATGGCCTCCGGGCTCGCCGACATCCTGCGCGATCACGTGCCGCTCACCGAGTGGCGCGACGGCGACGTGATCCTCACCAACGATCCCTACTGCGGCGGGCAGCACCTGAGCGACTGGCTGGCCTTCACCCCGGTGCACGACGACGCCGGGCGGCGGGTGGCCATCGCCGGGATCCTGGTGCACCACCTGGACGTGGGCGGCGGCGCGCCGGGCTCCTACGACCCCACCGCCACCGAGATCTACCAGGAGGGGATCCGCATCCCGCCGGTGAAGGTGGTGAGTGCCGGCGCGCGCAACGACGCACTCATCCGCAC
>JBFHNV010000096.1:0-21378 GCA_041593595.1 Gammaproteobacteria bacterium
CCACCAGGTAGCGCAGCTCCTGCAGGGTCATGGTCGCGGGCTCCATCGATCTCGTCGATGGAGAATACAGCGACCTTTCACTCGCGCTATGAAAAACCAGGGCCTGCCGCCCGGCGCGCCGCGCTGCAGCGGGTGCTGCAGTCGTGCCATCCGTGACCCCACGTGACGGCGCCGGAGAACCCGACACCCGTGCCGGGCGCGCTGTGTGGTCTCGCCGAGCGCTGCGTGGCGCAGGTGCCCCGCGTGCCCGGCCGCGGCGGCCCGCCGCGGCCGGGCCGGGTGACTACGGCGTCACGCAGTGGAAGTTGGATGCCTCCACCGTGCTTCCGTTCGGATCGATCAGCTCCGCTACCTGCGGGTGCGGGCACAGGGGGCGCTCGATGTCCACCACGCCGTTGGCGTCGCGATGGACCGCGATGATCGCCTGCGGCGCGATGCCGCGTTCCACCCAGTCCTCGAGCGGTCCGATCAGATCGAACTGGTTCGGCCCGTTGCCGCCACTGCAATGGAGCATGCCGGGCGCCAGGTAGAGCCTGGTGAACCGGTCGCGACGATGTACGCCCATGGCATCGCCAACGCGATCGAAGTAGTCGATCGTGCCCAGGGTGGTGATCGCCGGGTCCGCCCAGCCGGTCCAGATGATCAGCTTGCCGCCGTGGCGCTTGAACCGGCGCAGGTCGGGGCTGGTGGCATTCAGGATCCTGCCGATGGGCTCGAGCGTCGCGAAATCCTCCAGGTCGAAGTCGTGCAGGCCGAAGCTGCCGTCGTCGTTGTCCTCGTAGGCCAGGTAGCGGAAGAAGTCGTCGGCGAATGCGAAATGCAGGTTCGGCTCATTCGGTCCGAAGAGTCCCGGCGTACCGACGATCCAGATGTTCCAGGCGTTCGGCTGGCTCTCCGAGCCGGGTGGGAAGCCCGGGAAGATCTGTCCCTGTGAGTTGGACGGGCCGTCGTAAATCGCCTTGACCGCAGCCACCTGCTCCAGGCTCAGGCAGTTCGGGTTGGCATCATCGCCCGGCGCACAGATCGGCACGTCGAACGCAGGATCGAAGTCACACAGCAGTGGCCGGCCGATGATGCCGTCCACGATGCCGTCCTGCGCGTCGCACTTGGCCACGACGCCCGCTTCCAGCACGGGCAGCTTGTCCAGGGTCAAGACCTGGTTGGTCAGGTCCGAGGCGTCCGGATAGATCCTCTGCTGACCGTCAGCGAATCCGGTCATGAACGCCGACCAGTTGTAGGCCGGCGCACCGGCGATGATGCCGTCGAAGTCCCTGGGGAAGCGCTGGGCCTCCATAAGGGCTTGTCCGCCGCCGCGCGAGCACCCCTGGAAGTACGAGTACTCGATGTCCTCGTCGTAGAAGTGCTCGACGACCTCCTTGCCCCCCACCGCCGTGACGTGGACCCCGCGATAGCCGAAGTCGATGACCGCGGTCGGATTGTCCTGGGCCCAGCTCGCGTCGATGCCGCTGCCCTGGTGGCCGGTATCGGTGCCGATGGTCGCGTAGCCGCTGGCAAGCTGCCGGGTGGCCCCGACGTTGGGCAGGGAGCCGGCGAAGCCCCCGCCTCCGACCATGAAGTACTTGCCGTTCCACGTCTCGGGTAGACCCAGTCGGAAGTTCACTTCGTTGAAACCCTGCCTGCTGTTGCCGGTTGGCACGAAACCCTCGACCAGGCAGTGACCGGGGCTGGCGCCAGTCGCCGCCACCCACACTGCCGAGCGGACCGTTGGCCGGATTTTGCGCACCGCCTTGACGAGCTTCGACGGCGCCGGGAACGCCGCCGGCAGCCGCTCGCAGGCTTCCGGACCCAGGATATCGTCGTCATCGTCGTCGTCGTTGTCATCGGCCAGCGCTTGCGGTGCGGCTGCCAGGCCGAGTGCCAGTGCCATCAATGCGATCGCCAGCGTGCGTCGCAAGCGCGTGTCGTGGGTGACTTCGGTAAACATGTCGATCCTCCCTCGGTGTGCCAGATCGATTTCTGCGCTCGATCCGCTCCTGCACCGCGATAGCCGGGAGCTGCATGATTCAGTCCGTCGATGCCGCTCGCGGCGGCTGACAGTCCCCTGCTATCAGGGCGCGAAGCCCTTCCGCTCCGATGTCCATCGCGGACGCAGACGTTGCCGGTCCCGGCGCGGCGCAGGCGGATCAGAGATCCCGTGCGGGCGCCGCCTGCCTGGACGAGGGCGAGCCGTCTATCGTCCCCGGAGAATAGCTCATGGGAAGCTACTTCGCCTCCTGCCCGAATCGTCGGGGTCGAGACCTGCAGGCTGCACCTGGACGTGGACGGCTTCGAGGTGGTGGCGGCTCCATCGCCGGGTGGCCACCACCTCGTGCGTTTCACGGGTGGAACGGGCGATGTCGACACGGGCGAAGTCCTCTTCGCCGTGGACGTCACCGACGGGCTCGCGGTGCATCGAGGCGAGCGCGACGACCGATCCGGCCGCGCTCGTTCCACGGGGCACCGACCTGCGCGTGCTTGCCGTCATCGTCGATCCGTGCGCCCACCCGGCGATCCCGACGAACGCGGGCGCCGCTGCCAGGCCGGCGATCAGAACACGATGCCGTGTCCCGCGGCTGCTGCACCGCGTCGTGACGAAAAAAATTCCCGGGCGCAGTATCCGGGCGGCGACACGACGCAGCACACAACCATCGTGGGAGGAACCATCATGGCGAGATCCATCTCACTGAACGTGAACGGAAAAACCGCCCAGGTGCAGGTCGACGACCCGCAGATGCCGCTGCTCTACGCGCTGCGCGACGAGCTGGGGCTGCACGGTCCGCGCTTCGGCTGCGGGCTCGGCCAGTGCGGGGCGTGCACCGTGATCATCGACGGCAAGACGGTGCGCTCGTGCATCGCGCCGATCTCCGAGGTCGGCGACAAGGCCATCACGACGCTCGAAGGACTGGGCACCCCCGAGCGGCCGCACCCGGTGCAGCAGGCCTTCATCGACGAGCAGGCCGTGCAGTGCGGGTACTGCATCAACGGCATGGTCATGGAGGCGAAGGCGTTTCTCGATGCCAACCCCGACCCCAGCGAGGACCAGATCAAGGAGGCGCTGGCCGACAACCTGTGCCGCTGCGGGACGCACATCCGGATCGTGCGCGCCGTCCAGCGCGCCGCCAGGCAGACGAGGAGGGCGTGACATGTTGCAGCATCAGATCTCTCGCAGAGCGGTCCTCAAGTCAGGAGGCGCCCTCGTCGTCGGCTTCACCCTCGGCGGCTCCCTGTCCGCGGTGCTGCCGCGCACGGCGGCGGCCGGCACGGCCGGCGTAGACAAGGCGCTGGTGGACTCGTGGCTCGAGATCGCCGCGGACGGGTCGGCGACGGTCTACACCGGCAAGGTGGAGCTCGGCACCGGCGTGCGCACGGCGCTCGCCCAGATGGCAGCCGAGGAGATCGGCGTGCCCTTCGACAAGGTGACGCTGGTCCAGGGCGACACCGACACCACCCCCGACCAGGGCGGCACCTGGGGCAGCCTGTCGGTGGAGGTGGCCGGCATGGAGATCCGCCAGGCCGCTGCCACGGCCCGCGCGGCGCTGGTGACGCGGGCGGCCGAGCGGCTCGGCGTGTCCGCTGACGAGCTCGAGGCCGTGGACGGCGTGATCCGGGTCAAGGACGAGCCGGGCAAGCAGGTGAGCATCGCGTCGCTGGTGGGCGGCGAGCGCTTCGAGATCCCCGTGGACCCGAAGGCCCAGGCGAAGGACCCGAAGAGCCACACCATCGTCGGACAATCGATCCCGCGCGTCGACATCCCGGACAAGGCGACCGGCGCCTACACCTACATGCAGGACGTGCGCGTGCCCGACATGCTGCACGGCCGGGTGGTGCGACCGCCGGCGCTCAAGGCCGAGCTGCTCGACGTGGACGAGAGCTCAGTCGCCGGGATCCCGGGCATCGTGAAGGTGGTGCGGGAGAAGAACTTCCTCGGCGTGGTCGCGCGCAACGAGTGGGCAGCGATCCGCGGCGCTCGTGCGCTGAAGGCACGGTGGTCCGAGTGGGCGGGACTTCCGGAGCAGGACAAGCTCTACGAGCACGTGAGGTCCTCCGAGATCGCGGAAGACCTGGTGATGGGCGAAGCGGGCGATCCGAAGACAGCCATCAAGGGCGCCACCAAGGTGCTGAGCGCCACCTACACGTTCGCCCCGCACACCCACGGCTCCATCGGTCCGTCGTGCGCCATCGCCCAGTTCGCGGACGGCAGGCTCACGGTGCACTCCGCCTCCCAGGCACCGCACTTCCTGCGCAAGCAGATCGCGGACGCGATGGGGATGACCCCTGAGCAGGTCCGCATCGTCAACCACGAAGGATCCGGGTGCTACGGGCGCAACGGCCACGAGGACGCATCGCTGGACGCGGCCATCATGGCGCGGGCGGTCGGACAGCCGGTGCGCGTGCAGTGGACGCGGGAGGACGAGCATGGCTGGGATCCGAAGGGGCCGCCGACGCTGGTGGACCTGCGGGCCGGCGTGGACTCCCGCGGCCACGTCATCGCGTGGGATTCGGAGTTCTGGGAGCCCACCGCACGCGGAGGGCTGCCGCACCTGATCGGCGCCGAGCTCGCCGGAAGGCTGGAGAGCACCTCGCAGCATCCCGGCAACGTGCAGCACAACGCCAATCCGCCCTACGGCTTCGCGAACCTGAGGTCCGTGGTGCACCGGCTGCAGGAGACCCCGTTGCGGCCCTCCTGGATCCGCAGCCCCGGCCGCATGCAGAACACCTACGCCAACGAGGCGTTCATGGACGAGCTGGCGGCCAATGCGGGCGAGGATCCGGTGAACTACCGGCTGCGCTATCTGACGGATCCCCGCGGCATCGCCGTGCTCATGGCGGCGGTGCGCAAGGCGGGCTGGGCGACGCGTCCGTCGCCCGATCCCAGGCAGGACGGGAATTCCGTGGCCCGCGGCCGCGGCGTCACCTACATCAAGTACGAGAACGTGCGCACCTATGTGGCCGGGGTGGCCGAGGTGGAGGTCGATCGCAACACGGGCGAGATCCGCGTGCCGCGCATCGTGGTGGCACACGACTGCGGTCAGATCATCAACCCCGACGGCGTGCTCAACCAGATCGAGGGCCAGATCGTGCAGACCGTCAGCCGCACGCTGATGGAGCAGGTCACCTTCGACCGCTCGCGCGTGACCAGCCTCGACTGGAACAGCTATCCCATCCTGCGCTTCCCCCAGGTTCCGCGGGTGGAGGTGGAGCTCATCAACCGGCCGGAAGAGGTGCCCTGGGGCGTCGGCGAGCCCGCGGCCTGCGTCGTCCCGAGCGCGATCGCCAACGCCGTGTTCGACGCCACGGGCGTGCGCCTGCGCGACGTGCCGTTTCGGCCCGACTACGTGAAGTCCATGCTCGAGCAGCAGGCGTAGCGGGCCCGAGAGCCGTTCGCCTCACGCCGGAGGGGGTGCCTGCACCTCCTCCGGCGTTTCGTCATGCGTCATGCAGATCCCGGGCGGAGATCGCGCAGCACGCGAGCCCGGTGGCGTGAGCGTCCTTCGAGAGAATCCCGTCAACGGTGACCTTTCGCACCGGGACGGACTGACCGGGCCGCCTAGACTCCGTGGCCATGATGCCGGAAGTGATCGACTTCACGGCCAGGAGCGCTCGCGATGGCCCCGCGTTCATCACCGGCGCCGTGCTGAACCGGACGGACAGGATTCCAGGAGACGTGCCTGTCCTCAAACGACGTCGGGAGAACAGTATGAACAAGTGGACGAAGTTCGTCGCATGCCTCGTGGCGGCACTGGGGCTGTTTCACGCCGCCAGCGTGCAGGCGGTGATTCACTCCGGAACGATTTGCCAGCCCTGGGCAGGGAGCCAGGGATCGGACATCTGGGCGGACTACAACAGAATCCTCAACAACAGTTCAGACACCAGAATTGTCTCGTGTCCTCTTGTGCGCACCAACACGACCAACACAAACGGGACTTCGATGGTGTACGTCCGTGTGGAACGTAGCAGTCTGGCGACGCAGAGCTTGTCTTGCTCGCTGTACAGCTTCGACTTGCTGGGCGGATACGTGGAGAGTGACTTCGCGACGTACTCCGGCATCGGGCGGACCAGCCTCTATCTCGATGTGGACTCGAGCGCAAGCGTCGGCTACTACGGCATTTACTGCTATCTGCCCGAGTACTCGAGCATATTCAGCATTCGAGTCGAAGAGTTCTGAGTCGCTGTTCCGAATGTGACCCACGGACAACCCGCGAAGGCAGCTATTGAAGACTCTGAATCGACTGTCGTTGGTCCTGGCTCTCGGGTGGATCCCGATCGCGGTCTACTGGTTCGTGCAGCACCCGGACGGCGACCGTCCCGAGGAACCTGCATCGGCGGCGAGCCACGCTTCGACTACGGGCCAGCTGACGCCCCAGGTGGTGCCGGGACCCGTCGACCCGGCGCCTGCGCAGGCGCCGCCCACCGCGACCCCGGACGCCACCGAGGACGTACGCGCCTTGCGCCGAGAACTCGATGCCCTGCGACAGGACGTGTCCCGGCTGCAGGGTTCGCTCGCCTCCATCGCGGCGGCGGTGGCGACGCCCGTCGAGGCCGCCACGGACGATCCGTGGCCACCCGAGCACGAGACGGACGCCCACTTCGAGGCCGAATCGGCTGCCCGCGACCGGCGCGAGCAGGCCATCGAGAACGCGATGGCCCTTGAGCGACCGGACCCCGGATGGTCGCGAGACGCCCGCGAAGTCATCCATGACGCCATCAACAGCGAGGAGCTCGCCGGCGCCCGCCTGCTGGACGTGGACTGCCGGGCGAGCATCTGCCGCGTCGAGGCGCTGCACGAGAGCCCGGAATCCGTTGCCCACTTCCAGCACCTGTTCCCGGCAAGGGTCGGCGAGCTGATGCCGCGGAGCACCATGCGCGTTCACGACGAGGGGCAGGGCGTCACCCGCTCCGTGGTGTACCTGGCGCGCGAGGGCTATCGCCTGCCGCAGGGCGTGCCCTAGCTGGCTGTTCCGAATGCCGCAACAAACATCTCGCGATGCGGAGAACGGTGATCTTGTTCTCGGAACCGCTACTCAGTCGGCGGCGCCCCCTGCGGCAGCGCCCGTGTTCGCCGGCAGCGTCTGCCAGGGCGTCCACCGCAGGCGTCCTTCCTGCAGCAGGCGCAGGAGCCTGCGATCGGCTTGTCGAAGATCCGAGATCAGGCCTTCGTTCAGGGCCGCCAGGAACCGCAGGGCGGTATCCGAGCGGGTCGCGAACAGGCCCTCGCAGGCCGCGCGCCCGACCTCGAGCAGAACGCAATCCCCGCTCGCGATGCAGGTGGCCGTTCGCGGCGTCCCCTCGATCAGGCTCACCTGTCCGAAGATGCTGCCCGGGGGCAGGGTGGCAACCGGTGCCCGGCGCTTGCCCATGGCAATCCAAACCTCGACCGCGCCGTGCACGAGGATGTAGCAGGATCCGCCCGGGCTGCCTTCCTCGAACAACACGGTCCCGGCCCGCGCGTCGTGCCGCTGCGCCAGGACCAGGAGCTCCCGCATCTGCTCCTGGCTGAACGCGGCGAGCGCGGGAAAACGGCGCAGCGCCTCGGGATCGATGGTCACCGGGAGGGGCGTCGACTCCCCCGGAGCGTCGCAATCGGCCAGCGCCGTGTGCGCCGCCACCGCATCGGGGGTGACCTGGTTGAGGGTGTCGCCGAGCTCGCGATTGACCGTGCGCAGCTGGCGGCATAGCGAGGCGGCAATGCGCCAGAGGCTGTCGTGCTCGCTCATGAACAGCGGCGTCCTGCTCAGCAGGCGTCGCGGCGAGAACACGTCCTCGGGCACCCACTGCGGAACCTCCCCCGTGATTGCCATGTGCGCGGCCGCCTGGCCGGCCGCGGTGGTGTAGCTCCCTCCGTAGCCGTTGTAGCCCGCCGCCACGACCACGCCCGGGCGCAGGAACCCGATGGCCGGGAGCTGGTCCGGCGTGAAGCCCATGGGTCCGACCCACTCGGTGGCGCAGGGCTGACCACGCAGCTCCGGGTAGAACGCGTCGCGCAGGCGCAACAGCTCCGCGTGCACCTCGGGCGATCGGCGACGGGAGAATGGATTGCGCATGGCGCGGTCCGCGCCGCCTCCCATCAGCAGGGGTGCGCGCCCGTCATGCGCCCCGGAGCGGGGCTGGTTGAAGTAGGCCGGACCGTACTCCGTCGTCACGATGCGGCCGCGGGTGCGATCCGGGGCATGCTCGGTCACCATGATCTGACTCTGCCGCGGGGTGATCATCGCCAGCTCCGGGACGATGGTGCGGGTGAAGGCGTTGGTCGCGAGGATCACGCTCCCGGCGACGACCGTGCCCCGGTCGGTGTGGATCCGATGGCGATCTGCCGCGACGCTCTCGATCGACTGCACGCGGGCCCGCGTGTACAGCTTCACGCCCGCCTGGAGCGCGCGCTGCAGCAGTCCGCACGCGTACTTGAACGGGTGAAAGCTGCCATCGCCCGGGACGAAGCGTCCGAGATACCCGGTCTTGAACCCGAGCTCTTCGCGAATCTTGGCACGCGACCACAGCTCGATGCGCTCGCCCTGCTGTGCGGCGAGCACGACTTCCTCGCACAGGCCCTGTTCCTCGGGATCCGTGTGCGCGAGATAGATCCAGCCACGCGGCTCGAAATCACACTCGATGCTCTCGCAGCGAATGATCTCGCGCAGGCGGTTGCGGTTGCGCAACGCGAATCCCAGCACGATCGACGCCTGGCGCTCGGCTTCGGCCTGCAGGACCTCGGGAGGCAGTGCAGGGTACAGGCGCTGCAGGAACCGCAGCCGCTCACGGGCGATACCCTCGTAGATCCCGACGGAGTTCTCGGGCAGCGTCTCGAAATGCCCGGCGTTGCGCCCGCTCGCCTCGCAGGCCGGGTCGCCCTGGTCCACGACGGCGATGCGCCGGCCTGCCAGCGCCGCGGGCTCGCCCAGGTGATACGCCGCGGAAGCACCGGTGAGCCCCGCGCCGATCACGAGCACGTCCACAGCCGCCGGGAGCTCAGGGCCCGACTGGTAGTTCGCCAGGGGATGGACGTCGCGCAGCCAGTACGGGGTGTCGTCCAGGGGCAGCCCGATCGGGCGTACCGAGATCACGCCGAGCGTGGCCAGCAGCTGCTGGAATGCGCGGCTGCCGCGCGCGGTGAACGTGCAGTGCCGCTCGATGGCCTGCAGCTCGTCCGCCAACGCCGCTCCGGCGCGGCCGTCCGGCTCCGCCAGGGCGAGGGCGGCGCCGGCGAGCTGGCGGATCCGGGCGGGCCCGAGCGGGCGGGATCCCTGCGGCCACGCGCGCAAGGCCGAGACGTCGTCCCCGCCGTCCGGGCGGATGCGGCGTCGGCACGACGTCCCGGGGGCGGGCGGCGCTCCACGTTGCCCCGCAGGCGCGCCGGCCGCGCGCCCGGTGGCGGTCGGTGCGCCGGCGTCCGCCGGCGCCTCGC
This sequence comes from Gammaproteobacteria bacterium, assembly GCA_041593595.1. Taxonomy (GTDB): domain Bacteria; phylum Pseudomonadota; class Gammaproteobacteria; order HK1; family HK1; genus JBFHNV01. The sequence goes on from JBFHNV010000096.1 coordinate 9,401, forward strand.
GGCGGGTCCTGTGGACCGGTGCCATGAACGGTACCCTCCGATTCCGCCCGGCCAAGTTGCTGTCCCGAAATCTGCTACGAACAGTCCGTGATGCGGATGTGGGCATGGCTCGATGAGCCCCGCCGTGAACCCCTCCCCGGGGGCTCCGAGGCGGCGTCCCTGCCGCCTACGGGCGCATCGACCCAAGCCGTCCTCCTCCTTGGCCGGTGATCCGGGGTTCGGAACCTGAGCTATCTAGCTTGCTGCACAGCCGCGCCGGACGGCGGATGATCGCTGCAGCGGGTCAGGCGGGCAACGCCCCGGCACATGACATTCCCGAAAGCCGGACCCGCTTCGCCGATCCAACCGGCGTCCGCCTGCGGCGGAATGCAATAGCCGATATGCTGCAGCGCGTAGAGAATCTCCATGCTGACGGCCTTCACCCCGCCCTCGTTGTCCGTCACCAGGCAGCCGCCCACCTTGCCGTAGTGAACGAACTGACCGTGCTCGTTCTTGTGCACGCCGTTCTTCTCCATCACCGCGATGAAGTGGTCCATCAACCACTGCGTGTGTGAGTCGTCGCTGCTGCGCTTCAAGCTGCAGTTGCCGAACGCCACCCGCAGGCCCTCGAAACCGGTCGTGCCACACCTCTCCTGCTCCGACACCTGGAGTACGGTTCTCGACACCCGGACCCGACTTGGACGCAGACGCTCTCGCTCAGCATAATGCCTTCCGCAGTCGATTGAAGACCAGCGCGATCCAGCCGCCATGACATCAGCGATCTCGAGATGACGGCCTGGCACAGGCAATGACACGCTTCCTATCACGGGGCCCGGCGCTCCATGCGCTGGTCCCGGTGACACTGATCATCACGCATCAGGTTGCCGGCAAGGCGACCCGCGATGCGCTGTTCCTGTCCTATTTCAGCGTCACCCAGCTTCCGAAAGTCGTCATCGTCGCGACGTTGCTGTCGATGCTGAGCGTCGTATTCGCATTCAGGCTGCTGGCGCGGTCCGGGCCTTCGCAGTCCAGGTGTACACCGATGTCGTGCATCGCGGGAGCGTGGAGCTGGTCGCCTGACTCCTGGACGAGATGCGAAGGGCGCTTCAACCCGATGCCACCTGAGCGACACTGATGACGCTCGGGAGACTGCGTGCCGGAGCCCGCGGGGGTGGCGCGACGCATCGCCGGGCACGCGCGATTCGCGCCGCGCTGGCGCTCGGGCTGTGCCTGCTTGGCACCGGCGATCTGCGCGCCCAGGGGATCTCGTTCTCCGGCAGCAGCACCTCGCCGCTGCGCGGCGTCGTGCTCACGGAGGGAGAGGTGCTGGAGCAGGTCTCGGACTCCTTCTCGCGCGAGACTCGCGCGATGCTCGAGCGCATGCAGTCCGATCGCGCCGGTGCCGTCCCCCAGGAGACCATCGAGGCGCTGGTGCGCGAGCGCGCCGCGGAGTTCATGGACGCGGTGGCCGAGGCGCTCACCCGCCTGGCCGGCGACGGCGTGCTGCACGCCCAGGAGGTGGCCGACGAGCTGACCCCGCTTCGCGCCGAGCGCATCGAGGAGCTGGCCACGGCGGTCGACGCGATGACCAGGGGTCACCCGCCACCGCCCGTCGAACGCCACTTCGATACCCGCCTCGCCTTCGCGCGGGCGATGGCCCACTACACCTTCGTCGAGCGCAACTCGGCGCGCTCGCTGCTCGCCTGGGCCGCGACGGTGCTGGCCGGACTCGCCGTGGTCTGGATCCTGCAGCGCCTGTTCCAGTGGCTCGCCGCGAACGTGGAGATTCCCCGCTGGGCACGTTTCCTGCAGCGTGCGCTCAAGGGCCCGTTGTACCTGGGCGCCGCCGCGCTCGGCGTCCTGGGCGGCCTGCACTGGGTGTGGATCCCCGGCCTCGCCCTCGGCACGGCCCAGGAGATCACGCACGGCGTGCTGATCCTGGTCGGCTTCTGGATGCTATGGAACCTCTGCGATGCCCTGGGCGGCGGTCTCGCGGTGGCGACCGAGCACGTGGTCGGTCACGGACTGGGCACGCACCGGCGCCTGATCATCCGGCGCATCATGCGCGTGATCGTCGTTTCGGTGTTCCTGGTCGTGCTGATCCACAGCATCCTCGACTCCAACCTGACCGGCCTGCTGGCGGGTCTGGGCGTGGTGGGGCTCGCGCTGTCCTTCGCGCTGCGAGGCAGCATCGAGAACATCGCCGCCTCGTTCACCATCTTCGGAGACGAGCCGTTCCAGGTGGGTGACGTGCTCATTTATGACGACACCTGGGGCACCATCGAGGACATCGGGTTCCGCTCGACCCGGCTGCGCACCTTCGACAATCACCTGATCACCATTCCCAACACCAAGCTGGTGGAAGGCGCTGTGCATAACGTGGGTGCACGGGGGGCCATCCGAAGGCGATTCCACATCGGGCTGGTGTACGGCACGCCGGTGGAGAAGATCCGGGAGGCCATCGACATCATCAAGTCCATCCTCGATGACCCGGAGCACATGCCCTCGCACGATCCGCCGCAGGTCGTCTTCGAGACCTTCGGCGACTACGATCTGAGGCTCCTCGTCCAGTATCACTACCAGCCTCCGGAGTACTGGGAGGCGCTCGAGTTCGACACCCGGGTCAACCTGCAGATACTCGACGCGTTCCGCGACGCGGGGATCGAGATCGCCTTCCCGACCATGACGGCGGAAGTGCGCAGGGAGAAGGAGAATGAGGAGGCACAGGCTTCGCGCGCGTCATCCCGGGAAGACCGTGACACCGACGATGCGGGCGATGCCGGGCACCGGGACCGGCGCAGCCGGTCGTCGACCGGCGCCAGGCCCCGGGGGGAGACGTCGCGCGATGGGGACGATGGCGAGTCACCCGGCGCCGGGGCGGAGGGATCGGACGGCGGCGAGCGCTGATTGCCCGTCTGACCCCGCCGCCATCTGAGAGGGTCGGTTCTCGATTGCGAGCCGGCGCCGACCACGTGCAGATCACCTGATTCCGCCGTCAGGCACGCGAACAGTGATCTCGGCAAGCTGCCTGTGCCGCCGACGCTCGGTGCGCCTCGCCAGCTCGCGCGACGGGAGTCGGGCGACGCCCATGGGCACGGGCACGGATCAACGCGCCGGTCCCGTCGAAGCCCGCGCCCAGCGCCTGCGTGTCGCACACCCTGCTCAGCGTGTTCTTGTCACCCTTGCCCGGATCCACCTTGACCTTGACGCTGTCGCCGAAGAGCTGCGCGACGGGCTTTCCCGTGAGCAGGCTGTGATCGTTGGTGATGAGCGGACCGGCATCGATCAACTTCTCGCCGAACACCTCGAGCTCGAGGGCCAGCGCCTCGAGCTTGCCGTCCAGATCGGCCACCAGATCGATCCGGTTGTCGAATCGCGCACCGAACTCGAAGGAGGGGGTGACGTCGATCGGCTTGCCCTGGAAGAGCACCTGCACGTCCGTTCCGGGGACGAAACGGGCTTGCCTGGCGAACCGGAACGCTGCCGCGTCGCCGACCTTGACGCCGGTCGACTGGTCGAATTCGAGCAGGATGGTGCCGTTCGGCACGACCTGGGCTTCCTGCTCGACGCGCAGCGTCGGGCCGAGCTTGTACGAGACCGTGGTCACCTCCAGGTCGACGACCCCTTCGATGCCTGCCTTGATCGTCCCGCCGGCACCCGGCACGCCGAGCAGGGTGCCGGCGATGGCGGCGAAGTCCACGTCGACCTTGGCAACCTGCGTCAGCGACTCGTCGATGTCGCTGGACGATGCCGTGAGGACGCCGTTCGCGGCCGGCGGAGCCTTGCTGGTCAGCTGGACGTTGGGCAGCGTGATCTCCGCGCTGCCGAGCTCGACGCCCAGGCTGGCGTTGCCCGACCTGACCAGGTCGCCAGGGACCTGCACCCCGTACTGACGCGAGATCTTCTGCCCGAGCAGCGACGCGTCGGTATCCTCGAGGTTGAAGAAGATCCCCGCCTTGAGGCCCTTCTTGCCGGTTTTCTCGGTGGCGCCACCGCCGCTCTTCTTCTCGGGGGTGGGAGCAGGGATGTTCTTGTCGTTCTTTCCCAGAACGAAATCCACCGCTTCCTTGTAATCGGCGAGCTTGGTGACCACGGTGCGAATTTCACCGTCGAACTGGCCGCCCGGCGGCTTGTCGTCGGCACCGGCCTTCTCGCGATTGACGGCGACGAGCTCCTGCTTGAACTCCAGGTCGAGCGGTAGCTTGAATCCCGTGCAACCACCGAGACAGCCGGTGGCACCGAAGATCGCATCCAGGTCGAACACGAGGTCGGCATAGGCGCCGACCTGCGGCGACTGGGTGCTGAAGCCGGTGCTGGGCATGATCCCGGTCGACCTGGAATCGTAGCCGAAGGTCGACCGGACCGGCTGCGAGCCGAGCGTGGTGAAATCGGGCAGGCTCAGATTGCCGATGCCAGTGAACCGGGCGTCGAAGGATCCGGAATCGGCGAACGCGCCCACCTCGAATCCGAGACGCCCCCTGGAGTGGCCCGTGATCTCCCCACCCCATTCCGTTCCGGACACGGGGTCCTCGACGATCTCTCCCAGCCGGAAGCTGCCGCTTCGAACGACAGGGCACCGGCGGCCGCGATGAGGGCGGACAGGTAACGCGCGATGCGCCGGCTGCGCGAGGCCGAGCGCGCCACACGGGCAGGATTCGACATCCTTCCTCCATCGGCGCTGACGAGCCGGGATTCCTCACCCGCGCCGTACGGTGTCGTATTACGGGCGGGCTGCGATGGCTCGGTATACCTTGTGGGGGTATGCGTGCCTGCCGTCCACCGGAGGAAGGTCTGGAGGGTCCGAGGTCCCAATCTGACGATTCGAGACCGAACGAATGTCCCCGGCTGATTTCGACTTGCAATGAGTCAGCTGATGCGCTCGGGGCGAGCGGTAGGTAGGCATGAAGGCACCCATCGTCGCCGACGGCGACGTGCAGGGGCGGCAGGCCGACTTCGTCATCGACCTGGACGTGGATCTCGATCCGGCGGAGCAGGGCATCGCGTTGCAGCGCGGGGATCGGGTCCGGGTGACGCTGCCGGCCGGCTTCCGGTTCGACGACGGCGCGCTGGCGGAGTTTCCGGTCTGCTCCCTGGGCGAGAACTGCGGCAGCGTGCTGAACGCGGCATGCGTCCCGGGCACACTGGCCTGCTCCACGGTGGTTTTCCTCCGGGGCTACCCCCAGAGCCCGGTACCACCCGACGTCTCGCGCGACGGCAACACGCTGGTGCTCACCGCTCGCGACGACACCGGTCCCGTGGTCAAGCAGATCCACATCATCGGCAAGGCCATCATCAGCCCGCGGGCGGGCCGCTACCGGATCGCGGTGGAGCACCGCGACGCCGGCGGCGGCCTGGTGGACCGTGGGTCGGGCAAGCTGCGGGTGCTGCGCGCGATCCGGCCGAGCATCAACGTGACCAGCGTCTTCGCAAGTCTCTCGCCCGGCGGCGGACCGCCGCCACCGGTGGCGCGCTACGAGTTCCGGTTCGACGTGGGTCCCGATCCCGTGCCCGGGCGCTACACCACCACGCTGCGGCTGAGGAAGGGCAATGCGGTGCAGATGTTCGTCGACGTGCCGGGGGCGCCCGGCGAGGAGGAGGACAGGGACGAGGACGACGACAGGGACAAGGGCCGGGACGACGACTGAGCGCTCCGCATCGGAGTTCCGGACGGCCCGAGCACGCGGCGGCGACGGACTCGCGGGCTCGCGAGTCGCCGCGGACGACGAGCTCCGCCCGCGGCCTCGGGGGTGCCTCAGTAGGGCGCGTCGACGGCGGCCAGCCCCACGTACACGCTCTTCAGCGCGCTGTAGTGCTCCATGGCGGCGTGCCCGTTCTCGCGGCCGATGCCGGATCGCTTGACGCCGCCGAAGGGCATCTCCACCGGCGTCAGGTTGTAGGCGTTGATCCAGCACACGCCGGCTTCCAGCCGCGCCACCATGCGGTGGGCGCGGGCCAGATCCCGGGTGAACACGCCGGCGGCCAGGCCGTACTCCGTGGCGTTGGCCCGCGCCGTGACCTCCTCCTCGTCGTCGAAGCCGAGCACGCTCAGGGCGGGGCCGAAGATCTCTTCCCGGGCCACCACCGCGTTGTCGCTGCGCACGTCGAAGATCGTGGGCTCCACCCAGTAGCCGTTCTCGAAGCCGGCCACGGAGGCCGCGCCGCCGCCGACGAGCACCTCGGCCTCCTCGCGACCCCTGGCGTAGTAGTCCAGCACCTTGCGTCTGTGGGTCTCGGACACCAGCGGCCCGATCTGGGTGGACTCGTCCAGGGGATCGCCGAGGCGCAGCCGCCGCGTGCGGGCCACGAGCTGCTCGAGAAAGCGCTCCCGCACCGCCGCGTGGACGAACACGCGGGTGCCGTTGGAGCAGATCTGCCCGCTGGAGTAGAAGTTCGCCAGCATGGCCGCGCCCACGGCGCCGTCCACGTCGGCATCGTCGAAGACGATGAAAGGGGACTTGCCGCCGAGCTCCAGGGTCACGTGCTTGAGGGTCGCGGCCGCCGCGCCCATGATCGTCACACCGGTGCCCACCTCGCCGGTCAGCGACACCTTCGCGATCCCGGGGTGGGCCACCAGGGCGGCGCCCACCTCCGCACCGCCCTGGACCACGTTGAACGCGCCCGCCGGCAGGCCTGCCTCCATCAGGGCCTGGGCGAGACCCAGGGCGGACAGCGGCGTGACCTCCGAGGGCTTGAACACCACGGTATTGCCGCAGGCCAGCGCCGGCGCCGCTTTCCAGCAGGCGATCTGGATGGGGTAATTCCACGCGCCGATGCCGGCGCACACGCCCAGAGGCTCGCGCCGGGTGTAGGCAAAGTCCCCGCGATGACCGGAGAAGGGGATCTGCTGCCCGACCAGGGTCGCCGCCTGGGCGGCGAAGTACTCCAGCGCGTCGGCGCCCGAGGCGGCGTCGGCCACCAGGGTCTCGGCCAGCGGCTTGCCCGTGTCCAGCGTCTCGGCGACGGACAGCGCCCGGTTGTCCCGGCGCAGGATGTCCGCGGCCCGGCGCAGCACCCGGGCGCGCTCGGCGGGGGCGGTGTCGCGCCACGTCTCGAAGGCGTCCCGCGCGGCGGAGACCGCCGCCGCCACCTCCTCCGGCGTGGCCCAGGCGATCTCGGCGATGGCCTCGCCGCTGGCGGGGTTCAGGTCCGGGTGGCGCTCGCCGCGGCCGGCGACGAAGACACCGCCCACGTGGTGCGAACCAGGAGGCTGCGCGTGCATGTTCGAACTCCTCGGTGACTCGCGCGACGCACCACCCGCGGCCGAGCGCGGCCTGTGCTCAGTGCACCGTCTCGATCTTGTGGAAGTCGACGCTGCGCCCTTCCGGCGAGCTGTCGATGGCCCACACGGTCCTGCCGTGGGCCGACACGATGTAGGCGACGCAGGCGATGTAGATGCCGATGACCAGGGCGCCGATCCACTGGATCTGCAGAAAGTCCAGCTTGAACAGCAGGGTCAGCCCGAACAGCACCGCCACGTTGCCGGCGATGTACGTCCACTTGCCGAAGCGATCCACGGTGAGCGACAGGTTGTCCGTGTAGAGCCGGATCAGCGAGTCCAGCGAGTTGATGACGAAGGTGATGCCCACCACCACCATCGCGATGCTGAACAGGCCCGTCACGTCGATGCCGTTGCCGTGATAGTAGTAGAGCACAGAGAACCAGACGGCCAGCGGGATGGAGGGAAACACCAGCAGCGCGACGAACACCTGCCAGGTCTTCAGCCCGCCCACGAAACGCGAGGTGAACTGGCCGATCATGATGCTCCAGGCGAACCACCAGAACAGGTAGAACTCGTGATAGTCGTTCAGCGGCAGCACGAACTGGTGGATGTTCGTGAAGTAGCTCCCCAGCAGCGACGCGGTGGCGGCGAACTCCGTCGGAGCGATTCCCCCCGCCACCCACAGCAGGGCGATGAGGCCGAAGAACAGCCAGGTGGAGGCGATGCTCAGGATGCGCACGTACTTGATGTCGGTGCTGGAATAGGCGGCGGCCAGGATCACGCCGAAGACGATGACGTAGAAGGTCGCCACCACGCTCTCGCCGTCACCGATCTGGGGCACGTACCAGGGCAGGTTGATCAGGAACAGATAGGCGGTGAAGGCGCAGGTGCCGATGACCACGGCGTTGTGCACCACCTTCACGGGGCCCAGCTCGAAGAACCTCACCCTAGGCTCGATGACGCAGAAGTAGAAGCTGGTGAGGAAGTAGAAGCTCCAGATGAGAAAGCCCCAGAAGCCGAACTCGATGGCCAGCGGGTTCGAGAACGCGTACTCGGGGTTCCCCGCCACGTCTGCGTACACCGGGAACTCGGTCAGCGGGAACATGATGAGCCCCACGTCGAGCCCGGAAGTGAAGAGGATGGCGATGAAGGTGAACAGGTGCACCGGCGTCACGCCGACGCAGCTCAGGCCCCACCACTTCACGAGGCAGAACAGGCTCAGGCCCAGGGCCAGCAGGATCCCGCCGGAGATGATCCAGGTCAGCATGATTCTTCCCCCTTGCGACGGTTCTCGCGTTCCTGTTCGCAGAGCGGGTCGGCCGGAGCGGCCCTGCAGACGCTGGGGATGCGTGACACGACCGCGCGATTGGGAGGTTAGCAAGCGACGCGGGCCGGCGCCGCATGGTCGCCCACCGCGGCCCGAGAGCGGTTGCAGGCCGCCGACGAGGTCGTGTGCGGGGCCGGCGTGCCCGGGTCCGTCCCGCAGCCGGCGCTTCCTGTCCGGGAGCCCGCGCTACAGTGGCGCGGAGCCCGCGCCGCGAGGAGCCCGCCATCGATGCTCGACCCGCCGCCCTGCTGCTGGCCGCGACCCTCGCCCTGGCGGGCTGCGCCACGCCGGCACCGCCTCCCGCCACTCCCCCCGGTGCCCTGCCGGCGGCGCCGGACAGCCCCGCCGGGACCCCCGAGTGGTGGACCGTGCACGTGCGCATGGGCTGGCGCGGCGCCGAGCACGTGCAGTGGCACCTGGACGCGCTGCTGGCCGAGCAGGTGTTCGCGCCGGTGATCCGGCGCTACGGCCCGGCACTGGTGCTGTGGCGCTTCCACCGCCGCGCCGCGCCGGACGACCTGGGGCACCAGGTGCGCTTCCTGTACTACGCCGACCCGGCGGTGGCGGCGCAGGTGACCGCGGCCGTGGGCGCCTCGGCGGTGCTGGACCGGCTCCGGGCCGGCGGCCACGTGAGCCAGGTGCTGCTGCCGGTGGCCTCCGACGGCGCCCCCGTCGAGGCCACCAGCGACCAGGGGTGGCCCGAGTCCATCCAGCGCGCCTGGCCCCACTTCGCCATGGGCGTGAGCGCCAACTGGCTGGCCCTCATCGGCGAGGAGAGCGCGCGGCTCGGCCCGCCGCCCGCCGGCGACGTGTCGGCGCTGGTGGAGCACTACCGGGCCGTCAACGGGGCGGTGGACCGCCTGTGGCAGGACCACGCCCTGCACGCCTGGCTGCACCACCTGAACGCGCTCTACGGCTACCGGGCCCTGTGGCTCCAGGAGCGGCGCCTGATCCGCTTCTGACGCCGCCCCGGCGCGCGCTGCGCCGCCCGGCATCCCGCCCCGGCATCCCGACGGGGTACCCGTAGCGGCCCGAGGCGGCACGGGGGCGCGCCGATGGCGGTGGCGCGCGGCTGGCGGCCGTCCGGGATGAATGCAGGCCGCCAGAGGGTGCTCGGAGCCTGGGCCGACGGCGCCCGGTGGCGCCCGCCACGGGCAACGAGTTCCGGCATTGTTCTCTTGTAGATTCTCAGATTATTTCTATAATCTACTGAAATAGTGCCAGAAAAAGTCGGCCCTGACGGTGGGGACCGGCATCCCATGGGGGAGACTCCGATGCAACGAACCATCCGCGCCGCCCATCCGGCCGCCGTCCTGCTGGCCGCCGCCGTCCTCTCCGCACCCGCGAAGGCCCAGGATTTTCCGGCCGGCAGCGTGACGGTGCAGGTCATCAACGTGGCCTCGTGCATGAACATCACCGGCCCCGGCACGGTCACCAACGCGACGGCCAACCTGAACGGCGCCAACCTGGATATCGTCATCCCCGCCGGGGGCATCTTCACCAAGCCCGCGCAGATCACGATCCAGAACATCCCTCAGAACACCAGCGGCACCGCCCCGGTGTTCATGAGCGGGGCCGAGATCCTGAATGGCAGCGGCGTCGCGTCGCTGAACCTGCAGAACGGGGTCCCGACCGACTTCAGCCTCGGCAACACGCCCCTCTCCATGGCCTGCAGCGCGGACGTGACCGCGTCCGGCACCCCACCCCAGGCCGCGGGCACGACGTCCACGGCGCCCCCCCCACCCTCGAACACCGTGGTGCAGGCCGACGTCGCCCTGGCGGCGCTCCGGCACGGCCCGCTCGCGGATACGTCGCGCGCCGTCGGCCAGGGGCTGCAGGCCCTCGCCGGCCTCGGGGGCCCCCGGGCGCTGTCCCTGGGTCCCGGACAGGCGGGCTTCTCCACCCGCGGCATGGCCGCCGGGTCGCACACCCTGCCCATCGCCGTGTGGGGCAACGCCGGCTACACGTCCAGCGACAACGACGGCGTGACCACGGCGTCGAAGTCCGACCGCGCCCACGTCACCCTGGGCGCGGACGTGGCCGTGACCGACAAGGTGCTCCTCGGTGTCGCCGGCGGCTACGAGGTGGACGACCGCGACACCCTCTTCAACGGCGGCAACATCGAGAGCGACGGCTTCACCCTGGTGGCCTATGCCGGCGCGCTGCTCACCGACAACCTGAGCGCCGACGTGGCGCTCGGCCGCTCGGAGCTCGAGATCGACCAGTTCCGCACCACGGCGGGCACGCGGATCACCAGCACGCTCGACGGCGACCGGACCTACGCCGCGGCCAACGTCAACTACGGCCGCGAGCTGCGCGAGTGGCTGATCACCGGTCGCGCCGGCGCGCTGTGGGCCAGAGACAAGCAGGAGGCCTTCACCGAGAGCGACGGCACCGTCGCCTCGTCGTCGAAGTTCAGCGTGGGCCGCTTCAACCTGGGTGCCGAGGTGGCGCGCAGCTTCGGCGTGCTGGAGCCCTTCGTGAGCGCCACCTACAACCACTCCTTCAACCAGACCAGGGCCGCGCCGGGCCAGCGCAGCGCCGATCGCTCCGACGTGCTGCTCGGCGTGGGCGCGCGCTTCTACGGCTCCGACACGGTGAGCGGCGCCCTCGAGGTGAACACCCTGCTCGGGCGCGACAACGTGGACGAGCACTCGCTGAACCTGCTCATCCGGGCCAACTTCTGAGGGGGGCGAGGGGCGTTCACGGCGGCACCGCGCGACCGGTCGCGTCCTCCTCCGCGCGACCGTCGCCGGTGCCGCCGGGGGCGTGAAGTCGCGGTACACGGCGCGCGTGGCGAGCGCCTCGTGCACCGCAGGCCGCTTTCCGAGACCGACCTGGCGCACGTCGAACGGCGCCGCGCCGATCATCGTGTCCGCCTGCTCGGGGCGGCGCTGCACGAAGGCAGGGGATCAGAGACCCGCGCCGGGCGGTTGCGCGTCCGCGGCGGCGGGGCAGAATGCCCGGAGCCGCGCAACCGGACAGGCGACGGGTGACGAGCAACGACACATGGGCCGCCTCATGGTTGCGATGAGGCAGCGCCGGCGTGCGGCGCGCATCGCCGCGCTGGCCCTTGCCGCGGCGCTGCTCGCGCCGGCGCCACCGCAGGCGGCGGACACCGACGCCGCCACGGGCCGCGACGGCCGTGCGGCCACCGTGCGCCGGATCCTGGACGACCGCTGCGTCGCGTGCCACGCCTGCTACAACGCCCCGTGCCAGCTCGACCTGGCCTCGTGGGCGGGTCTGGACCGGGGTGCCACCACGAAGCGGGTGTACCAGGGCACGCGCCTCACGCCGGCGGAGCCCACGCGCCTGTTCATCGACGCCCACGGCACCGATCAGTGGCAGTCGGACAAGGGTTTCTTCTCGGTGCTCGAGCCCCGCGACGGCGAGACCCCTGCCTGGTCCCTGCTCGGCCGCATGCTGGCCCTGAAGCGGGCCTCGCCGCAGCGC
>JBFHNV010000097.1:0-21376 GCA_041593595.1 Gammaproteobacteria bacterium
CACCCGCCGCCTGGCCCCGGGGCGGGGTCCGGGCAGCTACCCGCCTGGGCGGGATTCAGTACCGTCCGCGCGGGGGGCGCGGACCTCGGCCGCCGCCCCCGCCGCCGCCGCCTCCGCCAGCCGGACGCGGGCGCGCCTCGTTGATGCGCGCCGGGCGCCCCTTCATGTCAGTGCCGTTGAGGGCCTCGATGGCCGCCTGGGCTTCCGAGTCGTTGGGCATCTCCACGAATCCGAAGCCCTTCGATCGGCCCGTGTCGCGATCCGTGATCACGTTGGCCGAGGACACATCGCCGAACGCCTCGAACGCCTGGCGAAGATCCTCGCTGGTCATTCCGTAGGCCAGGTTGCCGCAATAAATATTCATCTACCGTCAAGCTCTCGAACATCGCGTCGTTCTCGGGGAAAGTCCGATGGACGTCCGGTCGACGACGCACGCCGCACGCCCTGCGGCGTGAACCCGGGTCCGCATCAGCCGGCTCCCCCTCGCCACCCCGCGCACCTCACTATAGACGTCGGTGCACCGCCACGTCACGGGCAGGCGGTCCCCGCATGCCGGCGCCGGTGGGGCGCTCAGGTGAGGTCCAGGGCGTGGCGCTTGAGATCCGCGAGGGGGACGAACTCCAGGGTTCGCTCGTGTGTCGCCATGAGGCGCACCGGCGGCGCGACCCCCGCGGCGAGTGCTTCCGCCCAGCGTGCCGCGCACAGGCACCAGGTGTCGCCGGGCTTCAGGCCCGGGAATCCGAGGGCCGGCGCCGGGGTGGCGAGATCGTTCCCTTTCGCCTTGCTGAACTCCAGGAACTCCCGTGTGACCCGTGCACACACGGAGTGCACGCCCGCGTCCTCGCGTCCCGAGTTGCAGCAGCCGTCGCGGTAGAAGCCGGTGAGCGGATCGTGGCCGCAGTCCTCCAGCGGTTCACCGAACACGTTGCGTGCCTTCGCCATGCGCGGAAATCTACCTCAACCGCTGAGCGCCAGGTTGGCACCCAGCCCGAGCAGCGCGAGCAGTACCACCCGGCGGAAGGTGCCCTCGGCGAGGCGGCGGCGCACCCGCGAGCCCAGCCAGATCCCGGCGGCCACCGGCAGCACGCCCAGGGTGGACACCGCCAGCAGCGGCAAGTCCAGCAGTCCCAGGTACGCGAGCCCCGCCATCATCAACAGGCTGGAGGCGGTGAAGGAGATGTTGATGGCCTGCACGAAGACGGCCGGGTTCAGCTCGAGGGAGAGCAGGTACGGCAGCACCGGCATCACCTGGGAGCCCGTGAGCCCGTTGACGAACCCGGTCATGGCCCCCACCGGCGCGGACAGCCAGCGCTCGGCCGACGGCGCCAGGCTGAAGCGGGGGTTGGCCATGGCCCACAGCCCGTAGAGGAACAGCACGACCCCCAGCACCCGGCGCGCGCTGGTGCTCTCCACCGCTGCCAGCAGGGCGAGGCCCGCCACCAGGGCCGGCAGCGCCGCCAGGTACATGGGCCAGAAGCGCCGCAGCGCCGCACGGAAGCGCCGCGCCTCCACCATCACCATGACGTTGCTGGACAGTGACGGCACCAGCACCAGCGGGATGGCCAGCTTGAGATCCACCACGCTCGCCAGCAGGCCCAGGCACACGGTGGAGAAGCCGAGCCCGGTGATGCCCTTGACGAAGGCCGCCGTGAACGCCGCCGCCAGCAGCGCGGCCATCGTCTCCAGGCTCATCGCCGCACCGCGGGTGCGAGGCTCATTACCGCTTCGCCGGCGCGAGGCTCATCGCCGCTCACCGGGCGCGAGAATCACCGCCGCGCCAACGGTGCGAGAAACACGAAGCAAGCCAGCAGGAAGAAAACGCTGCCGGTGAGGGCGAGGCCGTCGCCGCTGCGCAGGCTGGCGGCGATGAAGAACAGCGCCGAGACCACGAACATCGCCCAGCCGAGCAGCGCCGCCCGGTGGGCGTTCAAGCCGACGCCTTCTCGAGCATGGCGTGCAGCAGCACGTTGGCGCCGGCGGTCACGTCCTCCCGCGTCGCGTTCTCGCTCTCGTTGTGGCTGATGCCTTCCTCGCAGGGGATGAAGACCATGGCGGTGGGCGCGACCCGCGACACGTACACCGCGTCGTGGCCAGCGCCGCTGATCGCGTCCATGTGGGGATAGTCGAGGGTCTTCGCGCCGCGGCGCACGGCCTCCACGCAGGCCGCGTCGAAGACCACCGGCGGCGAGTACCAGATGGCGTCCAGGTCGACGTCGACACCCGTGTCCGAGGCCACCGCCTGACACGCGGTGCCCAGATCCACGTGCATGCGCTCCAGCACGTCGGCGTCCGGGTGGCGCAGATCCACCGTGAGCTCCACGCGCCCGGGCACCGTGTTGCGCGAGCCCGGATGGATGCGGAACTCGCCCACCGTGGCGCGCCCGTGGGGTGCGTTGTGGTGGGCGAGGTCATAGATGCGCGGCAGCAGCGTGCCGGCGGCGACGAGCGCGTCGCGACGACGCTCCATGGGCGTCGGTCCCGCATGGCACTCGGCGCCGGTGAGGGTCACGTCGTACCAGCGGATCCCCTGCACGCCGGTGACCACGCCGATGGTGCGCCCGGCCGCCTCCAGGATCGGACCCTGCTCGATGTGGGTCTCGAAGAAGGCCCCGAAGGCGCTGCCCAGCGGCGCGTCGCCCTTGTAGCCGATGCGCTCGAGCTCGCCGCCGAGGGTCTTGCCGTCATGATCCGCGCGGGAGTGGCCGTACTCGAGATCGAACGCGCCGGCGAAAACCCCCGAGCCCACCATGGCCGGCGCGAAGCGCGACCCCTCCTCGTTGGTCCACACCACCACCTCGACGGGCGCCTCGGTCTCGACGGCGTGATCGTTCAGGGTGCGGATCACCTCGAGCCCGGCGAGCACCCCGTACACGCCGTCGAAGCGCCCGCCGGTGGGCTGGGTGTCCAGGTGACTGCCGGTAGCCACCGGCGGCAGCTCCGGGTCGCGCCCCGGGCGGCGGGCGAAGACGTTGCCCATGGGGTCCACCCGCACGCTGCACCCGGCCTCCTCGCACCAGCGCACGAACAGGTCTCGCGACTCCCGGTCGAGATCGGTGAGCGCCAGGCGGCACACGCCGCCTTTCTCGGTGGCGCCGATGCGCGCCATCTCCTCCAGGCTGCGCCACAGGCGCTCGCCGTCCACGGTCAGGTTGCGTTGCATGGGTACGGGTCCTCAGTGGAAGCGTTCGGGGCGGTAGGGCGCGAGGTCTACGTTCAGCCGCCCGCCCGTGGCCAGCGCCGCGACCATGCGCCCGGTCATGGGCGCGCCGGTGAGCCCCAGGTGGCCGTGGCCGAAGGCGAGCAGCACGTGGGGGTGTCCCGCCACCGGCCCGATCACCGGGACGGTGTCCGGCAGCGTCGGGCGCCGGCCCATCCACTCGCTGCCCTGCTCCACGTTGAGCTTCGGGAACAACGCCTTGCCCAGACGTTTCATGATGCGCGCCCGGCGCCAGTCCGGCGGCGCGTCCAGGCTGTTGAACTCGCTGGTGCCGGCGCAGCGCACGCCGCCCTCCATGGAGCTCGCCACGAAGGAGCGGTCCGCGTCGTTGACCGAGTTGTGCACGGTGATCCCCGGGTTGGCGAACTCCATGTGGTAGCCGCGCTCGCCCTGCAAAGGGATCTGCACGCCGAAGGCCCGCGCGAGGCCCCCGGACCAGGCCCCGGCGGCGATCACGAGCCGCGGCGCCTCGAGGACGCCCTGGTCCGTGTGCAGGCGCGCGCCGCCGTCCTCCCGGGGCTGCGCCGCGCGCACCTCGCGCTGCAGGACCGTCCCCCCGTCGGCTTCGACGAGCTCGCCGAGCACCCGCACCAGGCGCGCCGGGTTGGTGGCGCGCCCCTGGCCGCCGATGGCGATGCCCTTCACGTACTCCGGCGACAGGTCCGGCTCCAGCTCCCGGAGCTCCGCCGGGCCCAGGACGCGTACGGGCGCGCCGCGGTCGCGGCGCAGCCGCCAGTTCCACGCGTTCTCGTCCAGGCCTTCCCGGTGGCGGCTCACGTACAGGTAGCTCGCGTCCGCCACCAGTCCCTCGTGGCCGCTGCCGGCGAGGAGCTGGCGGAACAGCTCCACGGTGGGGTGGTTGAGGGTGAACATGGCGTCGGAGATGGCCGCCATGCGCCGCGGCGTGGCCTGGGCGAAGAACCTCACCAGCCATGGCGCGAGGCGGGGCAGGTAGCGCACCTTGAGCGACACCGGCCCCAGGGGGTCCAGCGCCCATCGCGGCAGATCCTTCCACAGTCCCGGCCGCGCCATGGGCTCGCAGGACCAGGTGGACAGCACCCCCGCATTGCCGAAGGAGCAGCCCTCGCCCGGCGGCACCCGGTCCACCAGGGTCACGGGCTGGCCGGCGAGCTGCAGGTAGCGCGCGCAGCACACGCCCACGATGCCGGCGCCCACGACCACGGTGGGACGGGGCGCGCCGTCGTGTGCGGGGGGAGGGGCGCTGGACACGGCCCGGCATTGTTCAACAATCGCCGCCCGCGGACCAGCGTACGTATCGAAATGGACCGGCCGACTGCCTATAGTTGCCGGTGACGTTCGAAGAGTCGCGCGATGCCCAGCCTACCGGACAGCCTGCTCGAGCGGCGCGCGTTCATCAGCGCGGTCTTCAACGATGTGCCCGACGCCATCGTGGTGACGGACACGGAGCGGCGCGTGATCCTCCTCAACCCGGCGGCGGAGCGCATCTTCGGCTACCGCCCCGAGGAGCTGCTGGGTCAGTCCACCCGGACGCTGTACGAGAGCGAGGCGGAGTACCGTCGCCTGGGTGAGCTGTACGCCAACCAGCAGGCGCAGGACAAGCCGGCACCCTACGTGCTCGAGTACCGCCGCCGCGACGGCAGCTTGTTCCCGGGCGAGACCGTGGCCGGCGTCATCCGTGACGAGGACGGGGCCACCGCCGGCTACCTGGGCATCGTTCGCGACGTGGGCGAGCGCCTGCGCCAGGAGGAGAGTGCCCGGCTCGCCCACCAGCGCCTGGAGGACGCGCTGGAGTCGCTGGACGCGGCCTTCACCCTGTGGGACGCGGACGACCGCCTGGTGCTGTGCAACCAGCGCTACGTGGAGTTCTTCCCGGGCCGCGAGCCGCTGGCGAGGCCCGGCGTGCCCTTCGAGACCATGGCGCGGCACGGCGTCGAGCAGGGCGATTTCGTGGTGCCCGACGGCGAGCGGGAGAACTGGATCCGCGAGCGGGTGGAACGCCACCGCAACCCGCCCGCCGTGCCCTTCGAGCAGCGCACCCGTGACGGGCGCTGGTTCGCCGTTTCGGAGCGTCGTACCCGCGACGGCGGCATCGCCGCCACCCGTACGGAAATCACCCGGCGCAAGCGCGCCGAGCTCGCCCTGGCGAGCCTGGCCGCCATCGGCTCGAGCCCGGATCTCACCCTGGACCGCAAGATCGAGGCATTGCTCACGCTCGGCTGCCAGCACTTCGACCTACCCATCGGCATCGTGAGCCACATCCAGGGCGACACCTACACGGTGCGCAATGTCGTGGCACCCGGCGGCGAGCTGACGTCCGGCATGGAGTTTCCGGTAGGCGACACCTACTGCAGCCACGTGCTGGTGACCAACGAGCCCGTGTCCTGGCGCCACGTGGGCTTCACCGATCTGCGCGAGCATCCGTGCTACCAGCGCTTCGGCCTCGAGGCGTACCTGGGCGCGCCCGTCGCGGTGGCCGGGGCGCGCTACGGCACCATCAACTTCTCCAGCCCCGAGCCGCGCTCCGGTGAGTTCATCGAGGCGGACCTGGACCTGGTGCGGCTGTTCGCCCTGTGGGTGGGGCACGAGCTCGAGCGCCAGCAGGCCCTGGACGCCCTGAACGCCGCCCGTGGCGACCTGGAGCGCCTCGCCACCGTGGACGAGCTCACGGGTCTGCTCAATCGCCGCGCCCTGCTGCAGGCGGGGCGGCGCGAGTTCGACCGCGCCCGGCGCTACCGCAATGCCATGTGCGTGCTGGCGCTGGACGTGGACTTCTTCAAGAACGTCAACGACACCCTGGGCCACGCCGCCGGCGACCGGGTGCTGCAGCAGGTGGCCCGCTGCTGCCAGGGCGGCGTGCGCAGCGAGGACGCGGTCGGGCGAATCGGCGGCGAGGAGTTCGCGCTGGTGTTGATCGAGATCACCCGCGACGGGGCGAGGTCCGTGGCCGAGCGTATCCGCGCCGCCATCGAGGCCCTGAAGGACACGCCCGAGGCGCCGGTCACCGCCAGCATCGGCGTGGCGGAGATGAGCGAGGAGGACGACGACTTCGAGGCGCTGCTGGCGCGCGCCGACGCGGCGCTCTACCTGGCCAAGGAGCGCGGCCGCAACCGGGTGTGCCTGGCGTAGGACAGCGGTCGACAGACCGGTTTCCAGACTGGCCCTCTCACTTTCCGGAGGAGAGGGAAATTCAAGTGCCTGCGTCCCGCTTGATCAATGGAAAAATCAAGCGCCTGCGTCCCGCTTGATTTTTCTGGACCGCGGGCTTGCCGGCCCGTGCCCCGCCATGGCACACGCCCTCGCCTGCCGGAGGCCACGTTGGACGTGCTGGATGGCGTCGGCGGTCACGTGCTGGTGGAGGATCCCGACCGCGTCATCGCCACCCTCGACCTGCGCCTGCGGTCCCGAGGCGGACGGACCGGCGCGATGGATTGAGGACACCCTGCGCAAGTCCACGATGGACTCGCGCAGAGCCTCCTTGATCCAGTCGCCCCGGCCTTCTCGGGTCCGCTACCTGGGCGGAGGCGTCCCGAGGGGCACCCAGCGTGCGCCCCCGTCGGCGGACTCCAGCACCGCCGGCGCGTTGGTCACCGCGTAGACGTGCCGGGCATCGGCGGGGTCGACCGCGAGGTGCAGCACGTAGTGGTTGCCGAAGCCGTTGCTCACGTTCTCCCAGCGCAGCTCCGGCTCCTGCGTGCGCAGCAGGCCCACGCCGAGCACGAACGCGTACACCTCCCCGGAGTGGCCGGTCTGCACCAGGGTGGCGGGGGACCGCCTGAGATGGGCCGGCTGCCAGGTGGCGCCCGCGTCCGTGCTGAGCAGCAGCCCGCTCTTGGTGGCCGCGTAGAGCCGGTCCGGATCCGCGGCGGACGCGGCCAGATCGATGAGGCCTTGCGGAGCCGGGGCCGCGAGCGTCCAGGTCCGACCTCCGTCGCGGCTCACCTGCAGCCCGCCGAAGGTGCCGTAGATCACCTCCGGATTCGCCCGGCTGACGTCCATCTGGTGGAAGTCGACCGGGCCGTTCACGCCGGGCGAGAGCTGCCGCCAGGTCCGGCCCGCATCCTCGGACACGATGAACCCCATGTTTCCGCCACCGGCCGGGTGGCCGCTCGCGAAGAGGACGTCGCGTTCCGTGGGGTGCGGGGTGAAGCCCATGTAGTCGTTGGCGTCTTGCGACACCCGGGTCGCGAGGCCCTCGCGGTCGACGCTGAACAGGCCGTGGTGAGTGGCCAGGAAGACGCGTTGCCCGTCGCCCGGGTGTGCCGCGATGCCGTGGAAATGGGTGTGCCTTGCGAGTTCCTGCAGCGGCATGGTGTCGCCCGCCGCATGCACGCCCGGCGAGAACAGGCCGGCGAGCACGGCCAGGCAGGCCAGCACGACGGGAAGGACGCGACGATTCATCGACTTGTCTCCAACGAAGTTGTACGGGAAATGACGATCCTGCGAGCGAGCCAGAGTGACGCCGGCGGCACGATGATCCACTGCAGCAACGGCGAGAGTCCCGCGTCCACCAGGGGGACGACGGGCATCAGCTCCGAGTACTGCCAGCTCTTGCGCACCACCAGGTTCAGCCACTCGCTGAAGATCGTGTAGCCGATCCCCGCCACGGTCGCCACGGCCGCGACCCGTGAGAACCCTTCGGCCGGCCACCGGGGCGGCGCGGTCAACAGGAGCGCGGCCACCAGTGCGCAGAGCGCGATCAGGAGATCGCCGCCGGTGCAGTGAAGCACCACGAACACCAGGTATCCCGGGGTACCTTCCGACCACACGGTGTACAACGGCAGGTGGAGCGACTCCCACGCGAGGTTGGCCAGCGTCACGAGGGGAACGTACCAGCGGAGGATCCCGATCCAGTGAATGGGGGCGGCGGGCACCGCGTCCGCAGGCTCGCGCACCGATCCGGGCGTCATCCCGTGCACTCCAGATCAGGACTCGCACGAGTCCCGTCACCCGGGCGGCCGCGCCGACGCGGGCGCGCTGCCGCCTGAGCCCGTTCGGTCCGCCGGCATGCCCGTGCTTCGACCGCACAGCCCGACCCTTGGGAGCGACTCGTCAGGCGTCCAGCGCCTTGCGTCGCTCCTCGTACTCCACCGTGTCGATCTCGCCCCGGGCGTAGCGTTCCCCGAGGATGTCCAGCGGCGTTCGGCCCGGCGGCGCACCGTGGCCGGAGCTCCCCAGCCAGCGGACCACCAGCACGACGAACACGGCCACGATCGCGAGCATGGCGGCCATCATGACGGGACCTGCGATCCAGCCCATCCAGCCGCCGCTCCACATGTGGTGGCCGTAGCCTCCCGCTGGCGTATCCGCCGCGGCCGCCCCGGCGAGGATCCAAAGCGTCAGGGCCCCTGCCGTGCACACGGGCGTCTTGTACATGGAACGTATGCCTCCTCTTGCCAGGGTCACGGTTGTGCCATCGCGAGAGTGGACGATCGGGGGCCGCGCGCGGCTGATCCGCGTCAAGGCGAATCGCCATGCATCGGCACGTCATCCGCCGGCAGCGCCCGCGCCGGCGAGCCCGGCGAGGATCGGGCATTCCCGGCCGTCGCCCGGACAGGCGGCCAGCAGCCTCTCCAGCTCCGCGCGCAGGGAGGTCAGGGCGCCGATGCGCGCGTCGATCTCCCGGATCTTGTCACGGGTCATCCGGCGCACCGCGGTCCGCGCGTGGCCGCGCCGCTCGCGCAGCCGCAGGAGGTCCGCGATCTCGGCCAGCGTGAAGTCCATCGCCTGCGCCCGGCGGATGAAGCGAATCCGCGAGAGATCCCGGTTGCGGTAGACGCGCACCCCGGATGCGCTGCGATCCACCGCGGGCAGCAGACCGATCCGCTCGTAGTACCGCAGGGTGTCGACGCTGACCGCGAGCTGCCTCGCGGCGTCACCGATGCGATATCCCGTGCGCTCTCCCATGGGGCACTACCTCCTGCGCCATCGCGGGGTCCGGTGGTTGCCGTCGTCGGCCACGTACGCCGACCCGTCCAGCGCCACGGCGGCGGCGCTCAGAAGTTCACCCGGAATCCGACGCGCACCTCGGGGCCGGACTCCAGGGTAGCGCCGTTCAGATTCTGCAGCAGCGGGATCCCCACCCCGCCTTCCAGGATCCAGCGGCGGGTGACGTACTGGATCCCCGGCGTGAGCGTCAGCGCCACGCCCCCGGAATCGGGATCGTCCACGCCGCCGACCGCGTCCCGGCCCCGGTGCGCGAGCCCCGCCTCGATCACCCCGTACAGGAACGCCGGCGTCCCGCCGCCGAGCCGGCGCGGCCAGAGGCGGTACTGCAGTGATCCGTCCAGGCGCCAGGAATGACCAGCGCGGAAGCCGTTGCCCTCCCCGTTGCGCCGGTAGGCCAGCTGGGTGTCGAGCTGATAGCGCAGCGTCTGCCAGGTGGCGACGACACCCCCGAAGGCGTCCACGGACCCGGAGCCCGGCTGCAGCGGCGCCGGCACCCGCCCGCTGCCATCGCGTTCGCCGTCGTTCCCGGTGGGCAGCTCGACGCCGGCGAACGGCGCCACGCGGAACGTGCGACCGGGCGCGTCACGCTGCAGCACCGTGTACCGGGCGAACAGGGACAGGTCGCCGAATCCCCGCGCGTCACGGGTCGAGCGACCGCCCGGGGCGGGCTCCTCCAGCGCCTTGTTGACGTAGGGCAGGACCCCGAACAGGGCCAGCCGCCCGGTGATGCCATAGCCGAGTGCCGAGATCCCGGCATGCTCCGTACGCTCGCGGCCCGCGCCGGTGGGGTCGTCACCCGAGCGCCCGAGCACCACCTGTCCGCGGTACACGAACTCGCCCGTGGCGACCGGCAGCGCGGTGTTGAAGGTGAGCGGCGCCGACATGGCCGTTCCGGCGGTGAGGATCAGGACCATGGCCGCCGACCGGGCGCGACGACACTCCCCCGCCGTGGGACTAGTCACGGGACCGCGCGGGCTCGAAGCTGCGCAGGGTGAACCCCGCGGCCTCCACCGCCGCCCGTACCCGCGACTCGTCCAGCGCCGCGCCGTCGCGCACCGTCATCACCACCACGCCCGATTCCAGGTCCACTTCCAGCGCCTCGACACCCTCGATGCGCAGGAGCTGCTTCTCGATGCCGTAGGCGCAGAACGGGCAGGCCAGCCCGTCGACGCCCAGGCGGTAGCGCTCGGCCGAGACCGCATGCTCGCTCGCCAGGAGCAGCAGCAGCGCAATCGCCGTCACCCGCATGGGGGCATACCTCCCGATCCGACGGTGCCGCCACCTTAGGACCTGGAGCTGACTCCAGGTCAAGCGGCGCTCGCGCCGAATCGGGAACCGTGTTCGGGCAGCCCGCGGCTCCGTCGCGCGAACGCGGACGAGGACCATCGAACCGTGGACACCGGCCCAGGGCATTGCGTTCCGGGCCAGGGTGCCGGACATTGCTCTCCGTCGGGGGTTGGTCCGGTGGGAGGCGCGTGGTGGCGCCTTGCCGGCACGCGGCAATGCCGCGGATCAGGTAGGAGGGAGTCTGTCTCGATGACCAGCAGGACACGAATCTCCGGCAGGCCGCAAACCCGCGGCGAGGAGATCGCCAACAGCCTCAGCCACGGGCTGGCGCTGCTGGGTGCCGTGGCCAGCTTCCCGGTCCTGATCGTCGCCGCCGTGCGCCACGGCGACGCGGCGCAGGTGGTGGGCGTGAGCATTTTCGGGGCCACCATGGTGCTGCTCTACCTGGCCTCCACCGTGTACCACGCGCTGCCCCACTGCCGGGCCAAGCGGGTGCTGTGCGTGCTGGATCACTGCGCCATATTCCTGCTCATCGCCGGCACCTACACGCCGTTCACGCTCGGCGTGCTGCGTGGCTCGTGGGGGTGGACCCTGTTCGGGCTGGCGTGGGGCATCGCCGCGCTGGGGATCCTGCTCAAGGCGCTCGGGCTCGCCCGCCATCCGGCGGTGTCCACCAGCCTGTACCTGGCGCTCGGCTGGCTGGTGCTCATCGCGATCCAGCCGGTGATGGCCCACGTGCCGGCGGCCGGGCTCGCGTGGCTGCTCGCGGGCGGCCTCGCGTACACCCTGGGCGTCGCGTTCTTCCTGCTGGACGAGCGGCTGCGCTACGCACACTTCGTGTGGCACCTGTTCGTCGTCGCTGGCAGTGCCTGCCACGTTGTGGCGGTGATGGGCTACGCGGCGTAGGCACGCGCCTTCGGCCACGCCCACCGCCAGGAGCGCCCGTCAGGAGGGCGCGGCTTCGTCGGGATCCCGTTCTGGACTGCGGCCCCGCCCCATGCCGCCAGCGAGAATCAAGCGACTGCGTCCCTCTTGAATTCCTTGATCCGGATTGGGTGCGATACCGCACCGGTGCCGGCCACCCCTCCTGGATAGGGTTCGAGCGTCATCACGACCACGAACCACAACAGGAGTCTGACGTCATGAATACCACGCGAAAAATTGCTCTCGTGCTCTTCTCCAGCCTGCTCTGCGGGACGGCCTCCGCCGCCTTCGAGGTGGTCGCCACGGGAATCGATCTCGCTCCAGCGCCGGAGCCATCCGAGCGGCCCATCGGCTACGTGTGGAAGGCGCTCAAGAACGGCAGCCCCCACGAGACCCGCCTGATCGAGTCCACGGCGGACACCGAGACCTGGGAGGACAGCAACGGCTGCCGCTGGACCCGGCCGAAGAAGCCCATGGCACCCTCCACGACCTGGGACAACTGTGGTGGCCGGTCCGGTACCGCGACCGTGACGGACCAGGGCGGGACGGTATTCCCGATGAAGGTCGGCAACGCCTGGTCGTACGAGGTCGATGGCGGCCGCTGGCGCACCGATCGCGACTGCGAGGTCGAGGACGCCGTCCGGGTGCGCATCGCCCTCGGCGAGTACGACAGCTTCAAGGTGATCTGCACCGACCGGTGGCGCACGCGAACCTACTACTACGCGCCCGCTCTCGAGAAGTCGGTGTACTTCGAGAACGTCCACCGCACGCGCGGCGAGCACGATCGGTACGAGCTCGCCGCCGAGTGACCGACGCGGCCGCGGCGCCCGCACGGGCGATGCCCGATGCCGCCACGCCCGTGCCGGGGGCGCGGGCGTGGCGGCGCTCCTGCTCCATGGCGCGGACCTCGCGTTGCAGGCCCGCGCAGCACCTCGAAGCCCACCCCGCGCCGCGTGCGCCGCGCGGTGTCGGAAATCAAGCGACTGCGTCCCTCTTGAATTCCGCGGCGGTTACTGGGTCGGCTTGAGCCCCAGCACGCAGTGCTTGGCGTAGTCTGCCGCCTCGTTGGCCGACCAGTCGCCCTTGGGCTTGGCGTCCATGTCCTTGCACCAGCGTTCGCTGCCCACCTCGGGGGAGCAGCCCGTGAGGGCGGTCACGGCCAGCAGCGCAGCCAGCAGCGGCAAGGCCCGCGGCCGCGCCGCGGCGGTCGGTCTCGTCATCAGCGGTAATCCTCCATCCAGCCGAGCCCGGCCTCCGTGCCGGCCGCGGGCCGGTACTCGCAGCCCACCCAGCCGGTGTAGCCCAGCCGGTCCAGGTAGCGCAGCACGTGGGCGTAGTTGATCTCGCCCGTGCCCGGCTCGTGGCGGTCCGGCACGTCGGCGATCTGCACGTGGCCGATGACGGGCATCTGCGACTCCAGCCAGCGGGTCAGATCTCCGTGCACGATCTGGCAGTGGTACACGTCGAACTGCAGGCGCAGGTTGTCCAGATGCGCGCGGTCGATGATGCCGCGGGCGTGGTCCTGGCGCGAGAGCAGGTAGCCGGGAATGTCCCGGTGGTTGATGGGCTCGATGAGCACGTCGCGCTGCTCGCGGGCGAGGCGCTTCGCGGCGTAGGCCACGTTGCGGGTGTAGACGCGCTCCGCTTCCACCGGGTCCACGTCGGTGGGCACGATGCCCGCCATGCAGTGCACCCGCGGGCAATCGAGGGCGCGGGCGTACTCCACCGCCTTCTCGACCCCGTCCTCGAACTCCTCCTCGCGCCCGGGCAGGCAGGCGATGCCCTTCTCGCCCCGGTCCCAGTCGCCGGGCGGCATGTTGAACAGGGCCTGCTCGAGACCGGCGGAGCGGAGCGCCTCGGCCACGTCGGCGGCCGGGTGGGCGTACGGGAACAGGAACTCCACGCCCTCGAAGCCCGCGCCGGCCGCGCGGGCGAAGCGTTCCAGGAACGGCACCTCGTTGAACATCATGCTGAGGTTGGCTGCGAAGCGGGGCATCGTCTCGACTCCGTTGCGTGGGGCTCGGGTGCGGCCTCGCGCGGCTCAGCCGCCGCCACGGGCCATCACCTCCAGTGCCTTGCCGAAGAAGTCCTCGGCGCCGAAGTTGCCGGACTTGAGCGCCATCAGCAGGCCGCCGGGCAAGGCCTGCACCGCCGGCACCCCGGGATCGATCTGGCTGCCGATGCGCAGCGCCCGCACGCCCAGCGCCTCCACCACCGCGCCGGAGGTCTCGCCGCCGGCCACCACCATGCGCTCGACGCCGGCGTCGCGCAGGCCCCGGGCCACCGTCGCCATGGCCTGCTCCACCAGCCGCCCGGCGCGCTCGCGACCCAGCTCGGCCTGGGCCGCCGCCACCGCCGCGGGCTCGTCCGTGGCGTAGACCAGCATGGGGCCGTCGCCCAGGTGCGCCTTCGCCCAGTCCAGGGCGCGCGCCGCGACCGCGGCGTCGCGGGCCAGCTCCAGGGGGTCGAGCTTCAGCGACGGCATCTTCGCCCTGGCCCATGCCACCTGGCCGCGGGTGGCCTTCGACGCGCTGCCCGACAGGATCGCCGCCGGCCCGCCGCGCGCATCCAGCCGGCCGGCGTCCGGCGCGGCCTCGATGCGGCCCGCGTCGGCCAGGGCCGCGGCCAGGCCGATGGCGAGCCCCGAGCCCCCAGTCACCAGCGGCATGTCCAGGCAGGCGTAGCCGAGCACCGCGAGATCGCCGTCGGACAGGGTGTCGACGACCACGTGGGCCACGCCGTCGCCGGCGAGGCGCTCCAGGTGCCGGCCCACCGCCACGGGGCCCGGCTGCATCTGCGCCGCGGTGATCTTGGAGACCGGCCGCGCGCACTGGCGCGCGAGCACGCGCACCAGGTCCGGATCGGTCATGGGGTTGAGCGGGTGGTTCTCCATGCCGCTCTCGCTCAGGAGCCGGTCGCCCACGAACAGGTGGCCCATGTAGACGCTGCGCCCGGTCTCCGGGAAGGCGGGGCAGTAGATGGTCTGCGGGGTGCCCAGCGCGTCCAGCAGCGCCTCGGCCACCGGCCCGATGTTGCCCGCGTCGGTGCTGTCGAAGGTGGAGCAGTACTTGAAGTAGAACTGCCGGCAGCCGATCCCCTCGAGGTACGCGAGCGCATCCAGGGACAGGCGCACGGCATCGGCCGCCGCGATGCTGCGGCTCTTCAGCGCCACCACCACCGCATCGTGATCTGCCGCGCTGCCATCGTCGGCGGCCGCCGCATCCGGTCCGATGAGCTGCACCGTGCGCATGCCGCTGCGCACCAGGTTGTTGGCCAGATCGGTGGCGCCGGTGAAGTCGTCGGCGATGCAGCCGAGGTAGGCCATGGCTTACTCCTCCCCGGGCAGCTCGATGTCCGAAAGCCGCTGCCACACCTTCACCACCGCCGCGTCGTCCTCGCGCCCGAGGCCCGCCGACGACGCCATGGTGAAGAGCTGGTAGGCCTGCGCTGCCATGGGCAGCGGGAAGCGCGCGGCGCGGCCCGTGTCCAGCACCAGCCCGAGATCCTTGATGAAGATGTCCACCGCGCTCTTCGGCGCGTAGTCGCCCTCCAGGATGTGTGGCACCCGGTTCTCGAACATCCAGGAGTTGCCGGCGGACGCGGTGATCACCCGGTAGACCTCCCGCGGATCCAGCCCGGACTTCATGGCGAAGGCCATGGCCTCGCCGGACACCGCGATGTGCACGCCGGCCAGGAGCTGGTTCACGAGCTTCATGGCCGAGCCCTGACCCACCGCGTCGCCCATGACGAACAGGTTCTCGCCGGCCGCCTCCAGCACGTCCCCGGCACGCTCGCGTCGCTGCGCCGGGCCGGACAGCATGATCGAGAGTCGGCCCTGCCGGGCGCGCACCGAGCCACCGCTCACCGGCGCGTCCAGCACCTCGATGTCCTGCTCCGCGAGCCGTGCCTCGAGATCGGTGATGAAGGCCGGCGCCACCGTGGCCGACTGGATGAGCAGGCCCCCGCGCAGGGCAGCGGCGAGGCCGTCGTCGCCGAACAGCACGCTCTCCACCTGGGCCGCGTTCACCACCAGGGTGATGACCCGGTCCGTGTGCTCGGCCAGCGCGGCGGGGCTCGCGCAGGCGATACCGCCCTCCGCCTGGAAGGCGTCCAGCTTCGCCGCGTCCACGTCGAAGCCCGCCACGCGGAAGCCCGCGTCCACCAGCGCCAGCGCCGTGCCCATCCCCATGGCGCCGAGTCCCGCCACGCCGATGGCCCTGTCCGTCATCCCCGCTCCCCGCTGTTCTCGCCGGCGCCCACCGCGGCGCCATCCCCGTGGCGCCATCGCCGCTGACGCATCCGCGGCGGGACATTAGCACGGCTGGATTGCGTCGGCTCCGGTGCCCCGTCGCCGGCGTCACGGCGCCGGCGCCCTGACGCCCGTTCGGGGCGCGTGCCATGATGCGCGCCGCGTGAGCGAGCAGGCGGGAAGCTGGAAAGGCGTGCTGTTCGGCGTCGGCCTCGCCGCCTTCGCCGCCTACCAGCAGTTCAAGCTGCCCGTGGTGCTGCCGGTGCTGCTGGAGCGCTACGGCTACGAGCGCACCCTCGCGGGCGGCTTCGTGTCCGTGTACGCGGTGGCGGGGCTGCTGCTGTCCGTGTGGGCGGGACGACTGGTGGAACGGGGCGGCGCCGCGAGACCGGTGCTGGCGGCGCTGGGCCTGGTGGCCGCCGGTTCCCTGCCGGCGCTGCTCGCGCCCGAGTCCGGCCTGGCGGTGCTCGGCGGACGCGCCCTGGAGGGCCTCGGCTTCGCGGTGCTGGCGGTGGCGGGCCCGGTGCTGGCCAACGCCAACGCGCCGCGGCGCAGCCTGCCCCTGGTGATCGGCCTCACCGCCGCCTGGATCCCCATCGGTCAGCTCACCGCCACCGCACTCGCGCCCCTGGCGCTGGCCACGGTGGGGTGGTCGCTGCTGTGGTGGGTCGGCATCGCGGGCGCGGCGCTGGCGGCCGCCGCGGTGCCCGCGCTCGCGCGGGATCCGGTGGTCGTCCTGTCGCCGGCACGGCGCGGCGCATCGGCCCCGTCCGGCGCGCTCAGCGGGCGCGAGCGCGCCACGCTGATGGTGGTGGCCTGCGTGTTCGGACTGTGGTCCGGCCAGTACTTCGCGTACATGACCTGGCTGCCCCAGTACCTGGTGGAGGTGCACGGGCTCGCGGTGCGGGGCGCGCTGCTGGGGTACGTGGTGCCGGTGGCCTTCGTGGCGGTGTTCAACGTGGTGACCGGGGCGGTGCTGCGCGCCGGCGTGCCGGTGGGTCCGCTGATGACCGGTGCCATCGCCACCCAGGTGGCGGTGTGGTGGCTGCTGCCGGTGACCGGCGGCGACTGGACCGGCGCGGTGTCCCTGGTGGTCTACGGTATCGGCGCCGGTATCGTGCCCACCTGCCTGTTCGCGTCTCCGAGCGCGGTGGTGGGCGCCGGGCGCAGCACCGCGCCGGCATTCGGCATCGTCATGACCGGGCGCAACGTGGGCGTGCTCGTCGGCCCGGTGCTGATCGCGTGGATCGCCGGCGACGGCGAGCGCTGGAACGAGGGCACCCGGGTGTTCGCCGGGCTCACCACGATCGCGATGGTCCTGGCCGCGGTGTTCTGGCAACGGCTGCGCGCGGCGCGCTGACGGCCGGCTGCCCGGATTGGCTCGCAGTGCAGGGTCACACCCGGCGCTCGTTCCCGCTCGAGCGTGACGTCCCCGTGTGTGCTCAGGCGCCGCGGGCCGCTGCCATCGGCACCACCACCGGCCGGCGGTGCAGCGCGTCGAAGCGCGCCGCCGGCACCGGGCGGCCGAACAGCCAGCCCTGCAGCTCGCGGCACTCGAAGCGCTCCAGGGCGCGGGCGTCGGCGCGCGTCTCCACGCCCTCCGCCACCAGCCCGAGGCCCAGGCTGTGGGCCAGGGCGGCGATGGTGCCGACGATGGCGGCGTCCCGGGGGTCGTCGCGCAGGCCGTGGACGAAGGTGCGGTCCACCTTGAGGTAGTGGATCGGCAGGTGCTTCAGGTAGTTGAGGCACGAGTAGCCGGTGCCGAAGTCGTCCA
Source organism: Gammaproteobacteria bacterium (assembly GCA_041593595.1). Classification (GTDB taxonomy): domain Bacteria; phylum Pseudomonadota; class Gammaproteobacteria; order HK1; family HK1; genus JBFHNV01. The sequence continues at coordinate 17,380 of JBFHNV010000097.1, forward strand.
CGGCGATGGCCACGCCGAGCGCCGCCAGCCCGTCCAGCGTCGTCGCCGCGGCGTCGGTGGCATCGATGAGGATGCTCTCGGTGAGCTCCAGCTCCAGCAGGCCCGGGGCCAGATCCGCCTCGGCCAGCGCCGCGCGCACGGTGTCGGCGAGGCGCCCGGAGCGGAACTGCTGCCCGGAGATGTTCACCGACACCCGCACCGGAGCGCCGCCGTCGGTGCACCAGCGCTTCGCCTGGCGGCACGCCTCGCGCAGCACCCACGCCCCCACCTCGTCCATCAGCCCGTTGTGCTCCAGCGCCGGCAGGAAGCACGCCGGCGGCAGCAGCCCCTGGGTGGGATGCTGCCAGCGCAGCAGCGCCTCGGCGCCGATGACCTGGCCCGACGGCGTGACCCGGGGCTGGTAGTGCAGCTCGAAGGCGCCGTCGCGCACGCCCTGTCGCAGCAGGGTCTCCAGGCGCAGCTGGTCCAGTGCCTGCTCGGTGAGGTCACTGGAGTAGAAGCAGGCCCGGTTGCGCCCGCTTTCCTTGGCGCGGTACATGGCCGCGTCGGCGTTCTTCACCAGCACCTCGGGCCGGTCCGCATCGTGGGGATACACGGCGATGCCGCTGCTGGCGGTGACGATCACCGACTGGCCCGCGGCGGTCATGGGCGCGCCCAGGCGTTCGCCCAGGCGCTCGGCCAGGGCCGCGAGCTGGTCGGGGCCGGGTGCCGGATCCAGGATCACCGTGAACTCGTCGCCGCCCATGCGGTACACCGAGTCGCCCTCGCGCACCGCACCGGCGATCCGCGACGCGGCGGCACGCAGCACCTCGTCGCCGGCGCCGTGGCCCAGGCTGTCGTTGATGCGCTTGAAGCGGTCCAGGTCCAGGAACAGGACTCCCACCTCGTGGCCGGCGATCGCGGCCCGCTCGACGGCCTCGCCCAGCCGCTCGGTGAAGCCGGTGCGGTTGGGCAGCCCGGTGAGTGCATCGTGGTACGCCTGGTAGCGGATCCGCGCCCGGTCCTCGCGCCGCTGCGCCTCCTGGTGTGCGATGACGCGGTCGGCGCGCCGCACCACCGCGAGCACGAGCAGGTACATCGCCGACAGGGTGATGATCACGCCGGCGGTGATGCGCGTCTGGGTGGCCTCGATTCCTGCCACCAGGTCGGTGACGTCGGAGTACACCTCGAACACCGCCACGACCCGTCGGGTACCCGCCTCGTGGATGGGGATGTAGGAGGACACGACGTTGCGGTCCACCAGCACACCCTCGAAGGAGTCGAAGCTGTCGCGGAAGGTGACGTTGCTGGCCGGTTCGTCCGCCCGCGCCGAGCGGAAGCCCTCGTTGTCACGTTTGTCCTGGCCGATCTGGCGCGGGTCGGTGGAGAACACCGTGAGGCCATGCAGGTCGTAGAGCTTCACCTTCACCACCCGCGAGCCCTGCATCAGGCGGATCACGTCGCGGCGCAGGCGCTCGATCTCGGAGCGCTGCGCCAGCACCGCAGGCCCGAGGTGGCCGGCCTCGGCGGTGAAGTCCGCGTAGCCCGGCCACACGGAGTTCGCGAACACCTGGGTCAGCGCCGCATTGGATCGCTCCTCGTGCGCCACCAGCGAGGTGAAGGCCACGTGGCGGTACAGCACCAGCAGCGCGGCCACCGCGAGCAGGCCCACCAGGCCGGTGATCAGGACGTAGCGGTGGGAACGAAGCATGGTGCACGGTCCGCCACCGGTGGTGGCGGCTGCGATTCTCGAACGGGACGAGGCGGCTATCGGCCCTGGTGCAGCCGACTTGAGGGGCGAGGTCCGGCGGGAGCCCGGTTTCGTGAAGCAGGTCCCGGTTCGATGCCGGCGCAGGCCGTGGCGCGAGCGGGACGCCCGGCTGGTCCGCCGAGAAAAGGGGTAAGGGGTCGGAGCCGAGATGTTCCGGCACCCTCGCCTGGCATTCCCGGCGCGCGCGTGAGGAACGTTTCGGCTCCGACCCCTTTTTCCCTACACTGCCCGCTCTCCGCCACCGGAACCTGACCGCGATGCAGACCGCCCACCGCATGTCCCAGCTCGGCACCGAGACCGCCTTCGAGGTGCTGGCCCGTGCCGAGGCGCTGCGCGCCCGCGGCAAGGACATCATCAACCTCGGCATCGGCCAGCCGGACTTCAAGACGCCGCCCCACATCGTGGAGGCGGCGGTGAAAGCGCTCAGGGACGGTCACCACGGCTACACCCCCTCGCCCGGGATCCCGGCGGTGCGCCAGGCGGTGGCGGCGGACATCGCCCGGCACCGGAACGTCGAGGTTGACCCGGATCGCATCATGGTGGTGCCCGGCGGCAAGGTCACCATGTTCTTCGCCATCATGATGTTCGGTGAGCCGGGTGCCGAGATCCTCTACCCGAATCCCGGCTTTCCCATTTACGAGTCGGTCATCCGCTTCTCCGGCGCGACGCCGGTGCCCATTCCACTGCTGGAGGACAAGGACTTCGCCTTCGACGCCGAGGCGGTGCTGTCCCTGATCACCGAGCGTACGCGCCTCGTCATCCTCAACTCGCCGGCTAACCCTACCGGCGGCGCCATCCCCCGCGCCACCATCGACGCCCTGGTGGCGGGGCTCGAGCAGCATCCCCACGTGGCCATCCTGTCCGACGAGATCTACGCCCGCATGTGCCATGACGGCGCCGAGCACGTGTCGCTGCTCGGCTACCCGCAGATCGCGGACCGCCTGATCCTGCTGGACGGCTGGAGCAAGACCTACGCCATGACCGGCTGGCGCATGGGCTACGGGGTGTGGCCCGAATCCCTCATCGAAGGCGCCACGCGCCTGTCGGTGAACTGCCACTCCTGCGTGAACGCCGCAGCCCAGTACGCGGGCATCGCGGCGCTGGAGGGCCCGCAGGATCAGGTGGACGTGATGATGAAGGCCTTCGCCGATCGCCGGCACGTGATTGTGAAAGGCCTCAATGCGCTGCCCGGCGTCACCTGCCGCATGCCCGGTGGCGCCTTCTACGCCTTCCCCAACATCACCGGCACCGGCATGGATGCGGGCACCCTCCAGAACCGCATGCTGGAGGACGCGGGGGTGGCGGTGATCGCCGGCACCAGCTTCGGCGCCTACGGTGAAGGCTACGTGCGCTTCTCATACGCCAACAGCGTGGAGAACATCGAGCGCGCGCTGGATCGCATCGCGCGGCTGCTGGGCGCGTGACGCGGAGGAATACGGGGACGGTATACCTATTTCCGTTTCTGAGGCGCCATGCCCGGTTCAAAGTGAAATAGGTATACCGTCCCCGTTTTCCATTCGCGCTAGCGCTGACCTGGCTTGCGTCCAGGCCGGCGGCGGGCCAACACGCGGCCCGTGGCGCGCTCGAGCGATTCGACGAACCGGTCGTCACCCAGCGGCCGGCCGGTGCGGGAGCAGGTGGCGATCTTCTCGCCAATGCGCTCGTCCTCCGACCCCGCAAGGTACCGTGACCAATCGCCGACGATGGACAGCATGGGCGACACCTCGACCAGCGCGTCGTCCCGACCCCGGAGGTGAGCCGTCGCGCTCGACCAGCGCCACTCGCTGGCCTGACGGCACAGCCCGGCGGCGACCGGGTTGAGTTCCACGTAGCGCACGGCCGCCAGCAGATGCGGCTCGTCCATCGGGAACGAGGCGAACCGACCCTGCCACAGGTGACCACGCCAGTCGTGGCGTCGATTGATCCGTAGTGTGTAGCGGCGGTGCGCCTCCGCCAGCGACGCGCGCAGTCCGTCCTCGCTGGCCGGCACCATGACCAGGTGAACGTGATTGGGCATGAGGCAGTATGCCCATACGCGGGTCGCCGACTTGCGGCAGAACTCGGACATCAGCTTCAGATAGCAGGCGTAGTCGCTGTCGTTGAAGAACGTCCTTTGACGGCGATTGCCACGCTGCGTGACGTGGTGCGGGTAGAACGGGACTACGACACGAGCCATCCTGGCCATTGCGTCACCTCCATGTGGAGACCCCGGGGACGGTATACCTATTTCCGGCGAGGCGGAAATAG
>JBFHNV010000098.1:0-20544 GCA_041593595.1 Gammaproteobacteria bacterium
CTGTGGGCTCGAGCGCGCCGTCCCTGGCGCGCACGGGCGCGGACGGCCACATCGCCCTCACGCGGCATACGCGCATCGGATGCACGCAGCCGCGTCGTCACTGCAGAACCGTTAGCCCGCGCGACCGCCGGGCTGTGCCGACGCCGCGACCGCGTCTCCCCGGGGAAGCGGGTGCCGGGCGGCGCGACCGTCGGCGGTAGGGACGCCGCCGTCGAGCGTACAGGGAGGTATTCACAGCGTGTCGCGTCGGCCGGCGCCCGCTTCCCCGCGCGAGTATCCGGTGGGGTCGCGACGGCGCGCTCGCGGCAATCAGCCGGCGACGCGCATCCAGAAGCTCGACTCGATGGCGCCGGGCTCGAGCCAGGCCTCCACGCCGGCCAGCAGGTCCGGGGCGTGGCGGCGCAGCCAGGCGACGGGGCACAGGATCTGGAAGCGGTCGCCGCCGGCCAGCAACGCCGCCAGGGCCGCCTGCTCGGTGTAGGCGCGGCGGTGCCACGCCCGCGGGTAGCCGTGGGGCAGGAACACGTCGTGCACGTGCACCACGACGCCCGGCGCGAGGCGCGGCAGCACGCGGGTGAAGAGGTACTCCACGTCGCTGCCGGGCAGCAGCGCGTGGCTGCCGTCCACGAACAGCACGTCGTCCCGGCCCAGGCGATCGAACAGGGCAGGCGGCACCGCCGTCACCGAGGCGCGGGTGATCTCGTGGCACAGCGCATCGACTTCGCGCCGCGGCTGCGGATCGATGGAGTGCAGCCGCGTGGCGAGCCCCCCGTCGGCGACGGCTCGGGCCAGGAAGCGGGTGGAGTGGCCGGAGCCCACCTCGATCACGTGCCGCGGCGCGAGGCGCCGCACCAGGGTGTAGGCCATGGCCGCGTCCAGCCCCGAGAACCAGACCTGGTCGAAGCGCGGGCGCGACGGATCGGCCGGGTCGCCGGTGCGCCAGCCGGCGAACCGCCGCGCATGCTCGCGCGCCCACGCCACGGTCTCGCCGTAGCGGGCGCGCCCGGCGCCCATGCGGGCCGCGAGCCAGTCCAGGGTGTCGTCCTCGTCCAGTGGCGCGAGGCTGTCCGGGTACGCGTAGGGCACGTGCACCCCGTAGGCACGCGTGCCGGGCACGCCGTCCCGGGCCAGCGCCGTGGACAGTGCCTGCCACAGGGCGGACAGGCGTCTCACGGTCGGCGGGGCGGCGGCATGGCCGCGTCAGGGTATACGCGCCCCGCGCGGAGGTGAAACCCGCACGGCCCCACGACGGTCACAGGCAGGAGTATCGGCTATGCTCGCGGCCCCGACGGAGCCACCGCACCCGCCATGACCATCGCCCGCATCTCCCTGCCGTCCGCCGGCGAGCGCGCCTGCAACGTGTGCGGCGGCAACGCCTTCATGCGCGGTCCCAACGATCGCCTGAGCAGCACGCGCAAGCCGCCGCGCTGCGTGGAGTGCCTGTCCCTGGAGCGTCACCGCCAGCTGCGCCTCGCCTGGCAGCGGATCCCGGCCGCGGAGCTCGCGCGGCTCGCGGTGCTGCAGATGAGTCCGGACGTGAGCGTGGACGAGGCGTGGTTCGGCTGCTACGAGGTGTCGGTGTTCGGCGGCAGCAACTCGCTCGACCTGGAAGCCATCGATCGCCCGGACGGACACTACGACCTCGTGATCTGCAACCACGTGCTGGAGCACGTGGAAAACGACCGCCAGGGTTTCCGCGAGCTCTTGCGGATCACCCGCCCGGAGGGCTTCGTGCAGATCACCGTGCCCACGCCGTACACCCGGGCCTCCACCAAGGAGCTGGGTTTCCCCGACGAGGGTGCCTTCGGGCACTGGCGCGCCTATGGCCGCGACCTGGTGGAGCGCTTCCAGGAGGCGGCGCCCGGCGTGCACGCGCTCGAGGTGGAGGCCCACGATCCGGTCACCGACGCCGGCGGGTACGTGTACTTCTGGAGCATGAGCGCGGCCACCGCCGCGCGCCTGCGCCGGTGGATGGACGGCGCGCCATGAACGGCGCAGCGGCGCGATGCGACTGACGGGCCGCGCCACGGCCGGCGTGGAACAGCTCCCGACGCGGGTGCTGGAGGCCATCCGCGAGCAGCAGGAATCCAGCGAGATCCTGCTCGGGTGGGCCCAGCTCGCAGTGGTCACGGCCTTCACCGTGCTGTACGCGCTGGCGCCCAAGCCCATCACCATCGCCGACACCTTCGAGCCGGTTCCGTTCGCCCTGGCCGGCTACTTCGCGTTCACCGTGCTGCGACTCGCGCTCGCGTACGCCCGCCGGCTGCCGCGCTGGTTCGTCTACCTCTCGGTGGTGGTGGACATGGCGCTGCTGCTCGGGCTCATCTGGAGCTTCCACCTCCAGTACCGCCAGCCGCCGTCGTTCTACCTCAAGGCGCCGACCCTGCTCTATGTCTTCATCTTCATCTCGCTCAGGGCGCTGTACTTCGAGTTCCAGTTCGTGGCCCTGGCAGGGCTGGTGGCGGCGGCCGGCTGGCTGGTGCTGGTGCTGTACGTGGTCGCCATCGATCCGCAGGACCCCATGATCACCCGCGACTACATCGAGTACATGACCTCGAACACCGTGCTGCTGGGCGCCGAGTTCGACAAGATCATCTCGATCCTGATGGTGACGGGGATTCTCGCGCTCGCCATCGCGCGCGCCCGGCGCCTGCTGGTGCGCTCGGTCACCGAGGGCATCGCCGCCGAGGAGCTCAAGCGCTTCGTGCCGGACGCGGTGGCCCGCCAGGCCGCCGCGGCGAGCCACCTCAAGGCCGGGGACGGAGAGCTGCGCGAAGCCACCATCTTCTTCAGCGACATCGAGAACTTCACGGGACTGAGCGAGTCGCTGGATCCCACCGCGCTCATCACCGTGCTGAACGAGTATTTCACCCTGGTCACCGAGCCCATCGAGCGCCACGGCGGCGTGATAAACCAGTACCAGGGCGACGCGATACTCGCGAGCTTCAACCTGCCCAACGCGCTCGAGGACCACGCGGGCGAGGCGCTGCGGGCTGCGCTCGAGATCCAGCGCCTGCTGTCCGACCACCGCTTCTCCGGCGGCGTCGCACTCGCGTCCAGGGTGGGGATAAACACCGGCGTGGTGATCGGCGGGCTGGTGGGCAACGATCGGCGGCTCGGCTACACCCTGCACGGCGACGAGGTGAACCTGGCCGCGCGCCTCGAGCAGCTCAACAAGGAATACGGCACACGCATCATCGTCTCCGCACGTACCCGTGAGCTGGCCGGCACGGTGCCGGCGCGCTACGAGGACCTGGGGGACACCACGGTACGCGGGCGCCGCACGCCGGTGCGCATCTTCGCGGCGGCGGCGGAATCCGCGTGAGACGGCTCGCCGAAGGTCAGATCAGACCCTTGGCGGACAGCTCGTCCAGGTAGCGCTCGATGTTCTCCCGCGCGCGCCGCTCGTGGCGCGCGCGGAAGAACTCCGTGTAGCAGAAGTGCTCGCGCTCGATGAGCGCGGCGAGAAATTCTCGCTGCTTGGGGTAGAACTCCGCGTCGGACATGTGCGGGTATTCCTGGCGCACCGCGACGCTGTCGCGCAGGAATCGCGACCAGGGCAGCCCGAAGCTGGACAGGTCGATATCCACCATGAAGCCCTGGTCCAGCGTTGCCGGCACGCACTCGTTGTGCACCGTCACCATGATGAGGTCGTGTACCGCATCGATGGTGCGCGCGGGCATGATCCCCCGAGCGCGTCGTGCGAACAGTCGCGCGCTCTGCAGCTCGTTGTCCGCGGCACCGATATCGTAGATCACGTCGTGATACCAGATGGCGAGCTCCACCGTATCAGGCTGATCCATGGCCGGGCGGGCATCGTCGAACTGACCCAGGCAGTGTTTCACGTGACCGGGCGTGTGGTAGCAGCGGTGCGACTCGTTGTAATGGCGCTCGATCTCGTCGAAGCACTCGCCAGACCGGTCCGGGGAGCCGTCCTTCGCGCAGCGCGACCAGAGTTCCGCGAATCGGTGCTTGTCCATGCCCGGTCAGGAATACGCCTTCGGACCACGCGGGTTCGCGGAAAGTATAGACCATGGCCCATGGCAGGCGCCCCCGGCGATCGCCGCGTGAAACGGCTTCCCGTCCTGGCGCGTCCGGTCGCGGCGCGTCGTTCCGTGCGCGAAGGTCATCCCGGCTTGCGGTCGTGGCGCAGCGAGCGCATCCGATGGACCTCCGCTTGCAGCTGCTCGAACTGCTTGTGCGACCGCGCGAGCTTGCCGCTCAGCTGGCGCATCACGTCGAGCGCAGCGCTCGGGTTTTCCGCCAGCAGATCCAGGAACATGTCTGCCTCGATGCGCAGCGCCACCACCTGACCGTGGGCCCGGATGGTGGCCGAGCGCGGGGCGTTCGCCAGCACGCCCATCTCGCCCACCAGCTCGTTCGCTCCGAGCACGCCGGCGACCACCACGTCCTCGCCGCTCCCGGCCAGCACCTCCACGTCTCCACGCATGACGAGATACGTGCTGTCCGAGGGGTCGCCCTGCTCGAACAGGATCTCCTGGTCGTCGAAGGTGAGCAGCTGGCTGGTGAAGGCGAGCAGCTTCAGCTTGGAGGGATCCAGCTTGGCGAGCATGGGAACCTTCCTGAGCGCGTCGGTTTCGGTCTTGAGATCCATGACGGATTCTCCGGGAAAGAAGATGTCCGGGTGGTTCAGGCGTGCCCGGCGGCCACGAGCTGTGCCAGCGGGCCGCCGGCCCGCGTCAGCTCGTCGAACTCGCCCTGCTCCACCACCTTGCCGTCGCCCATCACGATGACGTGGTCGAAGTCGCTGGCCAGCACCGGGCGATGCAGCAGCCAGAACAGGCTGCGGCTGCGGAACTCCTCGAACAGGTTGCGCGTGATGGCATCCTGGCTGGCTCCGTCGAGGGCGCCGGTGGCCTCGTCCAGGACCAGCAGGTCGGGCTGCTTGAGCACAGCCCGGGCGATGGCCAGCTTCTGGCGCTGGGACGTCGACAGCCGCGAGCCGCCGATGCCCACGTTGAAGTCCAGGCCGACCTCCATGAGTGCCGCGCGCAGCCCGAGCTTCTCCACCACGTCACCCATCAGCGCGCCCACCTGCGCCGCGCTGCGCGCGCGGCCGTATGCCAGCCGACCGAACAGGATGTTGTCCTGGATGGAGACCGCGGAGTTGACGTGCCCGCGCTCGAACGGCTCGATGCCGTCGCCCTCGTCGCCGAAGCGCTGCACGAGGACCTGGCGTGCCTCGACGATGCGGCGCTGGACGCTCTCGTCGACCAGCCCCAGGCGGTGGCGCGCCACCACCAGCTTGAAGGGCAGTGACAGCAGCAGCCGCCGGTCGTCCTCTGACAGCTCGCCGGCGTCCCTGCCCTCGCCGCGCGAGAGCAGGCCGCGGAAGACGGGCAGGTCGTCGGCGCTGATGAAGCTGAACTGCTCGAACAGCGGGCTGCCGGGCTCGACTCCGGCGAACAGATCCAGCATCACCGCGGCTACCTTGCGCCCGATGTCCAGGAAGTCGCGCTCCAGCCGGAACTCGCGCAGCACCGCCATCACGTCGTCGTTTCGGGGCAGCTGCTCCACCTCGAACCCGGGATGCCTCGGTGCGCCGAAGAGCAGGTTCTCGGCCACCGACATGTTGGTGTTGTAACGCTCGAGATCGAACGGCTCGACCAGCTTGCGCAGCGTTGGATCCTCGAGCCGCGCGCGCAGCTCCTCGCGCGCCGCGAGTACCCGCTCGACGAGGTCCGGATGCCGTTCAGGATCGATGCGCCCCTGCAGCCCGAGCTCGTAGACGTCGTGCTCCATGTTGACCACCGTCAGCACCTCGAGCGCGCGCGCCGTGAGCGCCTCGGGACCCTCCACTCCGGCCGCCGCGTAGTCCACCCAGTCGGCGGCCGGATCGTAGGGGGAGTTCCCGCTCAGCACGGTCTCGCGACGCTCGCGCTCCCGCCGGGCCTGCTCCTCCTCCGACCCGTGCTCAGGCACCTGTCCCGGCCGGTGCAGCAGCCCGTAGCAGAGGTTCTCGCGCAGGGTTCCGGAGCGGATCACGGGCTGCTGGCCCACGTGGGCGATACGCCGCCCGGTGATCGCCTCCGGCGCGCGCAGCAGGTCCAGCCCGGCGATGGCGATGCTGCCGGAGGCCGGGCGCGTGATGCCTGCGATGGCCTCGCCCAGGCGGTGCTTTCCGGATCCCTCGGGGCCCAGCAGGGCCACGGTGCAGGGCAGGTCCAGGGAGCACGTGACGCTGCCCGCGAAGGTGCGCGTGCCGTCGCTGTCGCTCAGGTCCACGTTGCTCACAATCAGCGGACCCTCGAGCGCCGGACTGCGCTCGGGATCCTCGCTCAGCAGGCGCTCGTCCAGCAGTCCGGGGGGCTCGAAGATCTCGAGCAGCAGGTCGTACTTGATCCGCGCGTCCTCCTTGATCTGATAGTAGTTCAGCAGCTCCTTCCACGGTGCGGACAGGTCCTTGTACGCGGCGAGCACCGCCACCAGCGCCCCGAAGCTCAGGTCGCCGTGGATGACCAGGTAGCCGCCGATGGAGTAGAAGAAGAACGGTGTGATCTGCGCGATGAAGTTGTTCAGGAACTTGATCAGGAACTTCTGCCGGTAGATCTCGAATCGGATGTAGAAGATCTCGCCGATACGCTGGGAGTAGTCGGCAAGCTCGTACTGCGAGGTGTCATTGGAGTGCACGTCGCGCACGCTGCCGACCACCTCGCCGATGCGCTCGGAGAGCTTGCGAACCTTGAGCACCCGCTCCTTCTTGAGCTCGTTGACGCGCCGCTGGAACTTCGGGATCAGCCATGCCTGCAGGGGGTACAGCGCGATCGCCGCCGTGCCGAGCACCGGATCCTGGACGAACATGAACACCAGGATGGTGATCAGCGTGCCACCCTGGAAGGCGGGCAGCGCCACGGAGTCGCCGATGTAGCCGCCGATCTCCTCGGTCTCCGACGTGATGACGGAGACGATCTCGCCCTGGGACAGCTTGCGGAACTGCGGCATCGGGAAGCGCAGCACCCGCTCGAAGAGCTGATAGCGCAGGCGACGCAGCATGCGCTCGCCCACGACGCCGCGGTAGACGTTGATGGCGTACTTGAAGCCGCCATTGATGAACACCAGCACCAGGAACACGCCGCACAGCGTCATCAGGTACGGCACCTGATCGAGTGATTGCCCGAGCAGGTCCTGCGGGAACTCCTTGCCGGCGATCGCCTCGTTGATGATGGTCTTCGGGAGATCCAGTGACACGTACAGGAACGGAAATGCCGAGAACGTCATCAGCAGCAGCAGGATCTGCTCCTTGCGGCTGTAGCGCAGGACGAATCGGAAGATGGTCGATTCCATGGGTCCGCGATTCCTTCGATGCGGGTGCACGCACGTCCGCGTGCCCGGTGCGAGGGTCGGAGGTTCCGGCGGCGACGGTGTGCCCGCTCGCCGGCGACAATCGCGAGCTAGCTTATGCCGCGCCTCGCGGCTCCGGCAAACACCGGGTGGCGCGGCTCACTCGTCGATGCAGTTGAGATAGGCCTGCTCCAGGTCCGCGCCGCCGTGACGCGCGATGCATTCGGCGGGTGACCCGGTGAAGCGCACCCGGCCCCCGTGCAGCACGGCCAGGCGGTCGCTCACGGCCTGCACGTCCGACAGCACGTGGGTGCTGTAGAACACCGTGCGACCCTCGCCGGCGAGACGCACCAGCACGCGCTTGACCAGGGCCCGCGCCTTCGGGTCCAGGCCGCTCATGGGCTCGTCCAGCACCAGCAGCTGCTTGCCGCTCAGCAGGCAGGAGGCGAGGCCCAGCTTCTGCGCCATGCCCTTGGAGTAGCTGCGCGCCGGGCGCACCAGGGCGTCCGGATCCAGCTCGAGCGCCGCGGCGGCGCCGCGCGCGACGCCGCGATCGGCGGTGTGCCCGTGCAGCCGCGCCGTGTAGGCGAGGAACTCGTGACCGGTGAGGTGGAACGGCGGCAGGAAGCGTTCCGGGAGGAACGCCACCGGCGCCCGGGCCTGGGGGTGGCGGTGGTCGCGGCCGAAGATGCGCACGCTCCCCGCGTCCGCGGCAATGAAGTCCAGCAGCGTCTTGATGCAGGTGGTCTTGCCGGCGCCGTTGGCGCCCACCAGCGCGAAGCAGCTGCCGGCGGGCACCTGGAGATCCACGCCGTCCAGGGCCGACGCGCGCCCGAAGCGCTTGACCAGGCCGCGCAGGCAGAGGGCCGGATCGCTCACGGCCGGGCGGTGGGAGGGCGCAAGCGGGCGCCCGGGCGGCGGCCGCGCAGGGCCGCCGCCCGCCGTGCGGGACCGCGCGCCGCGGTCAGAAGATGTAGGCGGAGTTGCAGCTCTGGGCGTCCTGGCGGATGTCCCAGATGTTGTTCGAGGTGTCCACGCAGGTGGCGTCCTGCTCGGCGATGATGCCGAAGAGGGCGCCGGAGGTGGCGGTGCCTCTCAGGTCTCCGGCGTTCGGCACGCCGTCATCCACCTTGAGGTCCAGCTCGCGCATCACGTCCACCGGGATACCCCGACCGATGACCAGGTGCAGCCGCGCCGAGGGGGCAGCGAGGAAGTCGTCGGTGCGACCCATGACCATGACGTTGTTGAAGGCGTTGAGCGGGGCCACGCCGTTGTTGTTGGTGGGAGTGGCGTTGGCGGCGATGCCGCCGGTGCCGGCCCTGTAGCTGCCCTGGATGAAGCCGGCCGCGGCCATCTGCACCCACATGGCGTTGGGCTCGGTGAAGTCGGCGGTGCCGGAGCCGTTGTCGATCTGGCCGTTGTCGTTGCCGCCGACCGGGACCGTGGTGCCGATGGCCTGGGAGGCGCCGGTCGCATTCCAGTCCCCCGGGATGCGCCGGTACCGGTCGATGAAGCCGTAGTAGGCCGCCTGGATGCCGGTGGCGGTGTCCGCCAGGTTGCGCACCCGGGCGCTGTTGATCAGCTCCTGGCCTTTGAGGATGCCGCCCAGCAGCAAGCCGATGATCACCAGCACGATGGCGATCTCCACCAGGGTGAATCCACTTTGACGTCTCATGTGCGCGTGCTCCCGGATACCGTCATGACGACGAGCTTGATCTGATCCGAGCAATCCTCATGCCAACGCGCCCTGGAACCACGTTCTCGGAGCGCCGGAGCCGGTGGCCCGGCCTGGTCGAGGCGCCGTCGGACCCGCCGCCGACCGGGACTGCCGGGGCCCGCCGCCGGGCCGGTGCAGCGGTATGGCTCGCGCGCGCTGCTCCGTGGCCCCCTCGCTACGCAGCTCTCCCGACTCCCCGTCTCGACCCTGGTCGTGGCCCGGGTGTCCGTGAGCGGGCTCGAGGACCTCCGCCACCGGCAGGTGCTCGTCCACGAGCTCGGCCAGCGCGCGCCATCGCGCTGGGTCTCTCGGTCTGCCGACCGCGGTCCGGAAGCCTTCCCTCGGCCGGCGAGGTGACGGAATTTCGACACAATGTCACGGATTCGACTGTCCGTCGGGCTGGCACCCGGGGCCCGAGGCCGCCCGGAGCGGGCGGCGTTCAGGGCGCGGGCGTACCGGTGCGCCCCGCGTTCCGGGCTTCCAGCTCCTCGAGCTTTCGCTCCAGGAAACGGATCTCGTGGGGATCGCGCAGGCGCCCGTCGTGCAGCAGGCCGCCCACCAGCAGCCGCGCCGCCTCCAGCTCGCCCATGTCCTCGAGGATCACCACGCTCATCTCCCGGGCCCAGGCCGGGGCAGCGGGGGCGTGGTCGGCGATGGCGCGGGCATAGCGCAGCGCCAGGGGCAGATCCTTCAGGCGATGCTTGGCGAGGATGGCCGCCTCCGCCATCCACCGCCAGCGCGTGCCCGGCGACTCCAGGAACCGGTCCTCGATGAAGTCCAGCATCCTGCGCCGGCGCGCCGGGTCGTTGACCGCGGCGTAGATACGCGTCGCGGACAGCAGTGGGTACTGGCTGCGTGGATCCAGATCGAGTGCGCGACCCAGCCACTGGGCCACGCGCTCGTAGTCCAGGGTCCGCAGCGGCACACTCACGCCGGGCTGGGTGTCGTGGGCCTGCAGCCACAGGGACAGCAGCCGGGACGCCAGCGCCTCCTCGCCGGCCGCGGCGAGGCGCAGCACGTCGGCGGGCGGCGGCGCCGGCAGAGGGCGGTAACGGGCGCTCGCGCCCGGGTCCGCCGCGTGCCATGCCACCTGCGCCGCCAGCCCGCCCGCCAGCAGCAGCCAGGCGGCCTGGGTCACCCGCGACAGCGGGCGCACCGGAGTAGCGGTGGCGAGCCTCACAGCGCCTTGCGCTGCAGATCGAACAGGGCGGCGCCCGAGAGAAGCACCAGGTACACGCCGGTCTGGCCCAGAGCGTGGACCAGATCCGCGGCGGCGGCGTCTGCATGGATCAGCCACTCCGAGCGTGCGAAGCGGTGCAGGTCGGGCATCACGAAGGCGATCACGTCCAGCGCCGCGGCAGCCGCCTGCTGCGACGACGATTCGCCGCCCGCCAGCGGGCTCGCGCCGATCAGCCGGATCGTGTCCATGATCCGAGACAGCAGATAGAAGGCGAGAACCGCACTCAGGCCCAGGGTCACGTGACTCAGCGTCAGCATGCACAGCACGGTCAGCGTCGCGACGATGAGCAGCTCGCAGCCGAGCGTCACGCCCCACACCAGGGCCTGGAACGCGGGCGCCAGCGCCGCCACGGCCAGCGCGCAGGCGGCAGCACAGCCCGCCGCCACCACGGCGTAGCCGGCGAGCCGCCCCGCCAGCCAGGCGCCGCGCGGCAGCGCCAGGGCGAGCACCAGCTCCATGCCCTTGTCGCTCCATTCGCGGGCCATGCTGCCCGCGACGAACAGCGCCACCACCACCACCGCGGCTACCCGCAGCCACGCCCCCAGCAGCCCGCGCGCGACCTCGGCACTCTCGGTGATGGCCACGTGAGCGGTGAACTGCGCGAGCGCGAAGCCCGAGAGCAGCACCGCCAGGACGAGCCACGGCACCCGCCCGCGCACGGCCTCCAGCGCCACCACGGTGGCGATGGCGCGCACGGCGCGCAGGATCCGCGCTCGGTCCAAGGGCGTAGGGTCTCCGCCGCCGGGGATGGCCGGCCTGCTAATATTAAACGTGCCGCCCCGCCGGATCCCGGCGCTCGAGCCCGCGCGGCCCAGGCCCGGCCATGACCCCGATCCCCGCCCAGTCCATCCTGCGCCACGAGCACCGCACGCTGGCGGCGATGCTGCTGCTGCTGCACGTGGTCATCTGGTGGGACTTCGGCGGGGGCACCTCGCGCTCGCTGCTGCTCGCCCACCTGGGGCTGTTCCTGCTGTGGCAGCCGCTGCTGCGCCACGACCAGCGCATCAACTGGCGCGGCATTGCCGGCTTCGTGCTCATCACCATCGCCTTCGTGATCGTGCTCAACTGGACCCTCCTCGGGTTCTGGCTGCTGCTGCTCATCGGCATCGTGGGCGGGCGGGTGAACGTCTCGCACCGTCGCCGCTACGCGTACCTGGTGGCGCTGTCCCACCTGGTGCTCGAGTTCCTCATCGGGTGGGTGCCACGCATGTTCGCCCTGGACACGCCCACCACCGAGTTCATGGAGGTGTTCCGCTACGGCCTGTTCCTGCCGCCGCTGGTGCTCCTGCTCTTCCCCGGTGAGGCGCCGGCGCCCCCGGGCACCCCCAGCGTGGACTTCCTCTACGGGCTCACCGTGTCGCTGCTGTGCCTCATCGTCGCGCTCGGCTCGGCGCTCGGCACCTACGCGGCCGACAGCGACTACACCGAGTCCCTCATCCAGTCCGTAATGGCCTTCGGCCTGTTCCTGCTGGCGGTGGCGTGGATGTGGGCGCCCATGGCGGGCTTCAGCGGGCTCGGCCAGCTCTGGGAGCGCTACGTGCAGAACGCCGGCACACCCTTCGAGCTGTGGCTGGACAGCCTGCAGCGGGCGGCGCGCACCACCGACTCGCCGGACCGCTTCCTGGATCTCGCGCTGGAGCGGCTCGCGGCGCTGCCCTGGGTCGCCGGCATCGAGTGGAGCGACGAGGACCGGGCGGGCAGCATCGGGACGATGACACCCCACGTGTTCCGCAGCCGTAGCGGCACCCTGCTCATCGCGATTCACGCCTGGCGACGGATGGGCACCGCGCTGATGCTGCACGCGCGGCTGCTGACCCAGCTCATCGGCCACTTCCACGGTGCCAAGAAGTCGGAGCGCGAGATGGCCCGCCAGGCGCACCTGCACGCCATCTACGAGACCGGGGCGCGGGTCACCCACGACATCAAGAATCTGCTGCAGTCGCTGCGCGCCATGGCCACCGCGGTGGAGCAGGCGGAGCGGCGCGACCCGGAGGCGGCGCGGCGTCTGCTGCAGCGCCAGCTGCCACTGGTCACGCAGCGCCTGCAGCTGTCCCTGGACAAGCTGCAGGCACCGGGCACCAGCGAGGACCGGACCCGGCCCGTAAGCGCCTGGTGGCGCGAGCTCACCGAGCGTCACGCCAACCAGGGCATCGTGTTCGAGGCCCACTTCGCCGGCGACCCGCAGGTGCCCACGGCGCTGTTCGACAGCGTCACCGAGAACCTCATCGAGAACGCGCGCCACAAGCGCCAGCGCGAGCCGGGCATCGCTATCCGCGTGCTCGCCGCGGCCGCGGGCGGGACGGTGACCCTGCGGGTGGCGGACGACGGCAGCGAGGTCCCGGGCGCCCTGCGCGAGCGGCTGTTCAAGAGCGGCGTGGACTCCACCAGCGGTCTCGGGATCGGGCTCTACCAGGCCGCCCGCCAGGCCCGCGAGAGCGGCTACCGGCTGCGGCTCCTGGACAGCGAGCAGGGCGCGGTGTTCGAGCTGGCGCCGGCGGCCGAGCGTGCGGTCGCGGCGCAATGAGGACACCGTATCTGGACCGGTGACAGCGTCGCTCCGCCGCCGCGGCAGGCGCGGCGATACGTTCGCGCTCTCAGGGCAGCACGCCGGCCTCCACGAGGCGCAGCTTCAGCAGGCTCGCGGGCACCCAGGTCACGATGTCGTCGAACTCGCAGAAGAAAGTCACGCTGGCATCGCTGTCGCTGCAGGTGACGTGGGGCACCGTGCGCGCGCGCGCGACGTAGATCAGATCGCCATTGCGGTTCTCCGCCTCGTCCACCAGGGTGGGCGGTGCCGCGGGCACGGCGATGGTGTTCCCTTGCAGGTCCGTGCCGCCGTACCCGTTGGGACCCAGGGAGACGATCACCGCCGCGGCGTCGGTCGTGAGGTTGAAGGCCGCCTTCGATTCATCGCGGTCCTGCACGGTGATGCCTGACGTGTCCTGGAGGTCCAGCGCGGCCCCGGAGGGCGGAGACCCGGGACTGGACGCGAGCACGTAGTCCGCGTCGACCCGGTAGAGGTAGAGGCGACCCCAGGTATCCACGGGTGGAACGCCCAGGGTCTGGTACGGCAGGAAGCCGGTATCAGGCGTACCGCCCGAGCAGGGGCCGTTGTTCGGCCCGCTGACCGTGGTGTCCTCGAGCCCGTCGCCGTCGTTGTCCGGGCAGGGCAGTCGTCGGTTCGCGGCCGCGAAGCCGATGAGCGCGTCGCGCAGGTCCACCTGGCGCTGCTGCTCACCGATGAGCTGGCGCACCTCGACCCGGGTCGCCAGCGGCCCCAGCAGCGCGCTCAGGAGCAGCCCGATGATCACGACCACGACGGCGAGCTCCACCAGGCTCACGCCCCGCTCCCGTGCGGGCGCCGCCCGGAGGGTGCGGGCTGTCCCGCTCACAGCAGGTCACCCCGCAGCAGGATCCGGGCCTGATCGTTGAAGCCCGCGGCAGCGCCCAGATCGTAGCCGCGGCGCGCCACCGTGGTGCCCGCCGCCGCGTTCTCCTGCTCCAGGTAGTCGGCCAGGCTCGGCGAGCTCGCACTGGCCCGATTCTGCCCGAGCGCCGTCACTACGCTGCCGGCGCCGAGCACCGCCAGACCCACCTGGCTCGACGCCGCCGCGCCGCCAAAGGCCACCAGCGACAGGCAGTTCGACGACGCGCTGCAGTCGCCGCCGCCCCCGCCCAGGTAGGCGGGCGACGCCGCCGCATAGACCACGTGATGCCACTGGTTGGCGGTAAACCAGGCGGGAAGCTCGCTCGTGGGATCGAGCCAGTAGCGCACGCCGGCGATGGTCATGGTGCCGGTGGCGGACCCGTCCAGGGTGAGGGTGCCGGCGCCGGCCAGAATCGGTAAGGGGCCGACCATCGGCACGTTGACGGTGATGACGTCCCTGACGTCGATGACTCCGCCCGGGTCGAAGGTGCCGGTTCCGGGGACGATGCCCACCGCGCGCGTGCGCACCTCCGTGGCGGTGGGTGCCGACACGCTGCTCGGACTGGACGGATCGGTGGCGGCGACCCCGAGGTTCGTGAAGGTGTAGGTGCGCACGGATGTGATCACCGGGAAGCCCAGGAACGTCACGAGTCCGAGGCTGATGTCGGCGCTGCCCGAGCAGCTGGCGTGACCGGGAGCGCCGGCGAACCAGGTGCAGGTGCTGCCCGCCGCCGGCATGGACAGCCCGCCTACGGGGCCGCTCTGGAGGTCCGCCGGCGTCACGGTGCCCACGGCGGAGTCCGGCGGCTTGGAGATCCCCGACCAGGTGACGCTCCAGGGGCTCGCGAACGTCTCGTTGCCGCCGGTGGGGTCGTGCATGGGCAGCAGACCCGAGGTCTGCCCGGCAATGCCGTGGAAGTCGGCAGCGCTGCGCGGATCCTCGAAGGGCTTCATCCAGGGGAACACCGCGGCGGTGCCGCCCCAGGAGGCGGAGTAGGCACGCAAGGCGATGGCCACCTCTCCCAGCACGCGCTTCTCCACCGCGCGCATGAGCTCGGCGCGGGTGATGACCATCACCTGGTCGTTGAAGGGAGCCGTGCCACCGCGGGTGAAGGTCTGAAGATCGCTCGAGGCGTTGGCGCCCTCCAGGAAGCTTGCTCGCTGGGTCGCACTGGTGGCGTCGAAGCCAGTCGCCGGCCGGACCTGACCAGCCAGCGCTTCACCAGGTGCGATGATCACCGCCACCACGTCACCAGCGCCGTCCACGGTGATTGCGCCTGCCGTCTCGCTGTTGCGGATCACGTCGGCATTGGATCGGTAGTTCTGGGACACGGCGTACCACAGTCGCGCTCCTGAGGCATCGCGAAGCTCCGGCAACCCGAGCGTCGCGTAGGGCAGCCAGCCGAGCTCCGAGCCGCAGCTCGTGCCGCTGATGTCAGGTGGCACGATGCCGGTCTCGCCGTCGTTGTTCACGTCGGGACAGATCAGCGAACCGGGCCGGCGCGAAGACGTGGGACTTGTTATGTCGATTGCGTAGGCGATCAGCGCCTGCTTGGCGATGGCCAGCACCCGAACCTGGCGCGCCTCGCTGTCGATGCGCGCCCGCGGCGAGGATCCGACGGTGCCGATAAGCACGCCGCCGCCCGCCACGATCAGAAGCAGCAGGATCGCCACCAGGGCAATTCCCCGGGTCGTAGCGCGTCCGGGCCCCCGGCGGTCTCGGCGTGAAATGCGAGTCATGGATTCGGATCGGCGCGGCCGTTCTCGCTGGAACCCGGTTCTAGCGCGGGCTGGTCGTACCCTCCGCACCGGCGTCCGGACCCAGCTCCCGGCGTAGCTCCTCGAGCGCACGAGGCTGCTCCGAAGGTGGCAGGGCCGCGTTTGCACGCAGGCGCTGTGCCAGCGCCTCGCGCGCCGGCGCCGGCGCCGGCGCTGGCGCGGCTTCACCCGACGCGTCCGCCGGCGCCTCTCCGGCGGGTGGTCGACGGGCCTCCGACTCCGGGGACTCGAAGCCGGTCGGCGCCGCGTCGGCGCCGCGCGCCCGCTCGTAGGGCTCCAGCACTGCGCCGCTCTGCACGTCGATCTGCTGTCCCGGCTTGAGCTCGACGGACTCGACGCCGCTCGGCAGGCGCACGCGCACGTTGCGTCCACCTATCCCGGCCGGGTCGACCTGGATGCCTTCCCGGGTGACGCTGCCGCGACGCACCTCGTCGCCGTTCACCCACACGCTGCCGCGCCCGCCGCTCTGGCGCACGACGCCGTTGACCGTGAGACGCGAGATCATCGGCCCCTCCGCCTGCGGCTCGGGCTGGGCGGCGGCCACTGCCGGCTGCGCCTCGGGCTCGGGAGCCGGGCGCGTGAACTGGGCCTGGTAGCGGAGCTCGTCCAGGGTCGCGCGCTGCTCCGGCGAGGTGAACAGGCGGCCCAGGCGCTGTGCGTGGGCCTCGGGCGGGCCCGCGAGCGCTGCCACCACTCCGCCGAGCAGCGCCGCCGCGACACGGCGTCGCGCGCTCACGACGCCGACCCTCCGCCCGCCGCATCGGACCTGCGGATGGTGTAGAAGTTGAGCACGCACTGGGCCTCCACGTTGCTGGCATCCGGGGCCAGGCGCAGCTCCCGATCGGTGCGCATCATGCGGCAGCCGCTCACTCCGAACAGGCCCGAGACCTCGCGGCGCAGCCGCCCGAGCAGCTCCAGCAGGTCGCCCTCGTGCAGCAGCCCCACGTCCAGGCGCATGCTGCTCGCGTACACGCCGTAGTCCCCCACGTTCAGGAGCATGCCCGTCTCGAAGGGGCGCTGCGCCGCGATCACGTATTCCAGCCTCGGCACCTGCACCGCGCGCGCCGACTCGCGCAACACGTCGATCCAGTCGAGCCGCTGCTCGCGCCCGATGATGCCCTCCGCCTCCAGCGCCACGTAGCGCGGCAGGTAGGTGGCGATGATGTCCTCCTCGTCGTCGAGCGCCTGATACTGGCTGCGGGCGGTGAGCAGCGCCGAGCGCTCGCGCTCGAGCGCAGTCTCCTGCTTGTTCCAGAAGTGGTAGCTGGCCGCGAGCGCGACACCTGCCACCACCAGCGACACCACCAGCAGCACCACCGAGCCCCGCAGCAGGTCCCAGTCCAGCTCGCCGGCCCTCATGCCCGGCCTCCCACGTCGCGGATCGCGACCCGCAGCTCGAACACCGCGTCGCCGGTGCCGCCCGCGGCGCGCACGTCGCCGCTCAGGCTCGCCTCGGGACCGATGTCCAGCGGCATCGACTCGACCTGCACCGCCTCCACACCGGGCAGCGCCCGCAGCCGGTCCGCGAACCGGCGCACGGTGCCGAGCGCCTCCCGGTAGTTCCCCGAGAACGGCGAGATGCGGGCGCGCACGGTGGCCACCTGGTACAGCGCCAGCGCCTCCGGCGCTGTCGGCTCCACCGAGCGCGACACCACCGGCGTCTGTGCCAGCTCCGCGACGCTGGCGGCGGGGTCGGTGCTCGCGCGCCAGCGGATCTCGTCGAGCTGCACCTCCGGAAATCCTTCCAGTGCCGAGGACAGGATCTGCATCATCGGCACCGGCGAGGTGCGGAACTTGCCCAGCATGTCCACCGTCTCCACGACGCGCTTCATATTGCGCGACTCGGTGGGGGTTGCGGGCAGGCGCGCGCGGGCGGACTCGTACCGGGACCGGTAGAACGCGGCCTGCTTGCGGGCACTGTTCATGTCCTCGATGGCACCGAGACCGTCGACGAAAGTCGCCGCGCTCCATGCGAGCCCGCCCATGAGGAGGAACACGCTGGCTGCGATCAGGCCGCGGCGGAGCTGATGCATGCCGAAGTAGCGGGTCTGCGAGCGCGGTGCGTACTGGTTCGCCGGCGGGCGGCGCGCGAGGAGATGCACGAAGAGACGGTCGCAGAAGCGATCGCCGGCAGTACCGCGCAGACCCACCTTTCGGGCCGCCTCGTCGATGTCGATCACGTGATGCCGAGCGGTGATGGAGGTCGGCGAGTGCCGCTCCACCTCCGCGCGCACCCGATCCGGCGCGATCACGTACACGTCCAGCGCCTCGTCCGACGGCAGCATTCGCAGCGAGTTGAGGTACCGGCGCAGCCGCTCCACCTCGGCCAGCATGCTGGAGGTGAAGCGATCGGGGCCCGGGTCCGGCAGCATCGCCAGGCGACTCACCTTGAGCTCGCCGTTCTGGAAGTAGGTCTGGCGCAGCCCACCGGATGACTGCAGCGTCACGAGCAGCAGGTAGCGTCCCTCCAGCTTGAGACGCTTCACGACGTCGCGGCTGATCAGCGGCAGCGAGTAGATGCCAGCCACGGGCGTCTTGTGCTTGGTCATCTGGGCCATCCAGGTGGCAAGCAGATCCGGCCGGATCAACGCCGTGAACAGCATTCGATCGTCGCGCCGCCCTTCGCTGGCCCGGCCCTGGTGGATGGCGGTGCTGTAGGTCGCATCCCGGAACAGGCGGTTCAGGCGCGTACGGATGAGCGCCTGGCGGTCGCTGCCGAAGACGTGGGGGATGTACTCCTCCCGGAACTCCTCCTCCACGAAGTCCACCAGCACGTAGACCGGGTCCTTCCAGGGCTGCTCCAGGTACAGGGAGAAACGGGTCAGCCCGTCCTCGTCCGCGGTGAACTCGATGGGGTCGCCGACCTGGCCGTCGTGATGGTAGACGCACAGCCGCCCGGACGTGATGAAGAAGATGCGCTTGCCCATGGTCGATCAGATTCCGAGGTCCGCGATGAGATCGTAGATCGGTCCGTACACCGAGATGATGACCCACACGAGGACCAGGCCGATGACCACGGTCATGGTCGGCACGATCATCTGCTGCATCCGCTCCATCGATTCCTCGACGTCGCGGTTGTAGAAGTAGGCGATGTTGAGCAGCGACGTGTCCAGGCCGCCGGTGCTCTCCCCCACCCGCAGCATGCGCAGCACCAGCGGCGGGAACAGGCCGGTGGACTCGAAACCCCCGCTGATGCTCGCCCCGTCGGCGATCTGTCGCGCCGCGCGCCCGGTGGCGTCTGCCACCACCAGGTTGCCGACCAGCGACTCGCTGATGCGCAGGCACTCCAGCACCGTGATGCCCGAGGAATACATCAGGGCGAAGTACGTCGCGAAACGCGAGAGGATGATCTTCTTGAGGATCGGACCCACCACCCAGACCTTGAGCTTCGCGGCGTCGAGGGCGTAGCGGAACTTCGGGCTCGCGTTGGCCAGCACCGCGAAGAGCACGAGCACGATGACCGGCGCGGTGAGCACCAGGAACCAGAAGTCCACGAAGAAGTTCGACACCGCGATCAGCGCCCGCGTGTGCAGCGGCAGCTCGCCGCCCATGTTGGTGATGAGCTTGACCAGCTCCGGCACCAGAAAGGTCATCAGCGCGGCGATGACGATCAGCACCACGACGCCCACGAAGGCCGGGTACATCAGCAGGCGTTTCACCCGGGTGGCCTGCTCGTCCTGCCACTTGAGCGACTCGGTGATCTTCTGCAGCACCGTGGCCACCCGGCCGCTGGCCTCGCCGGCGCGCACCAGGTTCACGAACACGGTGTTGAACACGTGCGGGTACGCTGCCATGGCCTCGGAGAGCGTGTTGCCGCCTTCGATGGACTCCACCATGCCCGCGATCACCTCGCGCAGGCGGCGGTCCTCCACCGAGTCGCGGAGATCGCCGAGCCCCTCGAGGATGGGCACGCCGGCGTTGATGAGCTGCTCGAGGTGGAAGCAGAAATTGATGAGCTCGCGGCGATCCACCCGCGAGCGGGTGGGCCCGGAGGACTTCACCGTCGCCTCGCGGTAGTTGACCAGGTCGAGGCCCATGCGGTCGAGGCGCATCTCGAGGTCGGCCGGGTTCATGGCGTCGATCTGCCCGGTCTGCACGCGTCCGCGCGTGTCCATGGCCTTGTAGTGCATCACCGGCACGGCGGGACCTACTGGATGTTGCCGGTGAGGTCGAGCACGCGCGCGATCTCGTCCATCGAGGTCACGCCCTCGAGCACCCGCCGGATGCCGTCGTCGGAAAGCGTGCGATAACCCTTGGAACGCGCGAGCTTGAGCAGCTCGCGCATGGTCGCCCTGCGCGCGACCAGCTCGTCGACCTCCGCGTCGAAGCGCAGCAGCTCCATGAGCGCGAGGCGGCCCTTGTAGCCCGAGTGGTCGCACTGCGGGCAGCCTGCCGCCTGGAACACGGGTGGCGCCTCCGAGCCCACGCCGAGCCGCAGGATCTGGCGCTCGAAACGGGTCGGCTCGTACTCCTCCTTGCAGTGCGGGCAGAGCTTGCGCACGAGGCGTTGGCCGATCACGCCGATGATGTTGCCCGCCATGATGTCCGGCGCGATACCGGTGTCGAGCAGGCGCGGGATGGCGCCGATGGCGGAGTTGGTGTGCAGCGTGGAGTAGACCTGGTGTCCGGTCATCGCCGCGCGGAACGCCATCTCCGCGGTGTCCTCGTCGCGGATCTCGCCCACCAGGATGATGTCCGGGTCCTGGCGCATCATGCTGCGGATGCCGCTCGCGAAGTCGAGGCGTACCGCCTCGTTCACCGAGGTCTGGCGGATCATCTCCAGCGGATATTCCACCGGATCCTCCAGCGTCATGATGTTCACCTGCTCGGTGTTCAGGTGGCTCAGCATGGAATAGAGCGTGGTGGTCTTGCCGCTGCCCGTGGGACCGGTGACCAGGATGATGCCCTCGGGGCGCGCCATCATGATGCGCAGCGTGGTGAGCGCGTCGTCGTCGAGGCCGAGCCCGTCGAGCGGCACGATTCCCTTCTGCCGGTCGAGCACACGCAAGACGATGTTCTCGCCGTACGTCGTCGGCAGTGACGAGACGCGGAAGTCGATCGGTCGCCCCGAGACCGAGA
>JBFHNV010000099.1:0-20378 GCA_041593595.1 Gammaproteobacteria bacterium
CGCGTCTTCATGTACGCGCCTGGTGCAGCTCCGCGGCAGGACATTCGTGCTCGGATGAGGCCGGCCCGTATCGGGCCGACCGCCCCCGGGCGTACCGTTTACAGATCACGGACTCGACAGGGCCCCGAATCGAGCTCAGCCCGGCGGCGCTGCGGAGAGGTGGTCGAGCAGGGCGGGGCCGTCCGGGATCGTCCAGCGCCGGCCGCCGCGCTCGCGCTCGATCAGCTTCGCCTCGACGAGCTTGCTGACCACCCGGGTGACCTGCTCCCGGTTGGTGCCGACCCGCCGTGCGATCTCCCAGTGCTTTGGCGCCGGGTCCATCTCCCAGCGGGTGCCGTGGGTGGAGTACGCCGAGACCACGCGCAGGAGCTCGAGCGCGATCTGCTGCGGAATTGAAAACGTACGCGCCACGATGGAGCGGTCACAGAGGTAGCGCGCGAGCGCGCACAGCCGCAGCATGGTGCGCTCGTTGAGGACGGGATGGCGAGCGATGATCTCCTGGAAGCTCGGCCCCGACATCCGCAGAACGCAGCTCTCCTCCACGGCGACGACGCTCGTCGAGCGTGGCTCGCCGTCGATGGCCGACAGCTCACCGAACATGGCGCCGCCCTCGAGCTCCTGGGAGGTGAGCACCTCGCAGTCGTCGTTTCTCCAGTCCGTGGTCAGGACGATGGACTGCACCCGGCCAGAGCAGAGAAAGAACACGTCGCGGGTGTTCTCCCCGTAGCTCAGGATCCTCGCGCCCTTGTCGTAGCGGCGGCCTTCGCAGTGGCGCACGATCCGTGCGCGCTCCTCGGGCTCCAGGCCGTCGAAGAACCGGCAGCCCGTCAACGACTCGGGGCCCACGTTGAACTTCGTGAATCGATTGCGCATCGGTCTGCTCCCCTGTCTCTCCCGTCACCGTACCGGCGGGGCTCCGTCACGGAGTGATGCGCGGCGCCGGGCGCAGGTCCAAGAACCTGGCCGGCGCTGCCCCTCCGGTCCCCGGCTGCCCGTCTCGCGGGCAGCTACTTTGCTTCCCAGCGTAGTCCAGTCGCTGTGGCGGACTCGTGCAGGATCGCACCAGCCGCATCGCGCCCCTGACCGGCGCAGACCCGCGACGGCGCCGCGCGGCCGGACATCTGCGGAGTGGTTCAGGAACCGCTATCCCACTGCTGGCGTTCGCAGGGTCCGCGGTGGGATCAGGTGCCACCCGGTCATCCGGACCGGGCACGCGGACACCTGTTACAGGCTGAATATCGGGCCCGGGTCGTCGATCCCCTTCAGGCGTACGCGGCCCACCGGGGTGACCTCCATCTCCCCTTCGATGGCGCTCTTCACCCGCTGCGTGACCAGGATCTGCCCGGACCGGGCCACGTCGCTGAGCCGGTGCGCGAGGTTCATGTACGCGCCGCGCGCCTGGTAGACCACCTGCCAGCCTTCGGACGGTGTCTGTCGATCCCCGGCGCCCGGGTCCTGCGGCTCGCCGACGATGCCCACGTTGCACACGCCGTACGCGACGCCGATGCCGTACCCCTCCGGGCTGGAGTCCAGGTGGTGCCACGAGGCCATGAGCATCCCGACGGACTCGCGGATCGCGATGGCGAGCCGCACGGCCTCCTGAATTGCCTGCTCCGGGGACGCCCTCGGCACGGGAGCGCCGATGAAGGCCGCGATCCCGTCCCCGGCCCAGTGGTCCAGGGTCGCCCCGTGCTCGGCGATGAGGCGGTTCAGGCACCGGCGGTACTCGCTCTCCAGCTCGAACTGGGGCTCGGGCTGCGTGCGGCTCGCGAACGCCGTCGAGTTGCGCAGGTCGCAGAACACGATCGCGATCTCGCGGCGGCTCATTGCCAGCGCCTCCCAGCCGCCGCCGCTCTCCAGGACGTCCGCGATCTGCGGCGAGAGGAAGCGGCGGAACAGGCGCTGGGTCTCGAGCCGCTTCTTCATGCTGGCGACCAGGTCCGAGAGCTCGGCGTTGCGCTCGGAGAGCATCCGCGTCCTCGCCTCGATGGTGGCCTCGCGCTCCGCGCGCAGCCGCTCGTTGCCCATGGCGAGCACCGCCTGGGTCGCGAGCGCCTCGAGCAGGTCCTGGCGGTGCGGCGACAGGTCCATGGAGGTATTCCGACTTTCCACGTAGAGCACGGCGCCGGTGGCGCCGCCGCTGCCGAGCGGCAGGCACAGCCCCGATTCCGGCCGCTCGCGCTCCAGGTAGGGGTCCTGCACGGAGTCGCCGGCGACCTTGCCGGAACGCACCTCCTTGCGCTGCGCTCGCCGTGCCACCCAGCGCACGAGGGCCGCGGGGTAGCTCTCTCCCGCGTCCACGTCGCGCGAGGGCGGGCTCCCGCTGTCGCACACGGGGAGGAACTCGTCGCGCTCGCGCACCAGCAGCATGGCGCGGCTCCCGCCGCCCGCCTCGGCCAGCAGCTCGGCGGCGCCGCGGCTCAAGGCCTGGCGTCGTCCTTCCTTCGCGATGATCTCCGTCATGCGTCGCAGCAGGGAGAGGGCATCGGGGAGCGTCATGCTCCCGTCGCCGCGCGGGGCGTCGCGCCGCGCCACGTCCGGTGCGGTGGCGGTGTCCGGCTCCTCCTCCCGTAGCCGTTCCTCGAGCAGCGCCACGTGGGCGACCACCCGGCTCGCGCCCCAGGCATCGAAGCAGCGTCTCGCCTCGCCCAGGTGGAACCGGCAATAGAACCCGTTGTCCTCGGCGTCCGGCGTCTGCCAGATCCGGGCCAGGTTGCGGTGCGCGATGCCTTCGAACTGCGGGAACCCCGCCCGCGAGGCAGCGGCCGCGGCGCGCCCGAAGTGGCGCCTCGCGTCGCGCAGGTGGCCCATGAGGCGCGCGGCGGCGCCCTCCAGGAGCGCGTGGAGATGGCCGAAGTTGTGCGGGCACTCCTGCGACCACACGGCCATGCGCGAGAGCGCGTCGTCCAGCACGCGCCGCGCCTCGCCGTGTGTCACGGCCGGCTCTTCCTGGAGCGCCCGCTCGACGGCGATCAGTGCGTCCAGGACCGGCAGGACCGCGAGCCCGATTGGTGCGGCGAGCCGGTTCGCGTGCCGCAGCGCGGTGGCGACACATTCCGCAGCGGCCTCGTGGCGGTCGATCAGGTAGAGGTTCTGTGCCTTCAGTGTGAAGAAGAAGCAGTCCACCAGCCGCGTGTCGTGCCTGCGCGTGGCCGCGAGCAACGCCTCCTCGGTGGAATCCTCGGTGTCGAACGACTCCGGGCCCGGCGTCTCGCCGAGGAGATGGGCGAGGCACATGTCGGTGGCAATCGCGAGACCCTTGCCGAGCTCGTTCCTGACCTCCGTGACGAGCTTCAGGATGTCACGCACCTGCTCCCTGAAGGGGCCGATCGGCTGCCCCAGGAAGATCTCGTTCTGGCATCGTCCCAGGGTCAGCAGGTAGCCCTCGTAGTCCCGCTCGCCGAGCTCCGTGCACAACCGGCGGCCCTGGTCCACGTACCCCGGCGTGTCCTGGAGAGGGTTGGTCCAGTGATTCAGGCCACCGGCGAACGTGTAGAGCACGCGCGGCAGGGCGTGCCGGTACCCGTGCTTCTCGGCGAGCTCGATGGCGATCTCCCCGAAGCGCACGCCCGCGGCATACCGCCCGCGCTCGACGGTCGCGGTGCCGTAGTTGACGAGGCCCTTGGGGGAGGCGGGGCAGACGCCGTGGTCGAGCGTCAGCTCCGTCATCATCACGGCGACGTAGTTATTGAGGTGCGGGCGGTAGAAGAAGGTGGGTGGCAGCAGCACCATCAGGACGTCCATCGCCTTGATGGTCATCGCGTCATCGCAGACTTCACGCTCCAGCAGCCGGCCGCATTCCACGACGGCGCGATGGAACAGGCCGTCGATGGCGCCCTCCACCTCCTCGCGGCTGATGTCGGAAGGGGGCAGCTCGAAGCCCAGCTCCCGCAGTGCGGCCCGGCCGTCACGAATGGCGCCCGCATGGTCGCCTTTCACCGTCGCCTGAACGATGAGCAGCGCGTAGAGATCCGCCTTCTGGAGCGGATCCGCGCAGTTCTCGATGGCCTCGTTCAATGTCTCCCGCGATTCCTCGAACGCCTGCGCCTGGTAGAGGAGCTCGGCGTGAAGGCGCTTCGACCGCAAGGTTGTGGCGTAGTCCGCGTTCCAGTCGGACTCGGGCAGGTACGCGAGCGCCGCCTGCAGGTACGCTCTCGCCGCGTCGTAGGCGGCGTTGTGGAGCGCGGCCTCGGCCGCGTCCACGAAGCGCAGGCCGACCGCGCGGGGTCCCAGCTCGCGGAGGGCGGCGGCGCCGGCGCGCTCGAGCTGGGTCGCGATCCGGAACACGGCGCTCGGGCTCGGCGGCTCCTGCCGCATCAGGGCGAGCGCAACCTGCAGGTGACGCTCCGGCTGATCCTCGTCGCTCAGCAGCCCGTACGCGGCCTGCTCGATGCGGTCGTGCGCGAAGGCGTACACCGCATCGCCGCCGGCGACCGTGGTACGCACCAGGATGCCCATGCGTAGCGGGTCGGTCAGGTGGCGGGCGCACTCCTCGGTGGTCAGCGACGCGACCTCCGAGAGGGTGCCGAGGGACTGTCCGCCGTCCATGCACGCGAGCAGGTGCAGCAGGGTGCGCGTGGTGTCCTCGTAGCCCTGAAGCGCGAGCAGCACGAGATCCACCGCGTCCTCCCCCAGGTCCAGCGCCGCGACCGCGGCAGCGTCCCACGCCCAGTGTGCCTGCTCGGGCTCGTAGAACAGGGTGCCGTCGCGGTGCAGCGTCTCGAGCAGCCGGCGCAGGTAGAACGGGTTGCCGCTGCTCGGGCGCATGAGCGCCTCGGCGAGCTCGGCGATCGGGGGACTCGTGGTCACGAACGTCGCCTCGAGGAACGCCTCCACGTCGGCGTACACGAGGGGTCCCAGGTCGATGCGTACGGCGTCGGCAGCGTGCCCGGACGCGAGCAGCTTCTCGAGCGTGGCGCTCTCCTTCGCCTCGCGGCTGCGGAAGGCGAGCACCAGGAGGAAGCCCTGGAGACGCTCGTCGGCGAGGAGCGCCTCGAGCAGCTCCCGCGACGCGTCGTCCATCCAGTGAACGTCGTCGATGAACATCACGAGTGGCGCGCCGCGCTTCGCCAGCGGTCGGATGAAGCGGCGACAGGCGTCCACCAGCCAGTCCTGTTCCGCGCCGGGCGGCGGCTCGGGGCGGGCGAGTGCGTCACCGGCCACCAGGTCGACCTCCGGGACCAGGTCGGCGATGAGGCCGAGCCGGGAGCCGAGCTGGTCGCGAAGCCACTCGCGGTAGCTCTCGAGCTCCGCGTGCGGCCGCGTGAGCAGGTGGTGGACGATGCCGTGCAGCGCGGCTGCCACCGCGACGAAGGGCTGCTGCGACTGCTGCCGCGGAAACTTCCCGCCCGTGAACACGGCGCCGTCCAGGGCCGCCTGGCGGCGCAACGTGTCGACCAGCGCCGTCTTGCCGACGCCGGGCAGGCCGTTGACCAGCACGAGACCGCGTCCCCCCGACTTGCGCGCCTCGTAGGCCTCGCGCAACCGGGCGGTTTCGGCCTCCCGCCCGAACAGCTCGGCCGGAAGCCGGAAGCGTGACGGCGGCTCGTGACTCGACAGCGCCAGATCCGCGCCAAGGTGTCCGCGACCCAGGGCCTCGAGGCAGGCCGCCAGATCGCCGGCGACGGCCTGGGCGCTGCGATAACGCCGGTCGGGGACCTTCTCCAGCAGCCGCAGGGTGAGGGTGGCCACGGGCGGCGGAATGGCGGGGTGCACGGCCCTCGGATCTTCCGGCCGTTCCTTCACGTGCAGGTGAGCGAGGCCCGTCGCCGTCTCGTGGTCGAAGGGCATCCGCAGCGCGGTGAGCCGGTAGAGGATGGCGCCGAGGGAGTACAGGTCGCCTTCCACCGTCGGCCCCGCGAGCGCGGCCGGCTCGGTCGCCTCCGGCGCCTGGCACTGGAGCACCGCACGGCTGCCGCGTCCGGGGTGGGGCAGATCGGGCAGCTCCGGCAGGCTCACGAAAGCCAGGTCCGCGAGCCGCAGGCGCCGCTCCTCCGTCGACCAGAGAATGCTCTCGATGCTGAGGGCGCCGTGCACGCCGTCGCGGCGATGCACCCCTTCGAGCAGGAGCGCGCACTGGTGGGCGAGCGAGAGTGCCGACTCCAGGTCGAGCTCGCCCTCGCGAAGCACCTCGGTCAGCGGGCGGGCGCTGTCCCAGCGGAAGGCGCCGGCCGGCGCATCGTCGCCGGCGATCGCGGCCGGCTCGAGAAGCAGCCCGGGTGCGTCGATGAGCGCATGCACGCGGTGGAGCCGGGCGACCGGATCGCCTTGCGCCCGTGGCAGCTCCGACTGCAGCCGCAGCAGCGGCGTGCCGTCCGTGACGGACCGGAGCTGATGGGCGCTGAGGCCGGGGCTCCGCCACAGGGAGCGCGAGATGATGAAGGTCTCGCCCGCACTCACCATCCGGAACGCTCCGCCGCCAGCCTCGCCTCAAGGTAGACGCCGGAGTCGGGGAAGTAAACGTACCGCTTCTGCCTCGCTATCGGTGCGGGCAGCGACGAGGACAGGCGCCGGGTCCGAGTCCAGGTCAGTTGCTGCCCGAGCAGAAGCCCACGGCCGTTCCCGCTGGCGGCGTCGTCGCTTCGGAACCGACGCATTCGTCGTCGCGCTCGAGGCGAGACCGCGTGCAATCGGTGAGACATGCGGGCTAGCCTGGGCGCCTGCCCTGCAGCGTCCGGGCGACCGAGGGCGCGACAACCGGGAGGCGACCTCCATGACCGATCGTGCCTGGTGCCGGATGTGGCCGAACCTGCGCCCGCTGGTGGGCATGGTCCACCTGCTGCCCCTGCCGGGCGCGCCGGGCTGGGACGGCTCCATGCGCCGGGTGCTGGACCGGGCGGTCGCCGACGCCGGCGCGCTGGTGGAGGCCGGCTTCGACGCGCTGGTGGTGGAGAACTATGCCGACGTGCCGTTCCATCGCGGGGACGTGCCGGCGGTGACCGTCGCCGCGCTCACGGCGGCGGTGATCGCCGTGCGTGCCGCGGTCCCGGTGCCGGTGGGGGTCAACGTGCTGCGCAACGACGCGCTCGCGGCCATCGGGATCGCGGCCGCGACCGGTGCACTGTTCGTGCGGGTCAACGTGCACACGGGCGCCATGTGGACAGACCAGGGTCTGATCGAGGGACGCGCGGCGGACACGCTGCGCCTGCGGGCGGCGCTCGGCGCCGACATCGCGGTCCTCGCCGACGTGCACGTGAAGCACGCCGTCCCGCCGCCCGGCTCGGAGCTCGCCCCCGCCGCCGCCGACACCTGGCACCGCGGGCTCGCCGACGCGCTGCTGGTCACGGGGGCGGGCACCGGCGTGGCGGCGAGCCTCGAGCACGTTGAGCAGGTGCGCGGCGCCGTGCCCGGGGCGCCGGTGCTGGTGGCGTCCGGCGTCGGCGCGGAGACCGTGCGCGAGACGCTCGCCGTCGCCGACGGTGCGATCATCGGGTCCTCGGTCATGCACGGCGGCGTGGCCGGGGCCGGGATCGACCCGCGGCGGGCGCGGGCGCTGGTGCGCGCGGCGCGGGGCTGAAGCGGTCGCGAGCGACCCTTCGCGCGCCGCCGTCCATCGCGGGGCCGATCAGAGGAGCTTGCGCTGCTGCGGCACGGGAAACGGCGCCAGCGCGGGCAGCAGGCCCGCCATGTCGCTGCGAGCGCGCAGCCGGTCGTGAAACTCGCGCGCGTACCCCGGGCAGTGCAGGTTGTTCGGGCAGTGGATCATCATGAACACGTCGTGCCCCGCGGACAGGTGGCGTGCCGTGTGTGACACCCACTCCTCCAGGCAGCGTGCGTTGTACCGGGACTCGGGATGCAGCACGAGGCGCACGAACGCGATGCCGCTGCACGCCTCGGTCAGCACCGGCAGATCCGGCTTCTCGTGCAGCGCGTCGCGCACCTCGGGGTGCGACCGGTCTCCCTGGTACAGCGGCCGCGAATCGAGGGCGACACGCCCCATCGACAACCGCCGGAGCAGCGGCTCGAGGCGGCCAGGCTCGGTGAAGAAGCCGGGATGCCGGACCTCGACGGCGTAACGGTACTCCGCCGGCAGCCGCTCGAGCAGCGATGCGAGCCAGGCCGTATCGTGCGGGCCCACCGTCGCCGGAAACTGCACCAGGAACGGCCCGAGGCGATCGCCGAGCGGCTCCATGGCCTTGAAGAAGCCGGCCAGATCGGCCCGCGACGGCGTGCGCTCGTGGGTCACCGTGCGCGGCAGCTTGAAGCAGAAGCGGAAGTCCGCGTCCTCGACGGCGGCGCGCCATCGTTTCACCGAGCGATCGTCGGGGATCGCGTAGAAGGTGGTGTTGCCCTCGACGGTGTTGAACACGCCGGCATAGCTCGCGAGCCGGGAAGGTGCGGCACTGAAGTAGCGGTCCTTCCAGCCGGGGAAGCCCCAGGCCGGCAGCCCCAGGCGGTAGCGCATGGTCGGAAACGAAGCGGCCCCGTATGTCAGGGCGGATGGTAACCACGATCACCCGCAGGCCCCGGCGACCGCTGCCGCCGGGGCGTCGCAGCCGGGCTTCAGAGCAGCCCCACCTGGATCTCCACGTCGGTCGCGACCGCGACCGTGCGGTAGAGGGGTCAGCGCTCGCGCCAGATCCCGACCAGGTGCTCGGCCTGCTCGCGGCTCACGCCCGCGAACCGGAAGCGCATGGCGATGCGCTCGAATCGCGCGGGATCCGCGGCGGGGCGGGTCCCTTCGATCTCCACGGCGGTGCGCTGCACCGGGATGCCCTCGCTCTCGGCGTAGCCCTCGATCAGGGTGACGCCGCACGAGGAGATGGCGCCCAGAAACGCTTCGCTGTTGGTGAACGCGTCGTCCTTGGGATGGTGGGACGAGTCGAGCACCAGCGCCTGCCCGCGCGCGTGGCTGACGGCCCGCCCCACCGTCCCGCTGCTCTGCGAGCGGACGGTGTCGACGATGTCGTTGTCCATGGGGAAACTCCTCTCGGGTACGCGGCCCGGCATGCGCCTGCAGCCGCGATCGTCGTGTGCTCCGGCCGTCAGTCGTCGTCCCCGCCGTGCCCGGGTCGTCCGGACTGGCTTTGCGCCGTGCCCTGCACGAGCCCCAGGGACAGCGCGGCCGGGGCCAGGTTCGCGTCCAGGATGCCCTGATCCCCGGCGCCCGGGGGGCAGCTGATCCCCAGGTCCAGCGGGCACGTCCCGGTGATGAAGCGCAGGCTGGTCCCCAGGAACTCGGCCTCGGCGCCGCGCCGGTCGGTGATGACGAACGAGAAGGTCTCGAAGGTCGGGCCGAAGGGGAGCGCCGGGATGCCCGGCAGCGGTTGCGGCGCATCGCCGCAGAAGCACGCGAAGCCGGTCCCGTCCGGGTTCACCCGGTACTGGCCGTCCAGGAAGCGCTGCGTCCCCACCGCGCCGCCGACGCTCAGGGTCCGATCGAGCCTCGGGAACGTGCCCGCGCCGTCGGCCCGGAGCCGGCCCACCGCCGCCGCCGGCACCGGTCCTGCCGGGTCGAGGACGAAGCCCTGGAAGGAGAAGCCGTAGGGGCCTCGCAGGCTGCGGTCCGAGAACGGCGCGCCATCCCTCGCCTGTGCGTCCTGCCACACGCCCGATCCGATCAGGGGCGCCGCCAGCGCCCAGAGCATGCCGTAAAGAATGCTACGTCTCATGTCGCGTCCTCCCGTGATGGGTTGCACGCGCGCGGGAAGCGCCCGGGACGATTCCCGTGCGGCTTCCCGGTTGCCCGGACCCGAGAAGGGATCGAACCGACCGCCCGCGGGGCTGCGGCACACCGGCCGCCGGCCCGTTGGAGCGGCGCAGACGATCCGGACGAGCCCGACATCCGCGCCGGGCCAGTCTACTGTGAACGACGACATCGAGCGTGTGACCGGTGGGTGAGATCCGGCGCATTCCTCCAGGCCGTCGTGCCCGCACCCGGGCTGATGCTGCGGATTTCGTGTGTTTCCGCACCTTGCCTCACCCGCCGATCGGTCAACATTCCGAAGGGTCGCTGCAACCTGGGCACTTCGGATGTCGCACGTCAGCTTCCGAGTCCGTCGCTCGAGCCGCACGGGGGGCCGCCGCGTGGCGCTCATTGCGCTCATCGCTGCGTGCCTGTACCTGGCAGCACACCCGCCGCCGGCGGGCACAGACGCGTTCGAGAACGGCAGGAGCGGCTGGACCGTCGTCGGCGGTCGCATCCTCGGTGTGCGTGGGACAGACTGGTCGCCCGTTGCGGCGGGCAGCCTGCACTACACGCCCGGCGCGTCGGTCGCGGCCGAGACGCGGGTCCCGCTCGACCTCGTCATCGCCTTCGACACATCAGGCTCGATGGGCCGTGCGATCGCCGAGGTACGGGATGCGACGCTGAGCCTCGTCTCCGAGCTCCGTCAGCGAAGCCGGGACCTGCGCCTAGGGCTGGTGAGCTTCAAGGACATCGAGGCAGACCCCGCCGAGGTTGCGATCGAGACGTACGCGCTGAGCGCGGACGTCGATGCGCGTTTGAGTGACCTGAAGAGCTGGCAGGCGGCCGGCGGTGGCGAAAGCTTCGCGGAAGATCAGCTTGCGGCGATCGAAGAAGCCACGCGCATGGCGTGGCGCGCCGGTTCGTCCGGGGCACGGGCGATCGTGGTGATCACGGATGCCCCGGCAAAGAGCCCCGACGTCATGGGCCGCGACGTCAACAGCATCTTGGCTTCCGTGAAGCAGGTCCCGGGTCTGCGCGTCCACTCGATCGTGGTCGGGCGCAACGCGCAGACGTTGACGAGTGCACGGTCCATCACCGGTGGAACCGGCGGGCGCGTGTTCACCGTGAATCAGACCTCGGAGCTGCGCGAGGCGATCATCGGATCCATCGACGTCTCGATCGCGCAGAGCGATCCGTGGATGTGGCGGGCCCCCGAATCGCTGGTCCGGCGCCTGAGCCTGCGCGCGCACGGCAACGTGCTCAGCTTCGACCTCGAGCACGACTGCCCGGGACTCGCCTTCGCGGCGGACGACGTGGTCCTGCAGGCTCGCGGTCTGACGATCGCGCTCAGCGTCGAGCCGGTGCGCGCCGGCCACTGGTCTCGCTACGCAATCCCCCTCGACGAGTCGGCGCCGTGGGTCGTGCTGCCATCGCGACGTCCGGCCGTGCGCGAGGACCTGCTACAGGCGCTCGGGTCGCTGCGGGAGCTGCGCATCCGCGGCGAGCGCTGCAGCGGCGGGGCGTCTGGCGGTCTCGACAATGTCTCACTCCAACCCGCTTGAGAGGTGTACACCATGATCCTCGATGGCATCAGCGCGATCGCTGTAATCATCATCCTGTCATTCGGCATCGACCGCATCGTGACGGGCATGCTGTTTCTGCTGTCATTCGTCCGCGCCTGG
Organism: Gammaproteobacteria bacterium; assembly: GCA_041593595.1. Taxonomy (GTDB): domain Bacteria; phylum Pseudomonadota; class Gammaproteobacteria; order HK1; family HK1; genus JBFHNV01. The sequence continues at coordinate 11,311 of JBFHNV010000099.1, forward strand.
GAGGCGCGATTTCCTGCGCCATCATCTGACGCCCCTGCCAGGGGCGCCAAGCGCTACAAGCTCGTGTACTTCACGCTCGCCGGCGTGCTCGCGATCGTCGTCCTGGCGATGTTCGGGCACGTGCGCATCTTCGAGGCGCTCGGGTTCGCCCACATGCCCGAGTATCTCGACATCGTGATGACGGGGTTGATCCTGATCGGCGGCGCCGACCGCATGGCGGCCACCATCAACTTCGCCGGCGGTCTGGGCGGTGGCGCGCAGTCCGGGCCGGTGGAGGTCACCGGGAAGCTCGTGCTCGAAGGCGACCCCAGACACGGGGACGGTATACCGATTTCTTCACCTTCGCGGTGAAGAGCCAGGCTCTCGTCGATATGGGCAGCCGTCCGCGACGTCCACGCCGGGCCGGTCTACTGCGAGCGGCCCGTGGCACGCCGTGAGAACCGGCCCGTGTGTCGGCATTCGTGATCGGTTGACGCCATCCCCAGGGGCGGCCGGCCCGATACGAGCCGCGGGGACACGCCGTGAACACGTCCCCGTACGTGCGACGGCCGCATCCGAAGCGCCCGACGGTCCCCGCGACCCGCACCGGACCGGCCTGGTCCGGACACGGATGCGTGTGTCGGGGGATGCTGCTCGTCCCTGGCCGGTGTTCATGCCGGAAGCCCGTAGACCTGGACCCATGAGGGCGTGCGTTCTGGCCCGCCGGAGCCGTCGGGATTCACACGGTCGTTACCACGCCTCTTTCCACGGTGCTCCTCGAGGATGCACGGCGTACGGGAGGCAGAGGGCCTCCCCCGCAACCGCAAGGAGCCCGACCATGAGCACGCTGACCCTCACCCGTCCGTTCGGCACCGGCCTGTCCGCCCTGGCCCTGCGCCTGTTGCGCACCGCCGGGCGCCGGCGCTCCGAGCGCCTCGCCATCCGCCAGCTCCAGGCCATGACCGACCGGGAGCTGGCCGACATCGGTCTGCACCGGGGCCAGATCCACGCCGCCGTGCGTGGGCTGCTGACCCGCTGACCCGGAAGTCCGCCGCGGGCGTGCCCCGCGGACCGGACCCCGACGAGGACACGCACATGAACGATCATGAAAGCGATGTGGGCGCGGCGCTGTCGCCGCGAGGGATCGACCGCGCCATCGCCCGGGCGCACCGCCTGCGCGCCCGCGCGTTCGCGACCTGGGTGGCACGAGCGCTGCGGGCGCTGCGGGCGCTTCCGGCAGGTGCCCGGCGGGCGAGCCGTGGTGCGCCTGCACGCCCGCGCCGCGCGGCGCCCCGCCTCGCCACCCACCGCGTCTCCACCTTGCAGGCCGCGGTCTGGCACCTCGCGGCCGGGCACCGTGCCGCGCTGTCCGGCGGCCGCTGGCCGGAACGGAACGCCGGCTGAGCCCGACACCCGCGGCGGTGACGGCGCCACGTCGCGTCGCACCTGCGGCACGGTGGTGCGGTTGTACGGGCCCTGCGCGAGCACGTGATCGAGTCACACGCCAGGCTCGGGTGGCGTCAGCCGCTGTGTGCGCGTCTCGTGACCAGGCCGCGCGCCCTCAGTCGTGGTGCTCCGTGGCCCCTTCCAGGCTGGTGACCGTGTGCGTGTCCGGAGTCAGCTCATCCAGCATGCGATCGGAGATCTGCGTGGGAAATCCCTCCAGCTCCCCGAGCGGCTTCGCGTCGCGGGTGAAGGTGGGCTCGCTGCGCGCGTACACCGTGATCAGCTCGGCCAGGTGGCGCAGCGAGTCCAGGTGCACCCGCTCGTGGCCGTGGGAGGCGTCCAGTCCGAAGCACACCAGCGCGGTGCGGATGTCGTTGCCGGCCTCGATGGCCGACGTGGCGTCGCAGTAGTAGTAGCGGAACACGTCGCGCCGGTGGGGCAGCCCGTGGTCGCGGCACAGCTTCAGGATCTTGTGGGTGAGGTGATAGTCGAAGGGGCCGCTCGAGTCCTTCATGGCCACGGTGATGCCACGCTCGAAGGAGTTCTGCCCGGGCGCCACCGTGGCGTTGTCCACGCTCAACAGCTCCGCCACGTCCTTGTGCAGCACCGCCGATGCGCCGCTGCCCACCTCCTCGGTGATGGTGAACAGCATGTGGCAGTCCACCGGCAGCGTCTCGCCTGCCTCCACCAGCGCCCGGGCCGCGGCCAGCATGGCGGCCACGCCGGCCTTGTTGTCCAGGTGGCGCGAAACGACGAAGCCCGAGGCGGTGAACTCGGCGCGGGTGTCCACCGCCACGTAGTCGCCCACGTGGATGCCGAGATTCTCGAGATCCTCGCGCCCGCTCACCAGCTCGTCGATGCGCAGCTCCACCTGCAGCCAGCTCACCGGCTGCTGGTCCACCTCCTCGTTGTAGGTGTGGCCCGATGCCTTCAGCGGCAGGATGGTGCCCCGGTAGGCGTGCTCGTCGGTGAACAGCGTCACGCGGGCGCCTTCGGCGAAGCGGCTGGACCAGGTGCCGATGGGCACCAGCTCCAGGCGGCCGTTGTCCTTCAGCGACTTGACCATCGCCCCGAGGGTGTCCACGTGGCCCACGATGGCACGATCCGGGCTCGACACCTTGCCGGGCAGGTCGGCGCGGATGGCGCCGCGTCGGGTCAGCTCGAAGTGGATGCCGAGCTCCGTCAACGCCTCGCCGGTCCAGTGCACGATCTGGTCGGTGAACCCGCTGGGGCTCGGGATCTCGAGCATCTCCTGCAGGACCCGGCACAGGTAGTTCATGTCGATGGTGAGCGGTCTCATGGTGTCGTTCCTTCTTCGCGTGTCTCGGCTCGCTGCGCGCGGCGGGTGGCGGTCATGGGGAACAGCAGGTCGATGAAGCGCTCGGCGGTGGGCTGCGGCTCGTGGTTCGCGAGCCCCGGGCGCTCGTTGGCCTCGATGATCACGTACTCGTCGCTGCCCGCCTCGGGCACGATCAGGTCGAGGCCCACCACCGGGATGTCCAGCGCCCGCGCCGCGCGCAGGGAGGCCTCCACCAGGCGCGACGACAGCTCGCCGGTGACGTCGTGGATGGTGCCCCCGGTGTGCAGGTTGGCGGCCTTGCGCACCGTGAGCCGCTCGCCCTCGGGCAGCACGTCGTCCATGCCATGGCCGGACTCGCGCACGCAGCGCTCGGTCTCGTCGTCCAGCGGGATGCGGCTCTCGCCGCCGGTGGCCTCCTGGCGGCGCCGGCTCTGGCGCTCGATGAGCTCCCGCACCGTGTGCCGTGCGTTGCCGCACACCTCCGGCGGGCGCCTGATCGCCGCCGCCACCACCTCGTCGCCGATGACGATGACGCGCAGATCCTCGCCCGCGTGGTAGCGCTCCAGGATCACCTCCGGGTGCTCGGCACGGGCGGACTCGACGGCGGCGCGCAGGCCTTCCTCGCTGGTCACGTTCACGCTGATCCCGCGGCCCTGCTCGCCCCGGGCCGGCTTCACCACCACCGCGGCGTGCTCGCGCAGGAACTCGAGGTCCCCGTCGCCGCCGTCGGCGCCGCGCTGGGCCGGCACGGACAAGCCGGCGCGCGCCAGCACGCGGCGGGTCACCTGCTTGTCGTCGCAGCGGCTCATGGCGATGGCGCTGGTGAGCTCGCTCAGTGACTCGCGGCACACGATCGAGCGCCCGCCGTGGGTGAGCGCGAAGTAGCCGCCCCTGGCGTCGATGACGTCCACCGCGATGCCGCGCCGGCGCGCCTCGTCCACGATGATGGTGGCGTAGGGGTTGAGATCCTCCTCCGGTCCCGGGCCCATGAACAGCGGCTCGTTCACCGAGTTCTTGCGCTTGAGGCAGAACACCGGCACGCGGCGGAAGCCGATGCGCTCGTAGAGCGCGATGGCGGCCTCGTTGTCGTGGATCACCGAGAGATCCAAGAACGCCCGGCCGCGGGCCTGGAAGTGGCCGGCCAGGTGGTTGACCAGGGCGAGGCCCACCCCGGTGTGGGTGGTGCGCGCGTCCACCGCCAGGCACCACAGGCTCGAGCCGTTCTCCGGATCCCCGAAGGCGTTCCTGTGGTCGACGCCGGTGGCGGTGCCGATGACGTCGCCGGTCTGCGTGTCCTCCGCCACCAGGTAGGTGATGGCGGCGCTGGCTCGCTGCTCCCACACGAACTCCGCGTCCAGCGGCGCCATGGCGCGCTGGGCGTAGATGCGGTTCACGGCACGGGCCTGCTCCCGGGTGCGCAGCCGGCGGATGCTGAAGCCGCGCGGCTCCTCGCGGGGCGAGCGGTACTCGTTGAGCCACAGGCGGAAGGTGTGGGAGGGGTCCAGGAACAGCTCCTGGGGCGCATGCGCCAGCACCACGTGGGGATCGCGCAGGTACAGCGCGATGTCGCGCTCGCCGTCGCGCTCCCGGCACAGCTCCTCGGCCACCCGCTTCGGATCCGCGAAGGTGTGGGCGAAGATGAGGCGGCCCCAGCCGCAGTCCAGCACCGCGTCGGTGCCGGTCTCCTCGCCATCGGGATCCATACGACGTTCACCCCAGTTGCGCAGCGACGGCTGGTTGATGCGCTCGAAGCGGTGCCTGCTGCGGGGTTCCTTGCTCATGGCGCGCGTTTCCGGTGGGGTGCGGTGGGGGTCAACGTCAGGCGCTGCCTGCGCCGATACCCTGGGCCTGCAGCCACGCCTCCAGGGCGGCCACCTGCCACAGCTTGGAGCCGCCGAGCGGCGTGATGTGCGCCTCCGGGTCCTGCAGCAGCTTCTCCACGTAGCCGCGGCGGAACAGGCCGCGCTCGAGCGCCGCCGGCGCGTTGAGCACGTCGCGCACGAACTCGAGCACGGGACCGCGGATGTACTTGAGCGCCGGCACCGGGAAGTAGCCCTTCGGGCGGTCGATGACCTCGTTCGGGATGACGCTGCGCGCGGCCTCCTTGAGCACGTGCTTGCCGTCACCCTTGATCTTGTGCTGCGGCGGGATGCGTGCCGCCAGCTCCACCAGCTCGTGGTCCAGGAACGGCACCCGTGCCTCGAGGCCGAAGGCCATGGTCATGTTGTCCACCCGCTTCACCGGGTCGTCCACCAGCATCACGGTGGTGTCCAGGCGCAGCGCCCGGTCCGCGGCGGTGGCGGCGCCGGGGCGCGCGAAGTGCTCCGCGACGAAGGCGCGGCTGTAGTCGCCGTTGACATGCGCGGCTTCGACGGCGTCGCAGAGCTCCGCGTGGTCGCGATCGAAGAACACCCGCGCGTAGTCGTCCACCGGTGCGGCGCTGTCCAGCATCGGCGGGTACCAGTGGTAGCCGGCGAACACCTCGTCGGCGCCCTGGCCGCTCTGCACCACCTTGATGTCCTTCGACACGCGCTCGGACAGCAGGTAGAAGCCCACGGCGTCGTGGCTCACCATGGGCTCGGACATGGCGCCGATGGCGTCGCGCACCGCGGCGATGAGGTGCTCGTTGCTGGTGGCGACGCGGATCTGGTGATGGCGGGTGTCGAAGTGGCGGGCCACCACGTCGGAGTAGCGGAACTCGTCGCCCTCCTCCTCGCCCACGGTCTCGAAGCCGATGGAGTAGGTGTTGAGGCCCTGCTGGCCGTGCTCGGCCAGCAGCCCGACGATGAGGCTCGAGTCCAGGCCGCCGGACAGCAGCACGCCTACCGGCACGTCCGCCACCAGCCGGCGCTTCACCGCCTGCGACAGCGCGTCGCGCACCCGCTCGCGCCACTCCTCGCCGCTCACCTTCTCGTCGCCGGGCGCGCGCTCGAAGCGCGCCTCCCAGTAGCGGCGAACGGCGGTGGACCCGTCGGGCTCGACGGTCATGACGTGTCCCGGCGCCAGCTTCCGCACGCCCGCGAGCAGGGTCATCGGCGCGGGCACTACCGCGTGGAAGCTCATGTAGTGGTGCAGTGCCGCCGGGTCGATGGCGGTGTCCACGTCGCCACCCGCCAGCAGCGCCGGCAGGGTGGAGGCGAAGCGGATCGCGCCGTCCACGGTGGCGTGATAGAGGGGCTTGATGCCGAGCCGGTCGCGCGCGAGCGTCACCCGGGCGCTGTCGCGCTCCCACACGGCGAAGGCGAACATGCCGTTGAAGCGCTCCACGCAGGCCGCGCCCCAGTGGTGGAAGGCCTTGAGCAGCACCTCCGTGTCACCGTGGGACTGGAAGCGGTAGCCCTTGCCCTCGAGCTCGCGGCGCAGCTCCGGGTGGTTGTAGATGGCGCCATTGAACACCACGCCGAGCCCCAGCTCCGCGTCCACCATGGGCTGGGCCGAGCGATCGCTGGTGTCCATGATCTTGAGGCGCTGGTGGCCCACCGCGAGCGCGTTCTGGGCGTAGACGCCGAAGGCGTCGGGCCCGCGCGCCTGCATGCTGCGGGTCATGGCCTGCACCCGGCCCAGGTCCGGGCTGCGACCGTCGAAACGGAGCTCTCCTGCGAATCCACACATGCCGGTGCTGTCTCCCTGGCGTGACTCGGGACAGCGAGAAACAGTAAGGCGTGGATCGTAAGTTATTGAATAGTCGAGCGTTGTCCCGTCAACGGGGCGGATCCGGCAAGGGCCGCGTCCCGGCCGGCCCCTGCTAACCCAGGATCCCGGCCGCCACGAAGCCCGCCACCAGCAGATAGACCCCCACCGGCAACCAGCGGGCCAGCAGCTCGTAGCCGTCGTCCAGGGCGTCGTGGCAGGCTCCGGCGAAGCGCGCCAGCGACTCCTCCAGCCGCCCGGCCCCCTCGCCGGCAGACACGATGGCATATCCGGACGGGTCCAGCAGCGCCGCGCGCTCCAGCGCGTCGGCCACCCCGGTGCCGCCACCCAGGGCCGCGTGGGCCTCCACCAGCACGGCACGGCGCACGCCGTTGCGCTCTGCCCCGCGCAGCGCCGCCAGCGCGTCGCCGGCGGGCATGCCGCAGGTCAGCGAGAGCGCCAGGCGCTCGCACAGATCCGCGCGCTGGTGCAGCACCGACATGCGCGCCACGCCCGGCATGCGGCGCGCCACGTAGGTGAGCCAGCCCGGGGTGCCGTGGGCGCGCCAGTGGCGCACGGTCATTGCCGCGAGCTTCGCGATCATCGCCACCAGCGCCAGCATGGCCCCGGCGCGCAGCACGTAGCCGCCCACGCTGAGGCGACCCCCCGCCACCGCCGGCAGGGGCAGGACCAGGATCCCGATCACCAGCACCGCCGCCGGCAGCATCAGCCGGCCCTTGAGCTGGCGCCAGCGCACGTGAGCGCGGCTGTAGCGCTCCGCAAGGCGCAGGCACACCCGGTCCAGGGTGCCCGTGTCCTCGGCGACGGAGAGCAGCGCGTAGTCCGCCTCGCCCACCAGCCCCTGGCGGTCCAGGGCCACGCTCGCCGCCGTGCCCTTGCGCACCGCGTTGGCAGCGAGCGCCAGCGGACGGTCCAGAGCACCGTCGCAGATCCCCGCGAGCGCATCGAGCGCCTGCGCCGCGTTCAGTCCAGCCGACAGCGCACGGCCGAGGCCCTGGAACAGCTCCGCACGGTGGTGGTCGGGGAGGGCGAGGGGATTCAATGGATCGACGGGTCCTTCCCAGCCGGTCGAATCTCAGGTCGATCGGGCCCCCTTGAGCTCCACACCCTTGAATCCCCTCGGATTCACTTCCTGCGCTCGTGTGGGATGACCCCCATCTCGAACAGGGCCTCCACCTCCTCGTCGCCGAAGCCGTGCTCGGACAGGATGGCGTCCGTGTCGGCGGCGAACTGGGGCGGGGGGTGCCTCAGGCCGCCCGGAGTGCGGGAGAACTTGATGGGCGTGCCGGTGCAGCGGTACCAGTCCGTGGACCAGTCCATGTCCCGATGCTGCGTGTGGGGGTTGGTCATGACCTCCTGGGTGTCCATCACCGGCCCGGCGGGCAGTCCGGCGCGCAGCAGGCGGTCGCACAGATCGTAGCCGTCCACGTCCGCGAGCAGCTTCTCGATCTCCTCGGTGAGCTGCTCGCGGTTGACCACCCGGTCGCGGTTCTCGACGAAGCGCGGGTCGCGGGCGAGCTCCGGATGTCCGAGCTCGGCGCACAGGCGCTGCCAGGCCCGGTTGTTGCCGGCGCCCACGAAGATGTCGGTGGTCTTCGTGGTGTACTTGTCATAGGGGCTGATGTTCGGGTGGGCGTTGCCGGTCAGGCCCGGCACCTTGCCGGAAAGGGCCCAGTTGGCCACGTGGGGGTGCATCAGCGACACGGCGCAGTCGTAGAGCGTCATGTCGATGAACTGGCCCTTGCCCGATCGCGCCCTCTCGATGACCGCCATCAGGATGGCGATGGCGGTGTACAGGCCCGTGCCCATGTCCACCATGGCGATGCCGAGGCGCATGGGGCCGGTCTCAGGCGTGCCGTTCACGCTGAACCAGCCCCCCATGGCCTGCACGATGGCGTCGTAGCCTGGGTAGCCACCGTAGGGCCCGGTGGCGCCGAAGCCGGAGATGCGCGCGTGGATGAGCCGTGGAAAGCGCTGTGAGAGGGCGGCGTCGTATCCGAGCCCCCAGCGCTCCATCGTCCCCGGCTTGTAGTTCTCCAGCAGGAAATCTGCGCCCTCGAGCATTCGTAGCAAGACCTCGCGGCCGCTCGGATTCGCGAGGTCGAGCGCCATGGCCCGCTTGTTGCGGTTGACACCGATGAAGTACGACGCGTCCCCCGCGTGGAATGGCGGGCCCCAGTCCCGGGTCTCGTCGCCCTGCGGCGGCTCGATCTTGACCACCTCGGCACCGTGATCGCCCAGAATCTGGCTGCAGTACGGGCCCCCGAGCACCCGGCTGAGGTCGATCACCTTCAGCCCGGCGAGCGCGCCGAACGGGCCGGTTCCTCCCGGGGCGCTCATCGGCGAATGCCGCGGCTGGCCGGGTAGCGGTGGGTGGTGCCGCTGGACTGGTCGAACATGACGCGCTCGGGCAGGTGCTCGATGCTCTTGCCGTACATGTGGAAGTTCCGGGTGGGCACCTCTCCGATGACGTGGATGCTGTGAACGTCGCTCGGCATGAAGGCGATGGCCGTGCCCGACCTCACCACGAATCGTGCGCGCTCGCGCACCACCGCGCGACCCGGCGCCGAGCCGTCGTCTCGACGATCGTAGAGCCGGTTCTCCTCCTCGCCTTCGATGCCGGCGATAATGGCCCACGTGGTGTGATCGTGCGGGGGGGAGCCGCCGCCCGGCCGCCCGGTGCTGAGGTACA
>JBFHNV010000100.1:0-20329 GCA_041593595.1 Gammaproteobacteria bacterium
GCGAGCGTGCTGCCGCTCGGCGCCGGCTTCGCCGGCGGACTCGCCTGGCACGCGGGCGAGGACGCGTTCTACGTCGTTGCGAGCAACTTCCTCGGTGCGTCCAGCCTGCACCGGGTTCCCGCGGCGGGCGGCATCTCCAGCGTCGAGTTCGTCGCCGACATCGGATTCGGCTTCGTCGGCGGCCTCACCTACAACGCTGACGACGGCAAGCTGTACGCCATCTCGACGGACGTCCTCGGCGTGCCGCGGGTGCTGAACGCCATCACGCTCGGGCCGACGCCGACGGTCGCCCCGCTGTTCAGCCTCGGCGACGGCTCGCTGGCGTTCAACGGCGGGCTCGCCTACAACGCGCTGGGTGACGTCTTCTACGCGGTGAGCAACGACGCCTCGTTCGCCTCCACGCTGAACACCTTCACGCTCGCCGGCGCGGGTGCCTTCGACGTGGTCGGGGCCATCGGCGTCGGCTTCGGCAACAGTGCTCTCGCGCTCGTGCCCGGGGTCATCGTCACGCCGGTGCCCGAGCCGGCGGGCGAGACGCTGGCGGCGACGGCCCTCGCGCTGCTCGCGCTGCTCGGCGCCGCTCCACGCGCGCGGCGTCGCCGCCGAGGAGGACTGGCAACCAACGCTTGACGGGCCGATGTCGGCGCCGTCGTGTCAGCGCCGGTGCCTGTTGACCGGCGCCCGTCTCTGTCAATCGAGAGGGAGGCTTCCCATGGTCACTTTCTATCGTCTGGTGATAGTCAATGCGGTTGCGCTGATGCTGGCGATGATGGCCGTGCCGGCCATGGCGCAGTTCTCGACGCCCGTCCGCGACGTCGAGAACCCGGCGCGAACGCCGTTCCGGGTGAGCGCCACCATCAACATACCCACCGGGTTCTCCGGCGTGCTCAACTCGCCGATCGCGACCATCGCGGAGAACCAGCGCCTGGTCATCGAGCAGGTGTCTGTGCGCTGCGCGACGGCCAGCGGCAACATCGTCCGAGTCGACCTGACCGTCACCCAGCGAACCGGTCCCAGCTCGAGCACCGGCCACGTGTTCAGCGTCCCGGTGCAGTTCCAGGGCGCCGACCCCTTTGCCGGCCGGACCTTCGTCGGTGGCATCTCGTCTCGGATGTACTCCGACGCCGGCATCCTCGGCTTCTCCAGCGTCAACGGCGGCGTCATCCGCGACAACGGCACCGGCACCGGCTTCTGCGCGTTCGCCATCAGCGGCTACACCATCCAGGTCTGAGCCATGGACACACAAAAGAAGCGATACACGGGAAGACAGCCCGGCAGGGTGCTTCACACGCGCTCGCGCGCCGCCCGGTCGGGGCGCGCGTTCGGTTACGCATTGGCCAGCACGGTGTGTGCCGTGGCGCTCGGTCACGCCGGTCTCGCGCCGGCGCAGGGTGCGGCAGGCCTGCCCAGAGCGCTGACGGTGGGAGGCGCCCCGGACCAGGTGCCGGCGGAGGTCGCGGCGCCGCCTCTCGGCGTGGTGGTGCGAGTGAAGGCGCCGCCGGCGGGCGGGCGGGACACGACGACGGCGGACGCGCGGACGGAGATGGGCCGGCGGATGATGGTGCAGGCCGGCGCGGCCGGGCACGACACGCCCAGCATCGTGGTGGCCTACGCGGGCGGTGCCCTGCCGCCCGAGGCGCTCGACCCGCCGCCCGACACGCTGGTCCTCCTCGAGCACGCGCCGGGTCTCGCCGGCGAGGAGGCGCGCGAGGCGCTGGCGCAGGCCGCTGCGGAGCAGGCCCCGGTTGCGGACCTGGTGCTCGAGTACCGGGGCGGCGCCCTGCCGGAGGAGGCGAACGCGCCGCCGGCGGGCGTGGTCGTGGGGCTGCTGGCGCCGTCCGCGCCGGCCGGGGACGACGCGCGCCGGAGCATCGTGGAGGCGGTGCCGGAGGCGGACGCGGTCTTCGCCATGGACATCCCCTACACGGCCGACGGCCTGCCTGCCGAGGCGCTGGATCCGCCCTACGACACCGTCATCCGCCTGGAGGCCCCGCCAGAGGGCGCCACGCCCGCCGCGCCTGCGGCCCTCGCGCCGCCGGACCAGGCGCTGCCCGTGTCGCGCACCGTCGACGTGCCGTATCGCGCCGGCACGCTGCCGAGGGTCGCCGTCAAGCCGCCGCCCGGGGTGCTCGTGAGGCTGCGCGCGCCCTGAGCGGCCGCAGGGGCCGCACGCGCCCGGGTCGGCTCGCGGGCAACGACCCGGCCGGCTTGGCCACCGCTCGTCGGCCCTGGCCAGGCCACGGCCGCATTGCGCCAGAAGCGGTCCCGGGCGGGCGTGAAGGGCTTCGGCTGATCCTGCCCCTCACGACTGGCGCGCGGGGTGTGCAGGCGTAGCGTCTCGCGCCCCGCAACGGGTCCGACGGCAATCCGGCAGCGGATGGATCGGCGTGTGAGCTGCGTTAGCGCGTCCTCGCCCTCTTCGTCGAGCGCGAGGTAGGGCTGTGTCCCGTCGTCGTGCGTTTCCACCTCCCGCGCGCCGCTGCGCACGAGCGTGCGCGTGATGCGCCAAATCAACGTCTCGAGGAGGCGCCCGAGCACCTCGGCCGGGGGCGGCGGGCCGCGGTGCAAGCGCGGGCGTTCACCCGCGAAGGTGTAAGCGCCGTCGAGGGCGAGGACGTGCAGGTGGACGTTGAGCGACAACCACACTGAGTACGACGCCGTCCACGCTGACGGTCCACCATCCGTTCCACCCGCTCCAGGGCCGCTGTCTCGACGTCGTCGCGTGGCCTCGTCAGCCGCACCTGGCGGTGACCGTGCGCCAGCCCGACGGCAAGACCCTGAAGATCCTCGAGCCCGCTGCGGCAAGCTGCCGGCTTCGTGACCAGGTCGAGCTGGCGGCGGACGACCTGCAAGCGCTCGTCGCCTTGCTCGAGCATCGACCTACAATTCCTGCACCCACCCCGCCGGACCACGCCGACGCAGCAGATCGTCGTAGCCCACTGCCGCGATCTCCCGGTGCAGCACCGTCGCCTGCAACCGCACCGGCGCCGCGGCCGCCACCCGCCGACATAACCAGCCCTCGTAGGGCACCAGCTTGCGCGGGCGGTCCGGACCCTGCTGCGGCGCAGCATCCAGCGCTTCTCCGCGCAGGTATTTGCGCACTGTGTTGCGCGAGACCCCGAGTTCCTTCGCGATCGTGCGTGTCGACATGCCCCGTCGGGACAAAATCCTGATCTTCATGATGGCTTCCTTCGTCAGCATCGGGCCTCCCCCAGCCGAGGTCGGCCCCAGTGAAACAAAGGTGGGTCAATTTTTTGTCCGAAGTGGGTCAGTTTCCGGTGGTCGGTGACACCGAAGGCATCGTCCTCGCGCCGGTCGGTATCGACGAGAGTGGTGTGGCGCAGATCGCCGCCCGACGACTTCGCCTCTCGCAGACACGCCTGTGCAATCCGCGTGTCGCGAAAGACACAGGACGCATCCGCTCCGTCGAACTTCCCGGTTGAGGTCCGCCCGTTGCGACCATGCCCCCACGGAAAGGACCCGGACAAGCCGCTATCAGTGAACCGCTCCGGGATTCCTGGAGGCTCCAAACCTTGAGAGGACGCTCCTAAAGTGTGTCAAGGGGTCTTTCGAGGACGCTGAACGCCTCGCGGGCGATATAGCGCTTTAGGCAGCGATGAATCTCGCGGTCAGTCTTGCCAGCGGCTCTGCCTTTGTCGAAATTAGGCTTGAGTACGAGTGACTTTTCCCCCCTCCAATCAGAGTATCTGCTGTGCGAGTCCGGGTCGATCTCGATGCTGCATCGATTCCTCGGCCGGGGTGCGCTGGCCGAGCGATCGATGTGGCCGGACATGATTGTAGTCCTCCCGCCGGACCTCGATCCGAGCCCTGGCGTCGAACAGCCCTTCGAACCAATGCGGTCGAAGGCATTCGTATCGGAATTTGCCGATGAACGACTCGGCGTATGAGTTCTTCGTTGGTCGTTCCGGCGTGATGAAGTGAAGCCTCACAGCGTGCGCTTCCGCCCACTTCAGCATCGCTCGCGAGGTTAGCTCAGTCCCGTTGTCGCAGATCAGCGTCTGTGGAAGCTTGCCTGCTCGACGAAACCGATCGAGCACGCGGGTCACTCCCTGCCCGCTCCGCGAAGTATCGACCTCCATCGCCAGGCGCTCCCGGGCGCAGTCGTCAACGACCACCAGGATCCGGATCCGTCGAGCGCGCCACCCCACGCCGTCGCCGCTTCAGCCGTCGAGGCAGCTGGAGACCCTCCTCGGCATACAGGCGCTCGACTCGCTTGTGATCTGCCGCCCCGAGTTCCCGACGAAGCAGAACCGTCAGACGTGGCGAGCCGAACGCCGGCCGCTCCTTCGCAAGCTCGCGCATCCTGCGGCGCAGCTTCGTGTTCAAAGGGCTCTCCAGCGGTCGGACGTATTAGCTCGATTCCGACAGCCCGGCGAGCGCACACGCTCGCCGAGTACTCAATCCGTGCCGCTTCATCACGGCCCCGACAGCGCGGCGCTTCTCCCGGGGCGTCAGCACTTTCCCTCGACGATCGTCTTCAGTGCCTGGATGTCGAGCTCCTTGTCGGCGACGATCCGCTTCAAGCGCCGATTCTCCTCCTCGAGCGCCTTGAGCCGCTTCACCTCGCTCGCCCCCATCCGCCGTATTTCGACCTCCAGCGGAAGTAGGCCTGCTCGCTGATTCCATGTTTGCGACGGATGTCGGAGACCTTCATACCGGCCTGCTGCTGTCGGAGAATCGCCGAGATCTGCTCGGCGGTATGGCGCTTGCGCTTGGCCATCTCGGGTCCTCCTCGCCCTTCGGGCAGTGTAGAGGACTCCCATCCGAGGTGCTCAGGCTGGAGGGGGAAAGGTCACCTACTGCCCGACTTCCTCCAGCGCGCGGCCGAGCGCCTCCAGCTCGCGCCCGAAGCGCGCCCAGTCGCCCTGCGCCGCCGCCTCGCGCAGCGCGTCGTAGTGCTGCCGGGCGCGTGCGGCAGGGGTACCCGAAGCCTCAGCGGGAGTTACCGGCGCGGGCACGGCCGGGGATGCCTGCGTGCCGACCGGCGACACGTCCATTGCCGGGGCCGCGCCGAAGATGCGCTTGAGGGCGTCCTCCAGGTCGACGCCCATCGCGATGCTGTTGCCGTAGCCGACGATGACGCGCTTGAGCTCCGGAATGCGCCCGCCCTCGGAACGCAGGTACAGCGGCTGGATGTAGATCAGCGACTGCTCGATGGGGATCACCAGCAATGTGCCCCGGATCACGTTGGAACCGGCCCGGTCCCACAGGGTGATCTGCTGCGATACCACCGGGTCCTGGTTGATCCGGCCGACCATCTGGGTCGGGCCGTAGATCAGGCGCTGCTTGGGGAACGCGTACACGACCAGCTGGCCCAGAAGCTCGCCGTCGTTGCGCGCCACCATCCAGGCCGCCAGGTTGTCCTTCAGGCGCGGCGTGAAGGGCAGCATCTGTATGAACTCCGCCTTGGCCTCGCCCGGCAGGCGCATCACCGTGAAGTACGGCTCCATGCGTACCTCGCCGACCGCCGGCACGGACCACTGGTCCTCCTTGTTGTAGAACGTGTTCACGTCCCGCATGTGGTACGTGGCGTACATCTCGGTCTGCACGGTGAAGAAGTCCACCGGATGGCGCAGGTGCGCGCGCAGCGACGGGCCGAGCTCATCGAGCGGGCGCAGCAGGTCGGGGAACACGCTGGCCCAGGCACGGGCGATGGGATCCTCGGGGTCGGACAGGTAGAAGCGTAGGGTGCCGTGGTACGCATCCACCACCGCCTTGACCGGGTTGCGCATGTAGTTGGCGCGCTCGCCGATGGGCTCGGCGTAAGGGAACCTGGAGGAGAGCGTGTAGCCATCGAGGATCCAGTACAGGCGTCCCTCGTCGATGACCATGTACGGGTCGCGATCGAACGTCAGGAACGGCGCCACCTTGCGAATGCGCTGCCCGATGTTGCGGTAAAGCAGGATGCGCGTCTGGTCCGTGAAGTCGTCGGACAGCAGCATCTTGAGGTCGCGCGAGTACGCCGAGAGCAGCAGCCGCCGCCACAGGCTGGCCAGCTCCACCCCGCCCTCGCCCTCGTAGGTGGAGAAGATGTTCTTGTCGCCCTCGGGATAGTTGAACTCCTCCTGCTTGGTCTTCACGAACACGTAGCCGCGCGTGACCTCGCCGAAGTAGATCTCGGGCCGGGTCACTTCGAGCTCGGACACCGTCGACCTGGGCGGCAGATCCTGCACGTAGAGCACCGGCAGGCCCTGCTCGTTGACGCGGTTGACCGGCCCCGCGGTCAGGCCGTAGCCGTGCGTGAACGTAAGGCGCTCGTTCACCCAGGTACGGCTGGGCAACGATTCGCTGTTGAGCTCACGCGGCGAGAGCATGGTCTGGCGCAGCTCGCCCTCGATGCGGTAACGGTCGTTGTCCACCGAGACGAAATCGTAGTAGGTGCGGATCTCCTGGATCTGGCCGAACGTGTCGAGCAGCGGCACGTGGTCCCACAGGCGTACGTTGTTGATCGTCTCGCTGTTGCGCTCGATGTCGGCCATCGTGATCTGCTCTTCCTGGCCGAGGTTGCGCTCGACCACCCGGTGCAGCGCGTAGGCGAAGTTGGTCGCCTCGATGTGATACGCCAGGTACGGGCGCTCACGCTCGAGCTCGTTGGGCGTGACCACGAAGCGCTGCAGGAACGGGGCATACAGCCCGCCGCCCAGGACTGCCGCCACCATCAGCACGCCCGCGGCGATCAGCACCCGCCAGTGGCTGCGGGCGACCGCGAAGACCACTGCGGCTGCGGCCAGCACCGAGACCACGCACTGCACGGTGAGCAACGGCAGCCTGCCGTGCACGTCCGCGTAGCCTGGACCTGCGAACAGCCCGCCGGGCTCGTGCATCAGCGCGAAGCGATCCAGGTACAGCCCGGCGGCGTGCAACACCAGCAGCGCCGCGGCCAGGATGGCCAGATGCACCCGCTGGGCCGAGGGCATGTTCTTCAACGCGGTCAGCTCGTCGCTGTTCGTGCGTGCGCGCTCGGCCTGGTAGTGCAGGTAGTACGCTGCGGCCGTTCCCACCGTCGCGGCGATGACGGCGGACCACAGGAAGCCGCGGATCAGTCCGTAGAACGGCAGGTCGAAGACGAAGAAACCGGCATCCAGCCCGAAGATCGGGTCGGCGTGGCCGAAGGGCTGGGCGTTCAGGAACAGCAGCACCTGCTCCCACTGCGCCGCGAGCCCGACGCCGGCCAGCAGCGCCGGAATGGCACTGGCAACGATAGCCAGCCACTTCAGGCCACGCCTGGAGGCGAGGTTGCCGAGCGGCGAGCTGAGCGCCTCAGGAGGCAGGAACCCGCGCGGATCGCCGAGCTGTCGCACCGCGAACAGGAAGTTCGGCAGCAGCAGGAGGAACACCACCAGCGTCGCGCCCACCCCCAGCCCGATGCGTGACCACAACATGGTGCTGAACACCTGGGGGAGCCCGATGGCCGCGAACCAGATGTGGTCGACCATCAGGCCCACGATGGCGCCGCCGCCGTAGACGGTGACCAGCAGAACGGCCGCGAGCAGCCAGAACAGCACTCTGGGCGATATCGACAAGGGGCTTGCCTCCAGTGGTGGTGCCCATGCATCCGGAGCGTCGTCCGGCCGGCGTCGCCGGACCCGGCCCGCACGCCAGACGGCCGGCAGCTTATAGGCTCACACCCCATCCGGCCACCGGCGCGTGCCCACGCGCACGGGCAACGGTGATGCACTTCGTATCTCGTCGTGCTGCAGGCGCGCAAGCGCGTTCACCGCCGCGAGCCCCTCCCGTGCCTGGGCGTCGACCCGGGCGAGGCAGGGCTGCACCGTGGCGACGAATCGCTCGCGGCACACTCGGGCAAGGGCGCGCCCCTCGTCCGTGGGCCGGACCGTGGGGCAAGGCGGCCGCGCGTCGAGGCGGCTTCGGTCGAGCCGCTCGTAGCGCAGCGGGTAGGACGAACAGACGCCCTGCCCGCAGGCCACAGATCGGGACGCACCGGGGCGGCGCTGGCACAATGACGGCGCCTTCGCGACCACCGAGTACGCCATGCTCATCATCTGGGGCCGTCCCGACTCCATCTGCACCCAGCGCGCCCTGTGGGCCTGCGCGGAGCTCGGCCTCGAGTTCGAGCTGCGCCTCGCCAGCGCCACCATGGGGGCGCAGGGCCACGTGTCCACCGGCGCCGAGCCCTACGGCGTGGTGGACACGCCCTGGTACCGGGCCATGAACCCCAACGGCACCGTGCCGACGCTCCAGGACGAGGACTTCGTGCTGTGGGAGTCCAACGCCATCGTCGCCTACCTGGCGGCGCGCCACGGCGCGGGCAGCCTGCACGGGGGCGGCCACGAGGCCTTCGCGCGCGCGCTGCAGTGGATGTCGTGGACCAACGAGCACCTGGAGCCGCCGCTGCACACCCTGGTGATGGAACGCGTGCGGCTGCCGGTGGACGCACGCACTGCCGGCGCCGCAGAGGCGGCGGCGCGCGACATCGCGCCCTGGCTCGCCATCCTCGACGCCCACCTTTCCGAGCGCGAGCACCTGCTCGGCGACGCGTTCAGCATGGCGGACATCCCCTCAGGTGCCGCGTTTCATCGCTGGAAGCTGTTCGACATGGGCGGCGCGCCGACGCCGAACGCGGACCGCTGGCTCGCGCGGCTCGCCGGGCGCGAAGGCTTCCGCCGCCACGTGGCGCCGCGGGAGTACCACCTGGGGCGGGAGGCTGCGGCCGGAGGCGGCTGACGGAGCGGGCGCTGCGGGGACTCGGGTAGCGCCCAGCTCGCGCAGACGTCCGAAGAAAACCTCGGCGTGCTCCTCCGCAACGGTGGAGCCGAGGCGCATTCAGCTCTTCGCCACCGGCGACGGGCACGCGCTGCGCCGGGACCGCTGCACCTGACGCGCCTCCGACGGCGCCTGCTACATCACCGGGCAGAACCTCCGGGTGGACGGGGTCATCGCGCGCCCGGTTTGAGCGCGCGCGGCACGGGCCGCGCGCTCAGGCCTCCACCGCGAAGAGCTGCCAGCGCTCGGCGATGCCCTTGAGCGCGCGCTCGCCGCGAGCGGTGAAGCGGATCCTCGCGCCGGCGACTAGGTCCTTGCCAGCCGGGCACCACCACCAGGTCGCGCGGGTCGGAGCCGTACACCTGGTAGGCGATGTTGACGTCGCCGGCGCGGGTGAAGTTCGTCTCGGGGGTCATGCCGCCTCCCGGGCCGCTAGCGAGGCCCGCCCAGGGAGAGCAGGGCGAAGAACAGGAGCACGCCCACTGCCAGCGCCGGTACGAGCCGGCGCCGCGACAGGTAGAAGACGGCCGCCGCCGCGGCGAAGGCGGCGGCGCGGTCCGCGAGCGAGGTGCCGGCGAGCACGCCGGTGGGGAACACCAGGAGCTTCATCATCAGCCCCGCGGCGATGGCGTAGGCCACGCAGGTCACCCACGCGAACAGGGCGCTGTCCGTGTCCATGCGACCGGCCACCAGCACGCCCGCCGCACGCCACGCGAAGGTGCCCAGGATCGCCGCGGCGACCATCGCCAGGGTGGTCGCCTCAGGCATCGCGCTTTCGTCTCTGCGTGGCGAGGAACGCGAGCGTGCCCGCAGCCACGCCGCCGGCGAGGATGCCGAGCCCGCCGAGCCACGCGTGGAACGCGGGCACCAGCACGCAGCCGGCCACCACGGCGAGCTGCACCCGCCGCTTGGGGCTGCGTGCCGTGAGCAGCAGCAGGTAGAGCGGGGAGACGAAGATGAGCGCCTGCACCCCGGCCGGGGGCAGCGCGCCCGCCAGGGTGAAGCCCGTCACCGTGCCGAGCGTGCCCACCACCAGGGTGCCGGCCGTGAAGGCGGTGAAGAAGCGCAGCCGCGCCGGGAGCGCGTGCTCGCGTTCGGCGAGGTCCGACACGCGCACGTAGCTGGTCACGGAATTGAGCTGCGCCAGGGCGAGCTGTTCCGGCCGCGCGCCGGTGCGCGCGCGCAGCAGCGGGATGGTGGCGATGGTGAGCGGAAACATGCGCACGTTGGCAACGGTGACCACCACCAGCACCACCAGCAGCGGCGCGCCGGCGGCGTGCAGGTCCACGAACGCCACCTGCCCGGGCATGCTCCACACCCCCACGGTCAGCGCGATGGCCGCCCACAGGGGCGTGCCGCCGTCGCCCGCCAGGGATCCGAAGCCCACCATGGCGGCGAAGGTGCCGAGGCCGGGGCCGAACAGCCCCTCCGCCAGCCCCGCCCGTACCGGGTGCTTCACCCCTGCGGCCCGTTCAACGGCTCGTCGTCCGCGTGGGCCGCCAGTTCGCGACCGGGTCCCGCATGCAAAGATCTCCCCACCCGCAGCGGAGGCAAATCTTAGCTGCTGTTCCGGATCTGAGGGATCCCCACGAATTCAGGCTGGGCATCCATGCTTGGCGACCAGGGCCCGGAGGTCTCGACAGGCCCTTCGCAAGCTTCGCCGGGTGAGACGGATATCGCCCCGTTGAAGGTCCCTCCAGCCGAGGAATCCGGTCGAGAGCACGGGTCGTGAGCGCTCAGTATCGGTGTCGCGGCGGCGTCGGTGCGCGGGCAGCGCGGGTCTCGAGGTGTGTCCGGATGGCGGCCACCACCTGCGGGGCGGTGATGTCGCTCTCGGCATCTGACCGCCAGGGCGGGTGGTCAGACGAAGGTCACGAGGCCGGTCTCCGCGCGGCTCGCGCGCTGCCCCGCGCTGGGCGCGACCCCCGTCGACAGGGCCCTCGTCACCACCGCCAGCACCCGGGGGAGCGGCTCCGGCCGCCCCGGCCGCTCAGCCGACCACGCGGAAGCCACAGTGGCCGGTGGTGCTCTCGGGCGTGTTCGAGCCCCGGGCGGCGACGCGGTAGCGATGACAGTAGCTCGCATGGCACAGGAAGGAGCCGCCACGCATGGATCGCCTGCCGCTCGGGACCACGTAGCGGGGATCCTGCGCACGCGTGACCCGATGGTAATTGGGCGAGAACCAGTCCTCGCACCATTCCCAGACGTTGCCCACCACGTTGTACAGGCCGTGGCCGTTGGGCTCGTAGGCGTTCACCGGCGCCGTGCCGGTGAAGCCGTCCTCCCCGCGATCCTCGCTGGGGAACGTGCCCTGCCAGATGTTGCAGCGGTGGCGCCCGCCGGGCTCGAGCTCGTCGCCCCAGGGAAAGGTGGCGGCCTCGAGACCGCCGCGGGCGGCGCACTCCCACTGCGCCTCGGTGGGTAGCCGCGTGCCGGACCACCGGCAGTAGGCCCGGGCGTCGTGCCAGGACACGTGGGTGACCGGATGATCGGCGCGGTCGGCCACGTGGCTGCCCGGGCCTTCCGGGCGGCTCCAGCAGGCGCCTTCCACGGCGAGCCACCATCGGGCCTCGGACGAGACGCCCTTGATCCGCGTCCTGGCCTGTTCGCCCACGTGCCGGTGGAAGACGAAGGACCACCCCGCGCGCTCGGCGTCGGTGACGTAACCGGTCTCGTCGACGAAGGCGGCGAACTCCGCGACGGTGACGGCGCACGGCGCGATGGAGAACGCGCCCAGCGTGACCCGGCGCTGCGGGCCCTCGCCGTCGGCGCGGTAGCCCACACCCGAGTCGCTGCCCATGAGGAACGTGGTGGCGGGGATGTCCACCAGCGCCGGGCGGCGGGGCGTCGCAAACGCGGCCACGGGCTCGCGGTCCGGCGCCGGCCCCGCGCTGGGCGCCATGCGGGGCGCGCAGCAGTCGCCTCGCTGCGTCATCCGCAGCATCCGCCCGTTCGCCCGGCCTCAGAAGTCATCCCAGAATGCCTTCACCGGCAGCCTGCGCAGCTCCTCGATGATCTTGTCTCGCGGGAGGACGCCGCAGCGCTTCGCCCATTCGTCGTAGCGCCGGCCGAGATCCGTCACCACGTCAGGGTGCTCCGCGGCGACGTCGTGGGTCTCGGTGCGATCGGCCACCATGTCGTAGAGCTCCCAGCCGCCCGGGTACTCCTTCACCAGCTTCCACTTCCCCAGGCGCACCGCTGCGTTGCCCTCGTGCTCCCAGAACAGGGCGCGCTCGGGCAGCGCGTCGCGCTCCATCACCGGCACCAGGCTCACGCCTTCCAGCGGCAGGATCGCGTGACCGGCGTGCCGCGCCGGGTACTCGACGCCGGCGAGGTCGAGGGCGGTGGCCATGACGTCGGTGAGCTGGCAGGGCGTGTGGCGCAGCCCGCCCCTGTCCCCGATGCCGTTCGGCCAGTGGAAGATCACCGGCGTGGACACTCCGCCCTCGTGGGTCCAGTGCTTGTACAGCCGGAACGGCGTGTTGGACATGTTGGCCCAGGCGACGCCGTAGCTCTGGTAGGTGTTCTCCGCCCCGGGCATCACGTGGGGGAGATTGCCGAAGATCACCTCCTCCCCGTCCCGGGTGTGGGAGCGCGCCAGCATCAGCTCATTGGCCATGTGCTCCGCGGTGACGTGGTCGGGGATGTCCTCGGCACAGGCGCCGTTGTCGGACAGGAAGATGATCAGCGTGTCGGCGAGGCGCCCGGTGGCTTCCAGCGCGTCCAGGATCCGGCCGATGCCCTGGTCCATGCGGTCCACCTGCGCCGCGTACACCTCCATGCAGCGCAGCAGCCAGGCCTTGTTCTCGGCCTCCTCCCACGGCGGCTGCGACGGGTCGCGTCCGGTGAGCTTCCAGCCGGCGTCGATGATCCCCATGTCCACGAGGCGCTCCATGCGCGCTTCCCGCAGCCGGTCCCAGCCGGCGTCGAAGCGGCCCTTGTACTTGGCGATGTCCTCCTCGTGGGCATGCAGCGGCCAGTGGGGCGCGGTGTGGGCCACGTACTGGAAGAACGGCGCATCCGGATGATCGGAATGATGCGCGTGGATCTGGCGCACCGCCTCGTCGTTGATGGCGTCGGTGTAGAAGAAGTCCTTGTCCTTCTCCGCCTCCTCGTCCACGTTCTCGTTGCCCCGGGTGAGCGTGTTGGGAAAGTAGAAGCTGCCGGCACCGATGATGGTGCCGAAGAAGTCGTCGAAGCCGCGCTGCAGGGGCCAGGCGTCCGTGGGCTCCTTCAGACTGTTGGCCACGTGCCACTTGCCGCTCATGTAGCAGCGGTAGCCGCCGGCCTTGAGCGCCTCCGCGATGGTCACGCAGCGCCGGTTCAGGTCGCCGGCGTAGCCCTCCGGGCCGGTGGGGTAGGTGAGGATGCCGATCCCGGTCTGGTGGGGATGCAGGCCGGTCAGCAGCGATGCCCGCGACGGGCTGCAGCGGGGCGAGTTGTAGAACTGGGTGAAGCGCAGGCCGCCATGGGCGAGCCGGTCCAGGTTGGGCGTCTCGATCTCGCCGCCGTAGCAGCCGATGTCGGAGAACCCCATGTCGTCGTTGAGGATCAGCAGGATGTTGGGCTTGCGTTGCATACCGGGCCTCGTTGTGGTGTTCCGCGCGGCGCCTGCCCCGAGTCGCCGCTCGCCTACCTCGCTTCCACGCGCCGTCCCGTCCCGGCATCGAACAGGTGGATGGAATCCGGGTCGAAGGACACCGGCACGGTCTCCACGTCGGGCGAGAAGTCGGACTGGGCGATGCGCATCTTGATCAGCACCTGGCCGAGCTCGAGGTTCAGGAGTCGCGTCTCGCCCAGGTTCTCCGACAGGTAGAGCCGCGTGGGGATCCCGTCGCCGTCGATCCGCAGCCCCCCGGGACGGACGCCGACGGTCACCGGGCCCGCCAGGCAGTCGGGCTGCCACCCGAGCTCGATACGGTGCCCCTCGATGGTCACGGTGCGCCCGTCGAGCATCGCCGGGACGATGTTCATGGGCGGGCTGCCGATGAAGGCGGCCACCTCGACGCAGTTCGGCCGGTCGAAGACCTCCGCCGGCGTGCCGATCTGCTTGATGGTGCCCTCCAGGTACACCGCCATGCGATCGGCCAGCGTCATGGCTTCTTCCTGATCGTGGGTGACGTAGATGGCGGTGACGTTCAGGTTGCGCTGCAGCTTCTTGAGCTCCACCCGCGTCTCCAGCCGGAGCTGGGCGTCCAGGTTCGACAGCGGCTCGTCCAGCAGGAAGAGCTTCGGCTTGCGCACGATGGCCCGGGCGAGCGCGCAGCGCTGCTGCTGTCCACCGCTCAGCTGTCCGGGACGGCGGTGCAGGAGCTGGTCGATGCGCACCCGCGCCGCGGCCTCGCGCACCAGCGCGTCGATCTCCGATTTCGGTGTGCCCGCCATCTTCAGCGGAAAGGCGATGTTGTCGCGCACGGTCATGTGGGGATAGAGGGCGTAGTTCTGGAACACCATGGCCACGTCGCGCTCGCCGGGCGGCGCGAAGGTGACGTCGGCGCCGTCCACGGTCAGCGTCCCCTTGTCCGGCGTGTCCAGGCCGGCGATCATGCGCAGCGTGGTGGTCTTGCCGGATCCCGAAGGACCCAGCAGGGCGAAGAACTCCACCGGCTCGATGTCCAGATCGATACCGTCCAGGGCCACGAACCGGCCGAACACCTTGCGCACGCCGCGCAGGCTCACGCGGCCCTGCCCGCTCACTTGCGCCCCCCGCCCTTGACCGCGCCGACGGTGAGCCCCTTGACGATCTGCTTCTGGCCCGCGATGCCGATGACGACCACCGGCAGCATGGCGAGCAGCGCCGCGGCGGACAGCTTGGCCCACAGGGTCTGCTCCACCGACACGAAGTTGTACATGGCCACGGTCACCGGTCGCACCGTGTTGCCGCCGAGCTGCACGGCGAACAGGAACTCGTTCCAGGCGTTCAGGAACACGAAGATCACCGTGACTCCGATGCCGCCGCGCACCTGGGGGATGACGATGTGCCACAGGGTCTGCAGCCGGCTGGCCCGGTCCAGGAAAGCGGCTTCCTCCATTTCCCGGGGAACGTCCTCCATGTAGGACACCATCAGCCAGATGGCGAAGGGCAGCGAGAAGGTGAGGTAGACGATCACCATGCCGTGATAGGTGTCGAGCCAGCCCACCTGGTTGAGGATGAGGAAGTAGGGAATGACCAGCCCCACCGGCGGCACCATCTGCGTCGCCAGGGTGTAGAACCCCAGCGGCTTCTTCGCCGGCAGCCGGAGGCGCGCGAAGGCGTAGGCGGCCGGCACCGCCAGCAAGATCGTGAGCACCGTGGTGGCGGTGGCGACGATGGTGCTGGTCGCCAGGCTGTCGACGATGGAGAAGTCGCCGAACAGCGCCGCGACGTAGTTGGCGCCGGTGGGCTCGAACACGACGTTGGGCGGATAGGCCAGCACCTCGCGCTCGGACTTGAGCGACACCACGAAGGCCCAGATGAGCGGCAGCACCCACACCAGCAGGAGCGCGCTTGCCACGACCATCAGCACGACGGTGCGGGTGATCCGCGCGCGGCGGTGGACGTTCATCGGGCCGCGTCCGCGACGCGCGCGGTGCGCAGGTAGAACAGCACCCCGGAGACCACCATGGTGATCACCAGCAGCGCGACGGCCAGCGCCGAGCCGTAGCCGAAGTTGAGCTCCACGAAGGAGGTCTTGAAGGCATAGAGGTTCAGGATCTCGGTGGCGGTGCCGGGGCCGCCGCCGGTGGCGGCGAAGATTGCGGCAAAGGCCGAGAGCGCGATCATGGCGCGCAGGATCACCACGATGACGATGGCCGGGCGCAGCAGCGGCAGGGTGATGTGCCAGAAGCGCTGGAAGGCGTTGGCCCGGTCGATGCGGGCGGCCTCGTACACGTCCGGGGGCAGGGAGGCGAGGCTCGCCAGCAGCACCAGGAAGGCGAACGGGGTCCACTGCCAGGTATGGATGACGATCACCGAGATCAGCGCGGGCGTGGGCGCGCCCAGCCAGTTCACCTGCTCGAACCCGAGGGCCTGGATCAGGTAGTCCACCAGGCCGAAGTTCGGCGACAGCATCACCGTGCGCCAGAACAGGCCCACCACCACCGGTGCCAGCACGATGGGCAGGATGGCGACGATGCGGAAGATCCACTGGCCCCGCGGGATCTGCATCACCAGCAGCGCGAGCCCGAGCCCGATGATCACCTGCAGGGTCACGCTGCTCACGGTGTAGATCCCGGTGAGCCGCATGGCGTGCCAGAAGCGCGTGTCCCCCCACATCTGCACGTAGTTGTCGACGCCGGCGAAGCCGTCCATGAACGGCATCGCCAGGTTGATGGTCTGGAACGAGCTCCAGACCAGGTAGAGCAGGGGAAACGTCGTCGTCAGGGCCAGGACGAGCAGCGCGGGACCGGTGAGGGCGAGGGCGAAGCGCCGCTCGCCCGCATGGATGCCGCCCGTCCTGCGCCCCGACGGCGATACGGGTGGGTCCGGGCTCGTGGGCAACCTCTTACCCCTTGAGGATGCTGTCGATCTTCTTCTGTGCCTCCGCCAGCGCCGCCTTGGGAGTTGCCTGCCCCACCAGGGCCGACTGGATGGCCGTGGCCATGCTGTCACCCACCGCCGGCCACTGGGGCAGGCGCGGGCGCCAGTCCGGATCCGTGTCGTTGGCGAAGGACTCGGTGGCCGCCTCGACATAGTTGTGGCCGAACTTGCTCATGAGATCGAGGAACTTCGGATCCTTCCACAGGGACGCGCGATTGGCGCCGGTTCGCTTGTAGGCCCCGGGAAAGGCGTAGGACGTGGCGATCTGGACCTCCCGCGATGCCGCCCACTGGGCAAACAGCCAGGTGGCGTGCTTGTCCTTCTGGCTCAGCGCGCCGTTGATGGGGAAGCTCCAGTTCCAGATGGACGTGACCCGCTTGCCGGACGGGCCCTTGGGCCAGCGCGCGAAGCCGATCTTGCCCACCACCTTCGACTTCTCCGGATTCGCGACCACCGCCGCGCTGCCGTGGGCGTCGATGTAGGAGCCGAGCGTGCCCTGGCCGAAGGCATCGGCGATGTCGGGCCAGTTCCAGTTCTCGACGCCCGACGGCGCATAGGCGTTCAGCAGGCTGACGTAGTACTCCAGCGCCGCCAGCGCCTCCGGGGAGTCCACCACCAGCCGGTCGCCGTGGAACCACTCGCCGCCGTAGGCGCGGAAGATGGACGGATAGATGTACATGTTCTGGCCCGCGCCGCGGAAGCCGCGCAGGGCGCAGCCCCACAGCCGGTTGCCGGGATCGTGCACCGCCTTGGCGTTGGCGGCGTACTCCTCCAGCGTCTCCGCAGGCCCGATCCCCTTCGCGTCGTAGACGTCCTTGCGGTAGATCTGGATGGTGGCCTCGCCGTCGTAGGGGATCCCGTAGGGCCGCCCGTCCACCGACGTGGCGCCGCGGTGCCCGGGCTGGATGTCCTCGAACTGGAACCAGGCATCGTCCGTGAGCTTCGCGTCCCCCAGGTAGCCGTCCAGGGGATCGATCCAGCCGTTGGCCACGTAGAGCTTGTAGTACATGGGGTCGGCGGCGTGGCTGGCCCAGGTGGCGGTCTTGCTGGAAAGATCCAGCACCGCCTTCTGGCGGATCTGCCCCGGGGGCGTCATCTCGAGGCGGGCCTTCACCCCGGTGAGCGTCTCGAAGTCCCCCATCACGGCCTCGAGGTTCTGGAAGTAGCCGGCGGGGATCACCCCGACGGTGATGCTCGCGCCTTCCGCCATGCGCCAGTCGATGCCGGCGCCGCGGATGGCGTCGAGGTTCATGTGCTGCCCGGCGGCGTGGGCCTTGCCGATGAGCAGTCCGGGAGCGGTGAATGCCGCGGCGGCGGCCAGCGGCGTCTTGAGGATGGAGCGGCGGGAAACGGTGCGGGTGGGCGGCCTGCCCTTGTCATGATTTTTCGTTGTCACTCTTCTTCTCCCCTGGTGGACGCGCCACCACCTCGCGTGGCGCAGGCGGAACGGGACGGGACCGGGAAACATTCCAGGAACGGACCTTGAAAGGTACGGTATCTGGAATCTTTGCTGCAACCGCCTGTGCCGGGCTGGTGGACTTGTACGGCGATGACGGGCCGGTCCCGTCTCGCATCGCCGAGTCACACGCGTCGCGTGCACGCCCGAGACTGCATGCAGCATCACGTGATCGCGATGGACATCCAAGAGCGGATGTTCCATCGTGCCCTGCCACGGTACCCGCGGCCATCGCGACGACCTGGACATGGTCACGAAGCCTTTGCGCACGAGAGGTCATTCTCCTGACATGACACGCCGTTGCGCGCAGCGCGAAGGTCGGGCACACCCGGCACAGCTTCACGTGATCGCGCGCCCCCTCGTCGCGCTGGCGGCTCTCGCCGTGGTCGCGGGCGCGGCCGCCTTCGATCTGCAGGGTCACCGGGGCGCTCGCGGGCTCGCGCCGGAGAACACCCTGGCCGCCTTCGCCCTGGCGCTCGCCACCGGCGTGAGCACGCTGGAGCTGGATCTGGCGATGACCCGCGACGGGGTAGTGGTGGTGAGCCACGATGCGCGCCTGAAGTCCGCCATCGCCCGCGGCCCGGGCGGTGCCTGGGTGTCGGAGCCGGGCCCGGTCATCCACCACATTCCCGCCGCCGAGCTCTCCGAGTACGACGTGGGCCGGCTGGACCCGGCCAGCGACTATGCGAAGCGCTTTCCGCACCAGCGCCCGGCGGACGGCGAGCGCATCCCGCCGCTGGCCGCGGTGTTCGATCTGGCGCGGCGCGCCGGCAACGACACGGTGCGCTTCAACGTGGAGACCAAGATCGATCCCAGCGCACCGGATCTCACGCCGGCGCCGGAGCCCTTCGCGGAAGCCGTCGTTGCGGCGGTGCGCGCGGCCGGCATGGCGGCGCGCACCACGGTGCAGTCCTTCGACTGGCGCACGCTGCGTCACGTGCAGGCCATCGCGCCGGAGATCGCCACCGCCTGCCTCACGGCCTCGCAGGATTGGCTGGACAACCTGGAGCGGGGCCGACCCGGGCCGTCGCCGTGGACCGCGGGGCTGGACGTGGACGACCACGGCGGCTCCGCGCCGGAGCTGGCCGCCGCCGCCGGCTGCCGCGTCTGGTCGCCCTATCACCGGGAGGTGGATCGGGAGTCGGTGCTCGCCGCCCACACCCTGGGGCTCACGGTGGTGCCGTGGACGGTGAACGAGCCGGCGCGCATGGTCGAGCTGCTGGAGATGGGCGTGGACGGGCTCATCACCGACTACCCGGACCGGGCGCGGGAGGCGCTGGCCCCGCGCGGCGTCGCGCTGCCGGCCCCCACGCCGCTGGCACGCTGATCTGTCGGGCGAGATCGCGGCTTGCAGCCGCATCCCGACCGAATCCCCTCCCCCTCGTGACGAGGGGAGGTCAGGGTGGGGGAGCAGGCAAGCAGAACTCGAACGCTGTCTCGAGCATGACTTCGCGCCGCTGACCTTCCGGAGAGAGCAGACAACGCACGCACCCCCCGTGCCCGACCGTCTCCGCGGCAGCAAGCCCCGCCCGACTACCCGCGCCTCGAACGCCAGATGTTCACGATGATCCACACGCTGTTGAAGAACGCCACCAGGTAGCCCAGCAGGCCCAGCACCGTGAGCAGCGGCACGCCCATGAAGGTGGGCCCGCTCTGCACCGTCATCACAATGGACGAGCCGATGACCAGGGACGCGGTCATGATGCCGACGGTGATGCGGTCGATGGTGTCGTCGAGCTGCTGGCCGAAGTGGTCCAGGCGCTTGAGGTCCAGATCCACCCGCATGCGCCCGCGGCGGGCGTCGCGCATCAGGCGCGCCAGGTCGCGGGGGATCCCGGCGAGCAGCCCGGTCATCTGCTCGACGCTGTCGCGCCCGCGGCGCACCAGCGCCCCGGGGCGGCGGCGATCGGTGAGCGCGCGCTCCAGGAACGGCCCCAGGTGCTCCACCAGGCGGAAGTCCGGGTCGTACTGGCGCCCGAGGCCCTCCAGGGTGATCAGGGCCTTGAACATCAGCGTCAGGTCCGCCGGCAGCACGATGGAGTGCTCGCGCATGATGGCCGTCACCTGGCGCAGCAGCACCGCCATGCGCACGTCCTTCAGCGGCGCCTCGCTGAAATCGAACAGCAGCTCCTCCAGGTCGTCGGACAGGCGGTGCTCGTCCACGCCCGCGTCGCCGGTCCACTCCAGCACCACCTCGGTGATGGCCTCCGCGTCGCGACGTGCGATGCCGGAGAAGAGATCGATGATCTCCGCCCGGCGCGACTGCGACAGGCGGCCCACCATGCCGAAGTCGATGATGACGATGCGGTTACCCGGCAGGTAGAAGACGTTGCCGGGGTGCGGATCCGCGTGGAACAGCCCGTCCACCAGGATCATCTTCAGCACCGCGTCGGTGCCGCGCCGCGCGAGCACCTGCGTGTCGAGGCCCGCGGCGCGGATGGCCGCCATGTCGTTGCCCGGAATGGCCTCGATGTACTCCTGCACGTTCATCACCGGGCTGGACCACTGCCAGTAGATGGCCGGCACCAGCACGTCCACGTCGTCGGCGAAGTTGCGGGCGAAGCGCTCGATGCTGCGCGCCTCCACGGCGAGATCCATCTCCCGCTGCA
>JBFHNV010000101.1:0-20318 GCA_041593595.1 Gammaproteobacteria bacterium
CCGCACCATCCGCCTCGACGCCTCCGACCTGGAGGTCTACGAGGCCGCCGCCGAGCCCGGCGAGTGGGCCATCCCGGGCACATTCGCCTTCATCCATGACACCCCGGAGACGCTGGACGGCAAGCGCCTGCAGGCCTTCCGCAGCGGCTTCCTGGGCACCGCGAGCTTCGGCTGGTGCACCCTGGTGGAGGTGGCGGAAATCGAGGAGGACGAGTACCAGCAGGTTATCGATCGCCTCGCGCAGCACCTCGTGCGCCACCACGGCGCGCCCCACATCGCCGCCGCCCTGCCGGTGGCCGCCGAGGAGGCAGACTTCGCCACCGGCATCTGCCAGCACCCCCTGCACACCTTGCTCACCCTGGAGCGCGCCTTCGGCGACGACGGCATCGTCGAGAGCCTCAAGGTGGTGCGCCCCAAGGCCGGCGTGGAGCACTCCAAGGTCAAACTCTGGGGCCCCGAATAGAAATCAAGAGGGACGCAGTCACTTGATTTCTCGATGTCGTGAATTCACGTCCCGAGAGACCTGAGAAATCAAGTGACTGCGTCCCTCTTGATTTCTTTGATTATGGCGCGAGGGGTTTGGCCAGACCGAAGGCCGTGGCGACCTTCAGCAGCCGGTCGCATTGCCAGTCCATGAGGCGTGTCGCACCCGGGCGGGTTTCCGGGTGCATGAGGTTGTCCGACTCGCGGGCGTGGCCGCCGGTGTCGGCGAGCACATGGTAGAGCTCGTGGGCGAGCGCGATGCCCGGGTGCTCGAGGTGCGCCGTGAGCCACAGGGTGTTCACCAGCGCCGTGCGGGTGCCGGCGTTGGCGCGCCCGATGGCCTCGGCATCGAAGGCCGGCTGCTGCAGGGTGTCGCGCACGAACCACGCCGCGGGGGTGGCCACGGACACGGCCGCCATCAGCGCGAGGGCGTTGCCGGTGTCGTAGTGGCGCAGGCCGTGGGGTGCACGCAGCAGCTCCACGGTCACCGGCCCGAAGCGCAGGCCGCACTGGGCCAGTACCTGCGCCGCCTCCGCCGCCACGCCCGGCAGGGATTCCAGCGCCCAGCCCGCGTCCTCCAGCCAGACCAGGGTCAGCGGCACCAGCTCGTGGCCCGCCGGCGGCTCGCCTCGCGGATACACCGCCGCGGGCTCCAGGGTCAGGCGGCCGATGCGCTCCACCGAGGCGGGCTCCGGGGGACAGGCCCCGCGGCGGATCTGGGTCGGGTCCGGCAGCACCCCCACCCGCACGTAGGCCATGCTCTCGTGCACCGTCTGGCGGGCGAGCGCGAAGATGGCTTCCTTGAGCTCCGCGGCACTCCACTGCGGGTGCGCCGCCTTGAGGCAGGCGGCCAGCGCCGAGACCCGGGCGGCGGCGTAGCTCGAGCCGGCCACGCGCGCCGCGTAGCCGTTGAAGTCGGTGGCCACCAGGTCCTCCGCCGGCACCAGCAGGTCCACGCTGCGCCGACCCCAGTTGGATCCCCGGGCGGGGAGCCCCTGGGCATCGGCGGAGGACACGGTGACCAGGTTCGCCAGCGCGAGCGCTGCGGGATACACCGGCTCCCGGTCCAGGTCCCGGCCCTCGTTGCCCGCCGAGGCCACGAACAGCATCCGCGGGTGCTCGCGGGCGGCCACCGCGAACGCGCGCCACTCCTGCGCGTCGGTGCCACCCAGGGACAGGTTCACGATGCCCACGCCGCGCGCGGCGGCGTCCGCCACCAGCCGCGCCATGCGGGTCATGTCGCCGCGGGGGTAACGCATGGGCACCAGGGTTGCCACCGGCGCCTCCTGCAGGAGGACGCTGGCGGTGCGGGTGCCGTGGCGTTGCGGCAGGAACGGCGACGCCGAGGGATGGCTGTCGAAGGGGCGCGGATCCAGATCCCAGTAGTCGTAGCCGAGCGTGGTGCCTTGGCGGTCCCGGGCGAGTCGCGCGGCGATGGGCGCGAGGGTGTAGTTCACTCCCGAGTCCACCATCGCCACGGGCACGCCGCTGGGCACGGCCCCGGGGGGCACCGGCTCGTCCAGGGGCAGGCGCGCCCGCTCCGAGACGAGGTTCCCGTCCAGCACGTGCACCGCCTGCGCCACCCCGGTTTCGCGATACTCCAGCCGCCGCGCCACGCGCACCCGGCAGCCCCCGTCCATCACCACCCACCAGCGGGGCCGCAGCGCGCCGTGCACCCGCTCCGTGACCTCCAGGATCACCTGGGCCAGGCGATCCCCCCGGCGGTGGATGTCCAGCCGCAGCCGCGTACCGTCCGGCAGCAGCAGGCGGTCGCGGCGCGCGGTGAGGGTCTCGGGTGCGTCCAGATCCCCGGACTCGAGCACGATGCCGCCACCCAGTCTGTGCAGCACCTTCACTGCCGGATCCACCGACGAGCAGGCGACCTCCAGGGCCGCGCGCAGGTCGTCCGGCGCCGGCTGCGCGACGGCTCCGGCGGCAGTGAGCAACGCCGCCGCGGCAGCGGCGGGCAGGCCCGCGACGGGACGGTGGGACGGCACTGGACGCTCCGCCGGTGATGGACGAGGACGCGGCACCAGGGGGGCGCCGGCGCCCACGTAGTCTAATGGCCGCCGCTGCTATATTCCCCGCGCCATGAGCCACGAGCACGAACTGCCGCTGCTGCCCGGGCCTTTCGAGCTCGCGATCCTGCGCGAGGTGGACAGCGTGCTCGCGGAGGGCGTGCGCCGCGCACGCGCCGGCGCCGACGAGGGCACCCTGGTGTGGGCGGAGTGCCAGCGCGCCGCGCTCACCCGGCGCGGCCATCCATGGGAGGCGCCGCGTGGCAACCTGCACTGCGCGCTGGTGCTGCGCCCGGACTACGACAACCGCACCGCGCAGCAGGTGTGCACCGTGGCCGGCATCGCCGCCGGCGCCGCCATCGCCGAGGTGGTGGCGCCCATGACCGGCATGGGCTACCGCTGGCCCGGTGACCTGCTCGTCAACGAGCTGCTCTCGGGGCAGGTACAGCTCGCGGCGCCGCACGACGGCGGCGACCCGTGGCCGTGGCTGGTGGTGGCGGTCTCGGTGAACGTGGCCTGGCATCCGGAGAACCCGGAGCCGGAGCGCTTCAACAGCATCCACGCCAGCGGCGAGGCGGACCAGGTTCGTCCGGTGGACGTCCTCGAGCAGTTCGCGCGCCACCTCCTGCGCTGGATCAACATCTGGGCCGAGGACGGCTACGAGCCGGTGCGCGGGGCGTGGATGCAGCGTGCCCGGGACGTGGGCCACCCGCGCCGCCTGGAGCTCGAGGCCCGCACCGTGGACGGCGTGATGCGGGGCATCGGCCCCCACGGCGAGGCGGTGATCGACACCGGCGGCGACCGCCTGGAACAGGTGAGCGTGGCCGAGTACTTCGGGCTCGCCCCGTGAGCGCGCCCGCCGCCGGCGACCCGGCGCCCGGCGTCTACCGGCGGGCCGCGGACGGCACGCTGTCGCCGGTGCACCGCTACCTGGACGACGGCTACGAGCTGGCCGACGTGAACGAGCTGCTGTCCATCGGCACGCTGCGGGACGGCGGCACGGCGCTGGAGCTCACCCGCGCGGAGCTGCGCCTGCTCAAGGTCACCGCCGACGCGGAGAGCTTCGACCACGGGGAGGCGTTCATCGGCATGTGCCTGGACATCGCCCGCGTCGACCCGGGCCCGGACGTGGCCCGGGTGCTGCTGGTGTCCGTCGGCTGAGCCACGTTACCGGCGCGCCAGGATCCAGCTCACGGTCTCACCCTCTTCCGTGGCCTCGACCCGCAGCGGCGCCAGCGCCGGCGCCAGCTCGCCCGGCGCCAGCACGAAGGCCGGGTTGAAGCCTGGATTCCGAGCCAGATGGCCGCGGTTGAAGGTGGCGCAGAAGGCCCGCCCGCCCGGCGCCAGCACCGAGGCGATCCAGGGAAACAGCGCGCGTTCCAGGTAGCGCACCACCACCACCAGGTCGAAGCGCACCGCCGGGCCGATGGGCGGTGCCAGGGCATCCCCCACCACCCAGGCCGGTGCGAGCCCGCGCCGGCGTGCCTCGGCCCGGGCGAGGCGCAGCCCCTCCACGCTCACGTCCATCCCCACCGCGCGCCAGCCGCGTTCCGCCAGCCACAGGGCATGGGCGCCGGTGCCGCAGGCCACGTCCAGCGCGAGTCCCGGTCTGCCCAGCCGGCCGTCCAGGGCCGCGAGGGCCGGCTCCACGGCGAACCGGGGCGGGCCCGCGGCGCTGCGGTACCTGCGATTCCAGCGCTCGGCGTCGCGATGCATGGGCAACACGCTGGCCGGAGCCGGCCGAGGGGTCAAGCGCCACTCCGGCCGATTAGGATCTGCACATGCGCGCCCTCACGTCGCTGCTGCTCTCCGCGTGGCTTGCCGTCTCCGCCGCCCAGGCGCCGCCGGTCGCGGACCGCGCCCTGCTCATGGCGGCGGAGGCCGGGCGCGCGGAGCTCGTGGCCTTCGCGCTCGATCAGGGCGCCAGTCCGGACGCCCGGGACGGGCGCTCGGGCGGCCCCACGGCACTGATGCTGGCGGCCCACGGCGGCCACTCGGAAGTGATCGACCTCCTCATCAGTCGGGGCGCCGACGTGAACGCTGCCGACTCGGCCGGGGTCACGCCCCTGATGCTGGCAGCAGGGGGGGATCACTACGGCAGCGTGCGCGCCCTGGTCGCCGCTGGCGCGGATCCCAACGCCACGGAGGTGAACTCCGGCAACACCGCGCTCATGGCCGCGGCCGGGAACCTGTCCGGCTATGACATCGCGGTGGAGCTCATCGGCGCGGGCGCCAGCGCGGGCGCACGTGGCCGCGACGGGTTCGACGCCCTCATGGCGGCGGCGCGCCGCTGCCGCGTGCGCACCCTGGAGCTGCTGCTCCTGAACGGCGCGGATCCCGGCAACGTCACCGGGGACGGCCGCACGGCGCTGATGCTCGCGGCGCAGGACGGTGCCGCGGACTGCGTGGGCCGACTGCTCGACGCCGGCGCGCCCGCCAATGCACCGGGCGGCGACGGCGGCTCGGCCCTGGCCCGGGCGGTGGCGGGCGGCCACGCCGCGGCGAGCGCCGCCCTGCTGGCCGGCGGCGCGGATCCGGACGGCCCGGGCCGTGGCGGACAGACGCCGCTGATGATCGCCGTGCGGGCCGGGCATGCCGCGCTGGTGGATGCGCTGCTGCGGGCCGGGGCGGACGCGGACGCGCGGGAATCCAGTACCGGCAACACGGCGCTGATGCTCGCGGCCAACCTCGGCCGGGGCGACCTGGTGGAACGGCTGCTCGCCGCGGGCGCCGACCCGGCGGCCCGCGCCGCCCACGGCTGGACCGCGGCCGAGGCGGCGCGGATGGTGGGCGAGGAAGGCCTCGCCCAGCGCCTGGAGGAAGCGGCGGCGCCGCCGCGCTGAGCCGGCAATCCGGCATGGCCGCGGGCGTGCCCGGGATTGGCTCGCGGCGAGCGCATGGGTAGCATTTGCCCATGCGCAGGATCCCCGTCGAGACCGCCGGGCGCCTGGCCCGGCGCGCCTTCGTGAAGCTGTGCGCCACCACCGCGGCGGCGGTGGGCGCGTCTCCCGCGGTGCTGGCCCGCGCCGCGTCGGCACCGCTCAAGCGCTACGAGCGGGTGCGCCTGCTGGACGCCGGCGGTGCGCCGCTGCGGGCGGCGATGCTCCAGCCCGGCGTGAGCTACGTGTTCAACTACCCCTTCGCCACCACGCCCTGCTTCCTGCTGGACCTGGGCCGGCCGCTCAACGGAGACGTGCCCCTCGCCACCGAATCGGGGGAACGCTACACCTGGCCCGGCGGCACCGGGCCGAAGGGCTCCATCGTGTCCTTCTCTGCCATCTGCGCCCACAAGATGAGCCACCCGGCGCGGGCAGTGAGCTTCATCAACTACCGCCACGGCGAGGTCAGCTTCCGCGACCACGACGAGAAGGTGGTCACCCGTGAGGGCGTCATCTTCTGCTGCTCGGAGAAGAGCGTGTACGACCCGGCGCAGGGGGCCACGGTGCTGGGCGGACCTGCCAAGCAGCCCCTGTGCTCCATCCTCCTGGAGCACGACCCGGGCGACGACGCCCTGTACGCGGTGGGCAGCTACGGCGGCGAGATGTTCGAGAAGTTCTTCGACACCTTCAAGGAGCGCCTGCAGCTCGAGTGGGGCACCCGGGACGTGCGTGCGCTGGTGCGCGGATCGTCCCAGGTGGTCACCATCGACGAGTACTCCCGCACCCAGATGATGTGCGGGGCCTGAGGACGCGCAAGCGCCGCGTCGCTACTGGGTGGTACGCGGGGCTGGCGCGCTCGCCAGCCGCCTGGCCAGCTGCTCGTAGCCCGCGAGGGTGGCCCGCTCTGACGGCGTGCGGCCCATGGCGTCCTGCACGCCGGGATCGGCCCCGCGGCGCACCAGCAGCGACACCATGTCCTGGTGCCCTTCCTCCGCCGCGTGGTGCAAGGCGGTGGCACCGCCGTCATCGCGCCGGGCCAGGTCCGTGCGCGGATCGTCCAGCAGCGCGGTGACCGTGCCCGTGCGGTTGCGGGACGCGGCGCGCATGAGCGGCGTCCAGCCGTAGACGTCCGCCAGGTTCGGGTCGGCGCCGCGGGCGAGGAGCATGCGCACCACCGCCGCGTGGCCCTTCACCGCCGCCACCATGATGGCGTTCCAGCCATTGCTGCCCGTGGCGTCCACCTGCGCACCCGCGGCCAGCAGCAGCTCCATGGTGCGCGCATCGCCGGTGATGGCCGCGAACATGAGGGCGGTGCCGCCGTTGCGGTTCGTGGCATTCACCTGGGCGCCGGCAGCCAGCAGCTCCGCCACCAGGCCTGCGAGCCCTTCCCGGCCCGCCACCATGAGGGGCGTCTTGCCGTCCTCGAAGGCCACGTTGACGTCGGCGCCGGCGCGCACCAGCGCCCGGGCCGCCGCGAAGTCCCGGGACCTGATAGCGCCCAGCAGCGGGTCGTCGGCCGCCCCGGCAGGTGCCACCGCCAGCAGCGCCGCCAGCAACCCTCCGGCGAGCGCCGGGGCCGCCATGGCAGGCGCGCTCGCGGGACCGCGTCGGGGCCGGCCGCTGTCAGGTCCGGGCGCCACGGCCCGCTCACCCACGAGCCGCTCCCGCCGCGGCGCGCAGCTCGTAGTGGCGCACCACCTCGCCCAGGGCCGCCGCGGCGTCGTAGCGGCCCGTGAGGCGCACCATGGTGTCGTGTCGCAGCGCGCCGGCCAACAGCTCGCGGAAGCCCGCGTGCTGCTCGGGACCCAGGGGGTGGGACTGGGCGTGGATCACCCACCAGGCCCGATCCGCGAACAGCCACGTGAGGCGCGGCTGGCTGCCCAGCAGGGTGAGCGCCTCGTGGTGGCTGCCGCCCTCGCCCGGGGTCATGAGGATCTCCATGGCGAGCGGGTCGCCCTCGCGGGTGTGCAGCTCAGGGCGCATCACCACCACCGCCCCGTGCTCGGTCTCCACCAGGTCGCTCTCGAAGCCCATGGCCAGGGGGCCGGTGGCGCGGCGCATGGCGCGCCGATCCGCCTTGCACTCGGATCCGGCCACGTGGAAGAAGAACGCCGCCTCCCACGCGTCCGACTCGAGCTGCACGGGCACGCAGGTCGCCATGGCGCCGCTGGCGTGCATGGCGTCGCGCACCGACGCGGGAAATCGCTGCACCGGAGTCATGGACGCGGAATGCTACCCCGCCCGCAAAGAAAAGGCCGCGCCGGGGCGCGGCCTTTCTCGCCAGGAACGCAATTCGCAAGCTCTCAGGCGGGCGTGCCCTTGACGACGGTGGCGTCGTCGCTGCCGCTCTCGGCGTCGCGGCCGGCGCCCTTGCGCTGGACGTCCCGGTACCACAGGTTGTGGTGCTGCTTCGCCCAGTTCTCGTCCACGTAGCCGGTGGTCATGCCCTCCAGCGCGCCCTCGGTGCCGAGGGTGCCGATGTAGGCGTGTCCGAACCACAGCCCGATCCATGCCAGCGCACCCACCCCGTGCACCAGGTTGGCGAGCTGCATCTCGCCGCGGGTGAAGCCCCAGTTCGGGAAGTCCAGCACCATTCCGGAGGCGATGACCGCAAGGCCCACGGTGCAGATGAACCAGAACCAGACCTTCTCGCCGCCGTTGCACATGCCCGCGTCCGGGTGGCCCTTGCCCACGATGCCGCCACCGGAGGCGAACCACTTGACGTCGGTGGCGTTGGGTATGTTGTGGCGGATCCAGGTGAGGATCATGATCACCACCGCAGCGCCGAACACCGGACCCAGGTTGTTGTGCAGCCAGATGGCGAGCTCGGCCCAGGCGGCGAAGCCCTTGGGACCCATCAGCGGGATCAGCACCGCGCGTCCGAACAGCATGCTCAGGCCGGTGATGGTCAGGATCACGAACAGGGTGGCCGTGGTCCAGTGCAGCGCGCGCTCGAAGCCGTTCCAGCGCTTGACCTTGACCCCTGTACGCCCGTGCTCCAGGGGCACGGTGCCGCGGAAGGAGAAGAACAGGGTGATGGCGATGAGCACCACGAACAGGAACCACCCGCCGTAGTTGGCCACGTAGCCGTTGCGCAGCTGCCGCCAGTTCTGCCCGTCCTGGATCAGCACGCCGGTCTCCTGGCCCGGCACGGCGGTGTAGCCGGCATTGCCCTCGCGCACGGCGCGCCAGTAGTTGGCCCGCGGATTGGTCTGCTCGACCCCCTGGGCGCTGGCCTCCTGGATGCCCACGTACACGTAGCCGGCGAGCGGCAGCAGCATCGCCAGGGACACCATCAGCAGCAGGCTCCACACGGCCACCCGGCGATAGCGGCGCCGGCGTCCGGTCACGTTCCTGTCGTGGCTCTCGTTCACTGTCCGGTCTCCTCCCGGTTGCGCCGGCACCCGCGGGCGCACGCGGCCAGCGGACAGTCGGCTGCTGTGTCGTGTTACGGCTCGGGCGCCGTCAGGTCGCTCCTTGCCCGGTGCGCAGGCGCTCGCGCAGCTCCTCCGCCTGGGCATCGCTGCGCTCCGTCGCGGGATCCCACTCGGATCCGCCGCAGCCGGCCAGGGCCACCGTGCACGCCGCCAGGCCCGCCAGCAGCAGGCCTCTCAGGACCTTCGCCGTTGCTCCGGCGGCCATCTCACCGGTCCGCCTGGACCAGCTGGAAGCGTTTCTTCAGCGCCTCGCCGCGGGCCGAGGCCTGCTGGCTGAGCAGCGGATCCTTCTGGCCCTTGTACTGGCCGGGCTCGTGGACGGTGACGTTCGCGTCCTCCCAGCAGCCGGTCAGTCCCACGGCTGCCGTCAGGCCCAACGCGAGCGCGAGCTTCCTCATGGGCATGTGCTCCTCCTGTGATGCGGCGTGTTGCCGGCGGGCGCTCCCGCCCGCCGGCACGCGTTCACGGGTACGGCGTCAGGACGCCTTGTAGGCCGTCTCCCAGCCCCAGGTCTGCGGGCGACCGCCGCGCTTGAACACGCGCTGGCGGTAGATGTCCGCGACCATGTCGCCGTCGCCGGCGAGCAGGGCCTTGGTGGCGCACATCTCGGCACAAAGCGGCAGCTTGCCCTCGGCGATGCGGTTGCGCCCGTAGCGTTCGTACTCCTCGTCGGAGTTGTCCGCCGACGGGCCGCCGGCGCAGAAGGTGCACTTGTCCATCTTGCCGCGCACCCCGAAGGCCTCCTTCTGCGGGTACTGCGGCGCACCGAAGGGACACGCGTAGAAGCAGTAGCCGCAGCCGATGCACAGATCCTTGTCGTGCAGCACGATGCCGTCGTCGGTGGTGTAGAAGCAATCCACGGGACAGACCGCGGCACAGGGCGCGTCCGTGCAGTGCATGCAGGCCACCGAGATGGACTTCTCGCCGGGCACGCCATCGTCGAGGACGACCACGCGGCGGCGGTTGACGCCCCACGGCACCTCGTGCTCGTTCTTGCACGCGGTGACGCAGCCGTTGCATTCGATGCAGCGCTCGGCGTCACACAGGAATTTCATCTTTGCCATCGTGTCTCTCCTCTAGCTCACGCGGCGGTGATCTGGCACAGGGTGACCTTCGTCTCCTGCATCTGGGTGACCGAGTCGTAGCCGTAGGTCATGGCGGTGTTGCAGGCCTCGCCCCGCACGTACGGCACGGTGCCCTCCGGATACTTGTCCGCCAGGTCCTGCCCCTGGAAGTGGCCGCCGAAGTGGAACGGCGTCCAAACCACCCCCGGCGCCACGCGCCGGGTGACCATGGTCTTGACCCTGATCTGCGCGCCCTCCGGGGTCTTCATCCAGACCATCTGCCCGTCCTTCAGGCCGCGGTCGTTGGCATCCTTGGGGTTGATCTCCACGAACATGTCCTGCTGCAGCTCCGCCAGCCACGGGTTGGAGCGCTGCTCCTCGCCGCCGCCCTCGTACTCCACCAGGCGCCCGCTGGTGAAGATCAGCGGGTACTCCCTGGAGAAGTCCTGGGCCTGGATCGAGCCGTAGCGCGTCGGCAGGCGGTAGAAGACCTTGCGGTCCTCGTAGGTGGGGTAGTCCGCCACCAGGTCGCGCCGCGGCGTGTACAGCGGCTCGCGGTGGATGGGCACCGGGTCCGGGAAGTTCCACACCACCGCGCGGGCCTTGGCGTTGCCGAACGGTGCGCAGCCGTGCTTGATGGCCACACGCTGGATGCCGCCGGACAGATCGGTCTTCCAGTTCTTGCCCTCGGCGGCCTGCTTCTCGGCGTCGGTGAGGTCGTCCCACCAGCCGAGCTGCTTCAGCACCTGGTCGTTGAACTCCGGATAGCCGTCGCGGATCTCGGAGCCGACGCTGTAGACGCCCTCGGCGAGCAGGTTGACGCCGTTCCTCTCCACGCCGAAGCGGGCGCGGAAGGTGAGGCCGCCCTCGGCCACCGACATGCTGGGGTCGTACAGCACGGGGGTGCCGGGGTGGTTGAGCTCCGGCGTGCCCCAGGACGGCCACGGCATGCCGTAGTACTGCCCGTCCAGCGGTCCGCCCTCGGCCTTGAGCGTGGTGGTGTTGAAGGTCTTGCGATGCTCCATGTGGGCCTTCAGGCGCTCCGGGCTCTGCCCGGTGTAGCCGATGGTCCACATACCGCGGTTGAACTCGCGGGTGATGTCCTCGATGAGCGGCTCGTCGTTGTTGACCTTGATGTTCTTGAACAGCTCGTCGGCGAAGCCGAGCTTCTTCGCGAACTTGTACAGGATGGTGTGGTCGGGCAGCGACTCCCACACCGGCTCGATGATCTTGTCGCGCCACTGCAGGGAGCGGTTCGACGCGGTCACCGAGCCGTAGGTCTCGAACTGGGTCGCGGCCGGCAGCAGGTAGGTGCCGTCCTTGCGATCGTTCATGACCGCGGCATGGGTCGGGTGGGGGTCGATGATGACCATGATGTCCAGCATCTCCATGGCCTTCTTCATCTCCGGGCCACGGGTCTGGCTGTTCACCGCGTGCCCCATGAAGACCATGGCGCGGATGCGGTCGCGCTGCTGGATGTTGTTCTTGTCCTCCAGCACGCCGTCGTACCAGCGCGAGACGGTGATGCCGTTGTTGTGCATGCTGT
This sequence comes from Gammaproteobacteria bacterium, assembly GCA_041593595.1. Classification (GTDB taxonomy): domain Bacteria; phylum Pseudomonadota; class Gammaproteobacteria; order HK1; family HK1; genus JBFHNV01. The sequence goes on from JBFHNV010000101.1 coordinate 11,428, forward strand.
GCAGCGGCTTGCCGTCGGTGGCGCCGTCCTCGCCCATGTACTCACCGGCGCGCTCCTCCTTGTCGAAGCGGGCCTTGAGCCACTCGAAGTCCGTCTCCCACACCCGCGCCCAGTGCTTCCAGGAGCCCTCGGACAGCCCGTAGTAACCGGGCAAGGTGTGCGAGAGCACGCCCAGGTCGGTGGCGCCCTGCACGTTGTCGTGACCGCGGAAGATGTTCGCGCCGCCGCCCGACTTGCCGATGTTGCCGAGCGCCAGCTGCAGCACGCAGTACGCCCGCGTGTTGTTGTTGCCGATGGTGTGCTGGGTGCCGCCCATGCACCACACGATGGTGCCGGGCCGGTTCTCGGCCAGGATCTTGGCCGCCTCCTTCACCACCGCCTCCGGCGCGCCGGTGACGCGCTCGGTCTCCTCCGGCGTCCACTTCTTCACCTCGGCGCGGATCTCGTCCATGCCGTAGACGCGCTGGGCGATGTACTCCTTGTCCTCCCAGCCGTTCTCGAAGATGTGCCAGAGCATGCCCCAGATGATGGCCACGTCCGACCCGGGGCGGATGCGCACGAAGTGATCCGCGTGCGCCGCGGTGCGGGTGAAGCGCGGCTCGCACACGATCATCTTGGCGCCGTTCTCCTTGGCGCGCAGGATGTGCTGCATCGCGACGGGATGCGCCTCGGCGGGGTTCGACCCGACGAAGATCATCGCCTTCGCGTTGTGCATGTCGTTGTAGGAGTTCGTCATCGCGCCGTAGCCCCAGGTGTTCGCGACACCGGCCACGGTGGTGGAGTGGCAGATGCGCGCCTGGTGGTCCACGTTGTTCGTGCCCCAGTAGGCGGCGAACTTGCGGAACAGGTACGACTGCTCGTTGTTGTGCTTGGCCGAGCCCAGCCAGTACACCGAGTCAGGACCGGACTCCTCGCGGATGGCGAGCATCTTGTCGCCGATCTCGTTGATGGCCTGGTCCCAGCTGAGGCGCTGCCACTTGCCCCCCGCGAGCTTCATGGGGTACTTCAGGCGGCGCTCGCCGATGCCGTGCTCGCGCACCGACGCGCCCTTGGCGCAGTGCGCGCCCAGGTTCAGCGGCGATTCGAAGTCCGGCTCCTGGCCGGTCCACACGCCGTTCTGGACCTCGGCGATGACGCCGCAGCCCACCGAGCAGTGGGTGCAGACGCTGCGCCGCAGCTCGGTGGCGACACCGGCCTTGGGGCTGAAGCCCTCGGCGGCCTCGGCCTTGCGCATCATCGCGGGGGGCAGCATCGCGGCCACCGCACCACCGCCGAGCGTCAGCCCGGAACGGCGCAGGAAGGTGCGCCGACCGATGGCCTCGCCGGGCGTGCCCACGGCCACGCCGGTGGCGGCCGTGCCGTTGCTCTTCTTGATCAGCTTCATGGATGTTCTCCCGGATCGCTGTCTCGCGCGTACCAGTGGCTACTGGCGCGCCAGGCGGTAGTACGCCTCGATGTGAGGAGTGACGTGGTAGCCCTGCTTGGCCTCGGGGGCCTTGGCGGCACCCTCGGTGGTGGGCTCCAGGGTCTCGGCCACCGCGCCGCCCGCGGCCGCCGCCACGGTGGCGGCACCACCGGCCAGGGCCGCGGTCTTCAGGAACCGCCGGCGCCCGCTACGAAGCGTCTTGTCGCTCATCTGCTCGTCCCTCCTTACACGTCTCTCGACTCTCGTGTCGCGGTTCGCACGCATGCTGCGCGCCGCGGATGAATCTGTCCCGGCTCACACCGGCATGGTGAGATAGCCGGATTCGAACCTGATGAACTGCTCCCCGAACTGCCCCACGGCGCGGTAGAAGGCCGCCGACGGGGCCTCGCCCAGGTCGCGGAAGAACGTGCCCATCCAGGGACCCACGTGACTCTGGAAGAATCGGCGCTGGCCTTCCAGGTCATGACCTTCCGCCACCAGCATGGCCATGGTCTCGCACAGGGCGGCGGCGTGATCCTCGGGCTCCTTCACGTCCGCCTGGCGCTCGATGCCCAGCGCCCTGAGGTCCCCGCGCAGCACCGCCAGCGGCCTGTCCATGAGGAAGCCGGTCATGTACCAGCTCCCGTAGGGCATCACCTGGCCGCGGCCGAGACCGATGAACAGGTCCTGGTACTCCTCCTGCAGGGCGTCGCCCGAGGCGCGCCCTGCGGCAATCGCGAGCTGGCGCCAGGCCGCGGCGAAGTCGCCGTCGGCGCCCGGCGCCAGTTCCACCCGTGCCAGGGTCGCGAGCAGATCCGGACCGGGCGGCGCCGCCAGCAGCGTGCCCAGCAGGCTGTAGGTGTGCGCCCGCACCTGATCGTCAGGTGCGCTCCCCCGGGCCTCCTCGCTCATGGCCGCCACTCGGACGGCCGCCGCTGACTGCATTTCTGGTTGTCTGCCGCAGCTCTGTGGACCAGGGAATCATGCAACATTCGCGCCAGGAATCCGGGGGCAGGAAACGACACAGACACCGGGATCCGGGGAAGCGGACGGGCGAGATCCCCCGGGGCTACCGGATGCTGGGACATTTTGTCCTTGCCTTGCACTGCAGCATGGCGCAGGCCGACGCGTCGGAGCCGGAAAGCGATGCGTCCACGAGCGCTCAGCGATCCGGGTCCAGCAGGCCGCCGCCGTCCCGGAACATGTCCTTCACGCGGCAGTCCTCGCACATGCGCAGGCGCCGGAGCTGCTCGGGCTTGTCCGCGAACATCCAGTGCCCGGCCAGCCTCTCCAGCATCCGCTCGATGGTGCGGGTGGTGCCGAAGACCTTGCCGCAGGCGATGCACGCAAAGGGCTGGTCCTCGTTCAGCGGGCGCCGCGCGGCGCGGCGCTCACGATCGAACACCATGCGGGCCTCGAGGCGGATGGCGTCCTCCGGGCACGCCTGCACGCACAGTCCACACTGCACGCAGTTCTGCTCCACGAAGTCCAGCCGTGGCCGGTCCCCCGCCGCCAGCACCGCGCCGGCGGGACAGACCGAGGGACACGCCATGCACAGAGTGCAGGCGGCGGTATCAACCAGGATCTGACCGAAGGGGGCGTGCGCCGGCAGCGGTGTCTCGGCGCGCGCCTCCGGCGCCTGGTCGTGGAGGTGGTCCAGCGCCAGGCGCAGCGCGGCGCGCTTGTCCGCCACGCCGGCAAAGGCCGCGGGCCTCGCCACCAGGGGCGCACCCGCAGCCAGGGCGGCAGCCATCTGCGCCGGTGCCCCGGCGTCGGCGCGCACCACGGCGCCGGGACCGTGCCCCAGGCCCGCCAGCAGCGCGTCCGCCACCTGGATTTGCCCGTCCAAAGTCGCCCGCACCGTCGGCGGTGTGGCCGCGTGGGTGAGCAGCACCACCCGCACCGCGCCGAAGGCCAGCAGGGCGAGCCAGGCCTCCAGGCCCACCGAGCCCACCTCCTCCACGGCGAAGGGCAGCACGTGCTCCGGCAGCGCGGGCGCATAGGCGTCCACCCACCCGGCCCCGTGGTCACCATCGTGGAACAGCACCACCGGGGTGCCACCGCCTGCCTTCCGGTAGGTGGTCATCAGGGCCCGCAGGCGGTCCGTGAGATCCGCCGGTGGCGGATAGGCGTAGGTGATGGCGCCGGTGGGGCAGGCGGTGGCGCAGCTGCCGCCACCCTGGCACAGGTGCGGGTCCACCTGGATGCGCTCGCCGATGGAGGCGATGGCACTCGTGGGGCAGGCGTCCAGGCAGCGGGTGCAGCCGCGCTGCCCGCGGGCACCGTGGGCGCAGATCTCCGGGTCGTAGGCGAAGTAGCGTGGCTTCTCGAACTCACCCGTCAGGTCCGGAATTGCGGCCAGCGCCTCCTCCAGCCGCGCCGCGTCTCCCGCCGGCGCGAAGTAGCCGGGCGGCGGCACTTCGGTCCGGATGGCGGGCGTGCGTCCCAGGTCCAGCACCAGGTCGTAGGGCCGGTTGCCGGTGAGGATGGACGGTGCCAGCGGGCGGGCACTACCGTCGGCGGTCACGTCCACCTCGAAGGCGCCCAGGTGGCCGCGGACCGCGGCCAGCGGGGCGTGGATGGTGCGTTCGCCACCGGACGTCGCGGGCGCGTCCCGCACGTCGTCGCCCTCGGAACCGGCCCCGTCGGTCACCAGCAGGGACACGGCGATGCCGCTGCCCTGGAGGCGTGCGGCCGCCTCCCGCGCCGACGCGCCAGGACCGGCGATGAGCAACCGGCCCTCGGAGCGGTAGCCCACCAGGGAGGTGGGGGTGGCGGCGATGGCACGTGCCCGCTCGAGCGCCGCGGCGCGGGCGGCGCCGTCGGTGCCGGCGGCGGAGAGCGTCGGGCCCGGGCCGAGAACCGCCTGCGGCTTCACGTCCGCGTCATGCATCGCGGCCACCGCCCGTGCCGGAATCCACGCCCCGATCCGGACCCGGCCCCGACGCCGCACCGGCGTGCGCGTCGCCGCCGGTGGCCTGTGCCTGCGCGGCGCCGGCCTCGCCCGCGCGCCCGGCCTCGGCCGGCGGCCCGACCTCGGGCGCCTGCCCGGTCCCGGCCTCCTGCCGCGCGTCGTCGTCGCCACCCGACTCCCGTGCCGCGGCGACGTCCGTCCGGCGCTCCGCATCGGCCGGCGCGCGCTCCGCCAGGGCCCGGGCCTCCTCCTCCGCCCGGCGGCGGACCCGCTCGGCCTCCACCTCCATGCGGTAGCGCATCTCCGCGGTCACCACGTCCCCCAGGGGCGCGAAGTTGGTGAAGTCCTCGTCGTAGTCGTTGAGGCCGTCCAGCACGTTGATCTTGCTGCTCAGGAACAGCTTGCGCAGGGCCTTGCCGCGCAGCGCGTCGCTCACCCCCGGCGACAGGAAGGGGCTGTAGTCGTCGTCCTCGCCAAGGCTCTCCAGCGGCGGCATGTCCGCGTCCGTGAGGACCCGCGGCGCCTCCTCCGCGGCGGAGACTGCCCCGGTGGGAACGGCAGGCGCATCGCCCGCGGCGTTGCCATCGGCCGGCTCGCGGGGCTCGGGTGCCGGGGCCGCGGGGGCTGCCCGGTGGCGGCCCTTGCGGCGCGACCAGCGCCCGTAGAAGCTCTCGCCGCCGTCAGTGGAGGCGGTCGTCGGGTCGTCGGGTTTTCGCATGCAGGCTCTCGTCCTCCCGGGCCCAGTCGCGGCGCTTGCGCTTCTTCTTCACCTCCGGCTCGTAGTGGTCGACCACGTAGCGCTCCAGCCAGGCGATGGCCTGGTCGGGCATGGGCACCGAGTACACCAGATCGTCGCACTCCATGTGGGCGTTGGCCTCGTCCTGGCTGGCGGTCACCGACACCGGCTTCACCGCCATGGACTCGTCCTCGGCGGCAGCATCCTGGTGGCAGATGACGAACAGGTACGGGATGTCGGCCTGGAGGTTGTACCAGTAGCTCTCGCAGCCGTCCTTGTGCAGCTGGATCTCGAACCCGGACCACATGAATCGGGCGCGCTCGCCGTCATCGCTCACCAGGGTGATGCCGGTGGTGCCGTCCACCACCTGCTCGCCCGCGACCACCGCCACGCACTCCCACTGCCAGCTGCTCCAGCGCCCGCTCCAGGCGAGCCGGCGCTCCATCAGCACCGACACGGGGAAGCGGGTCGGAGAGGTTGGGACCGGGGTGTCCATGGTGGGGCGACCGGTTGCAAGAGCGCGCTAATCTACCACGCGCCAGCAAAGGTGGTGTCCGAGACTTGGGACAGAATGTCCCAACTCCGAGCGATGCTGCACGCCGCACATTCCCGATGGCTCCCGCAGGGTTATTATGTTCCCTTCCGAGCCGCGCCCCGTTACGGTGCCCCGCACGATGACGACCCACGCAGCCCAGACCGACGCGCCGCGCCTGGTGGACCGCTTCGCCCGCCACGTGACCTACGTGCGCCTCTCGGTCACGGACCGCTGCGACTTCCGCTGCGTGTACTGCATGAGCGAGGACATGACCTTCCTGCCGAAGGCACAGGTCCTCACCCTGGAGGAGCTGCTGCGCCTGGGGCGCGCCTTCACCGAGCTCGGGGTGACCAAGATCCGGCTCACCGGCGGCGAGCCGCTGGTGCGCAACAACGTCATGTGGCTGGTGGAGCGCCTGGGCGCCCTGCCGGGTCTGGACGAGCTGGTGCTCACCACCAACGGCTCGCAGCTCCCGCGCCTCGCGCGGCCGCTGAAGGACGCCGGTGTGAGGCGCGTCAACGTCAGCCTGGACAGCCTGGACGCGGAACGCTTCCGGCGCATCACCCGCACCGGCGACCTGGACAAGGTGCGCGCCGGCATCGACGCTGCCCTGGAGGCGGGCTTCGAGCGGGTGAAGCTCAACAGCGTCATCATGCGAGGGCGCAACGATGACGAGATCCTGGATCTCGTGGCGTTCGCGGTGGACCGGGGCATGGACGTGTCCTTCATCGAGGAGATGCCTCTCGGGGAGATCGACGAGCACGATCGCGCCGAGGTCTACATGTCCAGCGACGCGGTGCGCGCCGTCATCGAGACGCGCTGGCCGCTCGTCCCCACCACCGAGACCACCGGCGGCCCGTCGCGCTACTGGAAGGTGCCGGACACGGGCTCTCGGGTGGGCTTCATCTCGCCCCACTCCCACAACTTCTGCGAGAGCTGCAACCGGGTGCGGGTCACGGTACAGGGCCGCCTGCTGCTGTGCCTGGGCCAGGAGCACTCCATGGATCTCCGTCACGTCATGCGCGCCCACCCGCACGACGACGCCCGCCTGCGCCAGGCCATCGTGGACTCCATGGCCATCAAGCCCAAGGGCCACGACTTCGACCTGAACCGCAAGGTGGTGATCTTCCGCCACATGAGCGTGACGGGCGGGTGACGGCCGCCACGTGGCGAGGGCGGCATGGCCAGCCGCGCCCGTGCGCGGCAGGGACGCCGCGCTCGAGCCTCCACGGATGGATTCACGGCGTGGCGCGGCCGGCCATGCCGCCCGACCCGGCACGCTCGCCCGGGTGCCGCAACTGCGCGTGACCGGTCGATGACCCGCTACCGCCCGCAGATGACCGACGCCGGCCTCGCCCCCACCCACGCGGTGCAGGCGGTGGACGAGTTCGGCGATACCCGCGACCTGCACGTGGCCGGGGAATTCCCGCTCACGGTGAAGGTGGACGGGCGCGAGATCGTGACGCTGATGACGCTGGGCACCCACCCGGAGCTGCTCACGCTGGGATATCTGCGCAACCAGCGCATGCTCGAGCGCATCGAGGACGTGGCCGCGGTGGAGGTGGACTGGGACCGGGAGCAGGTGAACGTCACCACCGTTCACGGGCGCGGCATCGCCGACGTGGAGGAGCGGCTGCAGAAGCGCACCGTGACCACCGGCTGCGGCCAGGGCACCGTGTACTCCTGCACCCTCAATGAGCTCTACGAGCTGCGGGTCCCCGAGATCCGGCTCACCCAGTCCGGCCTGTACGCGCTCCTTCGCAACATCACCGCCTTCAACGAGATCTACAAGCGCGCCGGCGCCGTGCACGGCTGCGCGCTGTGCGACGGCGTCGAGATCCTCACCTTCGTGGAGGACGTGGGTCGGCACAACGCCGCCGACGCCATCAGCGGCATGATGTGGCTGGACGGCATCGGCGGCGGCGACAAGGTGTTCTACACCACCGGCCGCCTCACCTCGGAGATCGTGATGAAGGCGGCGCTCATGGGGATCCCCGCCCTGCTCTCGCGCTCCGGCGTCACCCACATGGGCCTGGAGCTGGCCCAGGACCTGGGACTGGTGATGATCGCGCGGGCCAAGGGGCGGCACTTCCTGGTCTACAACGGCGCCGACCGGATCGCGTTCGACCAGCCGCCGCCGCCGAAGCCGGTGGCTGCGCCCGCCGAGGCGGCGTCGGACCCGGCGACTTGAGCAAGGGCGGCGGCCCGCCACAGCCGGAGGCGCCACGCTTCCTGAGCGTGCGCGAGGTGGCCGAATACCTCCAGATCAACGAGAAGAAGGTCTACGCCCTGGCCGCCGAGGGCAAGATCCCCGGCACCAAGGTCACCGGCAAGTGGCTGTTCCCCCGCGACCTGGTGGACCAGTGGCTGACCCGCTCCAGCCACGGCGGCGTGTTCACCGACCGGCTGGTGATCGCCGGCGCGGACGACCCTCTCATCGCGCGCCTGGTGTCCTCCCTGTGCGCCGGTCTGGATGCCCGCGCCCTCATCGCCTACGCGCCCACGGGCACGCGGCTGGGGCTCGCGCTGCTGGCCGCCGAGCGCTGCGACGCGGCGCTGCTGCACTGGGGCCCGGCGGACGAGAGCGGGCTGCGCCATCCGGCGCTGATCCGCGGCTTCGGCGAGCACGGGCGATGGGTGCTGGTGCGCGCCTTCCGCCGCGAGCAGGGCCTGATGCTGGCACCGGGCATCGAGCCGGCGGAGCCGGCTGATCTGCTGCGTCGCGGCCTACGGCTGGCGGCGCGCACCGCCGGCTCGGGCACCGGGCGCTTCTTCGACGAGACCGTGGCCGCCGCCGGCATCGACGCCGCCGCGCTGGCGGTCACCGAGCGGGTGCGCACCGACCGCGAGGCGGCAGAGCGCCTGCGCCGCGGCGAGGCGGACCTGGCGCCCGCCAGCCGCGCGGCGGCCGGCGAGCACGGGCTCGCCTTCGTCCCGGTGGGGTGGGAGGCGGTGGATCTGGCGCTGCCCCGGGGGCTCTACTTCCGCACCCTCCTGCAGCACCTCCTGGACGCGCTCAAGGCCGACGACACCTTCCTGCTGGCGGAGCGCCTGGGCGGCTACGACTTCCCCGACAGCGGCCGCCTGGTGTGGGCCGCCCAGTGATCGCGGCGCATCGCACCCTGCCCTGCATCGCCGTCGCGAATCGCGAATCAGCCGTCGTGGAGGAGGAAGGCACGGATCGAGGCGCCCGTCGGCGGCAGGGACGCCGCCTTCGAGCCCCCAGGTACGGGTTCACGGCGGGGCGCATCGACCCGTGTTGTCCTCCGACCCCAAGAGCTTTGCAGCGCGATTCGCGACG
>JBFHNV010000102.1:0-20248 GCA_041593595.1 Gammaproteobacteria bacterium
CCTGGCCGCCCATCATGCCGGGCCCCATGCCCTGGCCGCCCATCATGCCGGGCCCCATGCCCTGGCCGCCCATCATGCCGGGCCCCATGCCCTGGCCGCCCATCATGCCGGGGCCCATGCCCTGGCCGCCCATCATGCCGTGACCCATGTGGTGGCCGCCCATCATGCCGTGACCCATGTGGTGGCCGCCCATCATGCCGTAGGCACCCGCCGCGGGCTGTCCGGCGCAGTCTCCGCTGCGCGCCGCGTGTCCCGGGCCCGCGTGACCGCCCGCGGCCGCGAGGGCCCCGGTTGCCAGCGCGGTGCCGCCGACCAGCACCGCCGTCAGGAGCACGCTCGTGAAACGCTTGTTCGTCATGGTCATGATCTCCGAGGAGTCGTGGGTGAATGAGGTGGATCGTCTACAGGGCAGCCCGGTTCAGGCGCAGCGCGTTCGCGATCACGGACACCGAGCTGAAGCTCATGGCGGCCGCCGCGATCATGGGACTGAGCAGGATCCCGAACGCCGGATAGAGCACCCCCGCCGCCACCGGTACCCCGAGCGCGTTGTAGACGAAGGCGAAGAACAGGTTCTGACGGATGTTGCGCATGGTGGCCCGGGACAGCCGGCGGGCGCGCACGATGCCCCGCAGGTCGCCCTTGACCAGGGTCACGCCGGCGCTCTCCATGGCCACGTCCGTGCCCGTGCCCATGGCGATGCCCACCTGGGCCTGGGCCAGCGCCGGCGCGTCGTTGATGCCGTCGCCGGCCATGCCCACCACCCGGCCCTCGGCCTGCAGCGTGCGGATGGTCTGCGCCTTCTGGTCCGGGAGCACGCCCGCGATGACGTCGTCGAGCCCGAGCCGGCCCGCCACCGCGCGGGCGGTGGTCTCGCTGTCGCCGGTGAGCATGACGATGCGCACGCCTTCCCCGTGCAGCGCCTCGATGGCGGCCGGGGTCGTCTCCTTGATGGGGTCGGCGACGCCGATGAGGCCCACGGCCCTGCCGTCTGCCGCGACGAACATGACCGTCTGGCCTTCCTGGCGCAGGGCCTCGGCGCGCGCGCTCAGATCCCCCGCGTCGATCCCGAGGGACTCCAGCAGGCCCGCGTTCCCGAGGGCGACCTGCCGGTCGTCCACCCGGCCGGTGACGCCCTTGCCGGTCACCGACTCGAAGTCGGCGACCTCGCCGAGGGCCACGCTGCGCTCGCCGGCGCCGGCGACGATGGCCGCCGCGAGCGGGTGCTCGCTGCCCCGCTCGAGGGATGCGGCCAGGCGCAGGAGGTCCGCATCCGTCAGCCCTGTCGCGGGCTCCACCTGCACCAGCTTCGGCCGGCCCTCGGTGAGGGTTCCGGTCTTGTCCACCACCAGGGTGTCGATCTCGCGCATCACCTCGATGGCCTCGGCGTCCTTGAACAGCACGCCCACGGTGGCGCCCTTGCCCGTGGCGGTCATGATGGACATGGGCGTGGCCAGCCCCAGGGCGCAGGGACAGGCGATGATCAGCACCGCGACGGCGTTGATCAGCGCATACGCCATGGCCGGTGCGGGCCCGATCAGGGCCCAGACCGTGAAGGTGACGACGGCGATGACCACCACTGCGGGAACGAACCACCCGGCCACCACGTCCGCCAGCTTCTGGATCGGGGCGCGGCTGCGCTGCGCCGCGGCGACCATCTGCACGATCTGCGCGAGCAGGGTGTCCGCACCCACGCGCTGCGCCTCGATGACCAGGCTGCCGGTGCCGTTGACGGTGGCGCCGATGACGCGGTCGCCGGAGCGCTTGCTGACGGGGATGGGCTCCCCCGTGATCATGGACTCGTCCACGGCGCTCGATCCCTCCACCACCACGCCGTCCACCGGTACCTTCTCGCCCGGGCGCACGCGCAGGCGATTGCCCACCTGCACCCGGTCCAGCGCCACGTCGGCCTCGCTGCCGTCCGCCTCGACGCGCCTCGCCGTCTTCGGGGCCAGCCCCAGCAGTGCGCGGATGGCGGCACCGGTACGGCTACGCGCACGCAGCTCCATCACCTGGCCGAGCAGCACCAGCGTCACGATCACCGCCGCGGCCTCGAAGTACACCGCCACCTCGCCGTGAGCGTCCCGGAACGAGACGGGGAAGACCCCAGGTGCGGCGGTAGCCACCACGCTGTAGGCGTACGCAACGCCGGTGCCCAGGGCGATCAGCGAGAACATGTTGAGGCTGCGACGGACCACGGACTGCCCGCCGCGCACGAAGAACGGCCAGCCGCCCCACAGCACCACCGGCGTGCCCAGGGCGAGCTCGATCCATCCGAGGGTGCGCGCAGATGCGAGACGATCGAAGGTCAGCCCGACCACGTCGCCCATGGCGATGACCACCACCGGCACCGTCAGCGCCGTGCTGACCCACAAGCGCCGGGTCATGTCCGTGAGCTCGGGGTTCTCCTCCGCGTCAAGGCTCGCGGCCACCGGCTCGAGTGCCATGCCGCAGATGGGACACTGCCCCGGATCGTCGCGCACGATCTCCGGGTGCATGGGGCAGGTGTAGCGGGTAGTGACGGCGGCCGGGATCTCGCGCTCGAGTGCCATGCCGCAGCGCGGGCACGCACCTGGTGTCGGCTCCCGCACCCCGGGGCACATGGGGCAGAGGTAGGCGCCGGCGGCCGTCATGCCGTCCTCGGTACCCCTGGCGCGGACGCCGGGCCAGCGGCTGGCGGGAACACGATGAATCCGGGCTTCATGGACGTGCCCGTTCTGCGGCTCATCGTGATGTGCGCTGCCGCACAGGGGACAGCCGTGCGCGGGACGCGCGCCGTGCGGGTGTTCTCCATTGCCGGTCGTTCGGATCATCCATCTGCCAAAAGGCGCCATTGGCGCGGACCATCACTGATGATTCTCGCGCTCCGCGAGCGCAGCCGGAATTGATCCCGATCAGGCCGTCTCCGCGGAAACATTGCCAATCGTTGATGAAAGGCGTGTCCGAGTAGCTCCAGGCGACGCGGATTCTGCCTTCCCGACAGCCGTGCCATCTGTCACGGTGCCGGTACCGATCGCCTTCACGCCGACGACAGCGCCTCCTCCAGGAACGCCACGAACCGTGCGCACGCCGGCGACACGCGTTCCACCCGCCACGCCGCCACCACCTCCACCCGCTCCTCGATGCCGTCCAGCGGCTGGATGACCACGCCCCGGCGCGGGCTGCCGAGCGCCGACTCCGTGTGAATGGTGATCCCGATCCCGGCGGCCACGAAGCCGAAGATGCCGTCTCGCGAGTGCGCCTCCTCCACCACCCGCGGCGCGAAGCCGGCGGCGTTGCACAGCCGCATCACCGCAGCCCGCCACGGGCCCCACTCCTCGGGTACCCCGAACACGAAGGGCTCCTGCGCCAGGTCCGCGAGCGCGAGGCGCCGCGCCTTCGCGAGACGGTGCCCGGCGGCCAGCACCGCCACGTAGCGCTCGCGCGCCACCAGTGCGGTGCGCACCCCCTCCGCGTGGAACGGGCCGATCATGAAGCCCACGTCCACCTCGCCGTCCAGGAGCTGGGCCTTCTGCCGCTCGGTCCAGGCATAGCGCAGCTCCACCGCCACGTCCGGATGGCTGCGGCGGAATGCCGCCACCAGGGCCGGCAGCCGGCCCAGGATGGCGAAGTCCATGTAGGCCACCGTCACCCGCCCCACCAGCCCTGCGGCCGCGTGGCGCGCCATGCCCACCGCCTCGTCGAGGCCGTGCAGCAGGCTCCGGGCACGGACAAGGAGCGCCTGCCCCGCCGGGGTCACCACGACCCGCCGGGTGGTGCGCTCCAGCAGCGCCACGCCGACCCCGTCCTCCAGGGCGCGGATGGTGCGGCTCAGGGCCGGCTGGGACACGTGCAGGCGCTCCGCGGCCCGGCCGAAGTGGGACTCCTCGGCCACCGCGACGAAGGCGCGCAGGTGGCGGTGCTCGATCACGCCTGGACTGTGTTGCGCCGCATGCATCAATCATTGCACACAAAGTCTTGGTTTACGCATCAATTCCCGAGTAGCGTCTCCCCCATCGAAGCCACCATCCGGGAGCGCCCGCCATGTCCGACCACGCCGCCCTCGAGTCCGCCCTGGAGGCCGCCTTTGCCCAGGCCCGTGCCCTGTACGCCGAGCGCGGCTTCCAGCGCCGCGTGGGCTTCGGGCGCAAGCCCGCCCTCATCAACGTGGACCTGGCCAATGCCTGGACCCGCCCCGGCAATCCGTTCACCTGCGAGAAGATCGACGATGAGATCATCCCCGGCGTGCAGCGCCTGCTGCAGGCATGCCGCGAGCACGGCCACCCGGTGGTGCACGTGACCACCTGCTACCAGGTCACCGACCGGGACAACCCGCACACGGACATGGGCCTGTGGCACCACAAGATCCCCATCGAGGTGGTGGATCAGAAGAACGAGGAGCTGTGGGCCATCGACTCGCGCATCGCGCCGGTGGGCGGCGAGCAGGTGCTGGTGAAGAAGCGTGCCAGCGCCTTCCACGGCACCTACCTGGCCGGGTATCTCCGCGCCGCCGGGGTGGACACCATCCTGGTCACCGGCGTCACCGCCTCGGCCTGCGTGCGCGAGACCGTGTGCGACGGCCTGGCGGACGGCTTCCGCACCATCGCGGTGAAGGAGTGCATCGGCGACCGCGTGCCCGGCGCGGTGCTGTGGAACCTGTTCGACATCGACGCCAAGTTCGGCGACGTCACCCCGCTGGAGGAGTGCATCGCCTACCTGGAGACCGTGAACCGCCGCAACGAGGCGGCCTGAGTCCTGGCCCGCGCGCTATGCTGCGGCCCTCTCACGGGAGGGCCGCAGGCATGAGACTCGAAGGCAAGATCGGACTGGTCACCGCCGCCGCGTCCGGCATGGGCCGGGCCGGTGCGCTGCGCTTCGCCCGCGAGGGCGCGGCGGTGGGCGTGGTGGACGTGGACGCGGACGGCGTCGCCCGGGTGGTAGCGGAGATCGAGGCCGCCGGCGGCCGCGCCAGGGGCATCGCCGCGGACCTGACCTGTGACGACGACGCCCGGCGCATCGTGCGCGAGACCGCCAACGCCTTCGGCGGCCTCGACTTCGTCTGGAACCACGTGGGCCACCCGGGCCCCGCGTCGGTGGAAGGCATCGACATGCGCGACTACGACCTCGCCATGGACCTCAACCTACGCACCGTGCTGGTCACCACCGAGGCCGCCATCCCGGAGATGCGCGCCCGCGGTGGGGGCGCGCTGCTGTTCACCGCGTCCACCTCGGGGCTTCGCGGCTCCGCGTTCAGCCCGGTCTACTCCATGGCCAAGTTCGGCGTGGTGGGCTTCATGCGCGCCCTGGCGGGGCGGCTCGCGCCGGAGAACATCCGCGTCAACGCCGTGTGCCCCGGGCCCATCGACACGCCCATGCTGCGGGTGTTCGTGGCCCGCCCGGACCAGCAGGCCACCGCCGGCATGGACAAGGAGGACCTGGTGAGAAGCCGCGGCGGCAAGACCCCCATGGGCCGCCCGGGAAGACCCGAGGAGGTGGCCAACGCCGCCCTGTTCCTCGTCTCGGACGAGGCCAGCTTCGTCACCGGCGCGGCGCTGCCGGTGGACGGGGGCTACTGCGCGTGACGATCTGACTCCGGGACCGGCGCGGCGAACAGCCGCCCCCAGCCCTGGATGCGCGTGGGATCGGCGCCGGCCAGCAGCAGGGACTTCCACACCGTGACGCTGATGCTGTCCACGATGGGCACCCCGACCTCCGGCTCCAGATCCGCTGCCACCCGCGGGCCGCGCAGGTTCGTGCAGAAGATCGAGATGGCCTCGGCGCCGGACGTGGCCACCTCGCGCACCATGCGCTCGAGCTCGTCCTCGCCGACCTCGGAGAAGGAGAAGTTGTCGCGCCGGCCCAGGTGCCGCTCGGCGACGCAGGCATGGCCCGCGCCGGCGAAGTTCTCGACGATGCGCGACTGCACGTCGTCCAGGTAGGGCGTCACCAGGGCGTAGCGGCGTGCCCCCAGCGCCCGGAAGGCCTCCGCCGTCGCCAGGGTGGAGGTGGTGGCCGGGACACCCGTGGCCGCGGTGATGGCCTCGCACAGGCGGCGATCCGCGTCGAAGCCCATCCAGCCGCCGGAGGTGCCGTTCCAGGCGATGACGTCCACGCGGGCATCGGCCAGCAGCCGCGCCGCCTGCAGCAGCGGCTCCATGTCGAACTGACCCAGGGCGTCATCGTCCAGGGCGATCTCGGTGACCCGGAAGCGCCCGAAGTGCGCCGTGACGTCCGGCGTGGCGGCCAGGATCGCGCTCGTCAGCGGCTCCAGCACCGTGTTCGAGGACGGCGTCAGCATCCCCAGCAGTGTCCGTCCGTTCATCCTGCAATTCTCCCGCAATCGCGCACCGCCCCGCGCCGATGAAATTATGCATTATGAATTCAATCTTGCAATATCTCACTGTTCGGAATAGATTTTGGAAACACGATGGCTGCGGTGACGAGATCTCCCGATGGCTGAGACCCGGACCACGAAGGGGAGCGACGTGGCCCAGGGTGTGTCCCTCAGGCTGCCGCGGGCCGGCGCGGGCCGCGCGGCCATCCGGCGGCGCACCCTGCACGCGGACGTCGCCGAGCGGCTGCGCGACATGATCGTCCAGGGGGCGCTGGCCCAGGGCGATCGCGTCGACGAGAAGGGCCTGTGCGCGGCCCTCGGGATCTCCCGTACACCGCTGCGCGAGGCGCTCAAGGTGCTGGCCTCGGAGGGGCTGGTGGAGCTCCTGCCCAACCGCGGCGCGCGGGTGACGGAGCTGACGGCCACCGGGGTGGCGGCCCTGTTCGAGGTGGCCGCGGGCCTCGAGCGCATGGCCGCCGAGCTCGCTGCGGAGCGGGCCGGCGAGCGGGATCTCGCGGAGCTGCGCCGGCTGCAGGAGAGCATGGAACGACACCACGCGGCACGGCGGCGCGCGGAGTACTTCCGGGTGAACCAGCGCATCCACGACACCATCATCGCGCTGTCGGGCAACGACGTGCTGCAGGACACCCACGCGGCGCTGATGACCAACATCCGCCGCGCGCGCTACCAGGCGAACGCCACCCAGGAGCGGTGGGACGGGTCCATGCGCGAGCACCGGGAGCTGCTGCACGCGCTGGAGGCGCGTGACGGTGCGAAGGCGGGGCTGCTCCTGCGCGACCACGTGCTCAGGACCGGCGAAGCGGTGCTGGCCGTGATGCAGGGCCCCGCCGCGGACGAGACCAGGACGGAAACGTGAACAGGTGACTCGAGATCACCGCACACGGGGAAGTGTGCATCGACCGACGTTACGACATACCCAACAGACAGAGGGTCAACAGATGCGAAAGTCAATCAGCATGACCGCGGCCGCGGTCTGCCTCGCCACCGCGACCGTCACGGCACCGGCGCAGACGCTGGAGTTCAAGGTGCTCGGCCAGCCGCTCGCCACGGGGCTCATCCAGAAGAACAAGGAGCAGCCGTTCTTCGAGAACTTCGCCGAGCGCACCGGCCTCGACGCGAAGGCCGACTACAAGCCCGTGGACATGACGGGCATCAAGGACACCGAGGAGCTGCGCGTGCTCAAGGCGGGCCTGTTCGACATCGTGTCCTTGCGCATGTCGCAGATTTCCCGTGACGAGCCCACGATCCTCGGCCTCGACCTGGTGGGGCTCAACCCCACCTACGAGGCCGGGCGCAAGACGATGAAGGAGTTCGCGCCCATCGTCGACAAGCGCCTGCAGGAGCAGTTCAACACGAAGCTGCTGGGGATCTGGCCGTTCGGCCCGCAGGTGCTGTTCTGCAAGCCGCAGATTGCGAAGCTCTCCGACCTCACGGGCCACAAGGTGCGGGTGTACGACCAGAACCTGGCCAACTTCGTCGCCAAGGTGGGTGGCACCCCGGTGCCCATCGGATTCTCCGAGGTGCATCAGTCCCTGGCACGGGGCGTGGTCGACTGCGCCATCACGGGCCCGAGCTCGGCAAACTCCGCCGGCTGGCCGGAGGTGACCACCCACATGCTGCCGGTGGCGTTCCAGATGGCGCTGAACGGGTACGGCATCAACCTGAATACCTGGAACAAGCTCACGCCCGAACAGCAGGGCAAGCTGACCGCTGCCTTCGACAAGCTCACCGAGGAGATCTGGGAGTACTCCGAGCACCTGTTCGAGGACGCGGTTCGCTGCAACATCGGCCAGGATCCCTGCGAGACGGTGAAGAAGTACAGCCTGGTCAACGTCCCGGTCACGGAGCAGGACCTTTCCATCGTGGGCAGCGCCGTGGCCGAGGTGTCGTTCCCGGCCTGGGCCGAGATCTGCGACAAGTCGAACCCCTCCTGCTCGGCCGACTGGAAGCGCACGGTCGGCAAGCGGGTCGGGGTGCAGTAGCACCGGGACCCGGCGGGCGGGGACGGCGCGGCCGCTCCCGCCCGGCGCCACGACGCCGATCCGGAGGAAGGTCCCCATGCACCGCTTCGTATCCTTCTCGAGCAACGTGTTCGGGCTGATGATGCTCGCGTTCGCGATCCTCGTGACCGTGGACACCATCGCTCGCAAGCTGCTCAACTTCTCGTTCCAGGGCACCGACGAGCTGGGCGGCTACGCGCTGGCCGTGGGCTCGTCGCTGGCGTTCACCGTGGCCCTGGTCGAGCGCGCCCACATCCGCATCGACCTGCTGCACGAGCGCCTGCCGGCCACGGTGCAGGCCGTGCTCAACTGGCTGTCCGCGCTGCTGCTGGCCGCCTTCGGCGTGATGCTGGTGTGGGTGTGCTACCAGGTGATCGTGGACACCGTCGCCTACCGCAGCACTGCCGCGACGCCGTGGGCCACGCCCCTCATCTACCCGCAGTCGGTGTGGTACGCGGCGCTCGTCGTGTTCGCGCTCGCCGGCGTCTGGCTCGCGCTGCGCGCCACGGTGCTGCTGGCCCGCGGACGCCTCGAGCAGCTCAACGCGGACTACCACCCGAAGGGTGCCATCGAGGAGCTGAAGGAAGAGCTCGAGGACCTGGGCGGGCGCTGACGCGCGCGTCGAGACGGGCAGACACCGAGGAGCCACACGACATGGGCGCGCTGGAGATCGGGATCGGGTTCGCCGTGATGCTGGCGCTGATGCTGCTCAGCATGCCCATCGCGGTGGTGATGGTGCTGGTGGGGGTGGCGGGTGGGCTGATGATCTTCGGCTGGCCGCTGCTGTCGTCCGTGGGCCCCGTCGCCTGGGGCACCCAGAACGAGAACATCCTCACCGCCATCCCGCTGTTCATCCTCCTGGGCGAGCTGCTGCTGCGCAGCGGCATCGCGGACAAGATGTACGGCGCGCTGTCGCTGTGGCTGGGCCGCCTGCCCGGGGGGCTGCTGCACACCAACATCGGCTGCTGCAGCCTGTTCGCCGCCACCTCCGGCTCCTCGGTGGCCACCGCGGCCACCATCGGCACCGTGGCGCTGCCGGCGCTGGACGAGCGCAACTACCCGAAGCGCCAGGCGCTCGGCTCGCTGGCGGCCGGCGGCACGCTCGGGATCCTCATCCCTCCGAGCGTCAACCTGCTGATCTACGGCTCGCTCACCAACATCTCCATCGGCCAGCTCTTCATCGCCGGGATCATCCCCGGCATCCTGCTGACCCTGCTGTTCATGGCGTACATCGCGGCGAGCAACCTGGGCGCCCGGGGCATGAAGCTCGACGATCCCGCGCCGCTCGCCGTGAAGCTGCGCGCGCTCGGCTCGCTGCTGCCGCCGGCGGTCATCTTCGTCGTCGTCATGGGCAGCATCTACTTCGGCATCGCCACGCCCACCGAGTCGGCCGCCCTGGGGGTGGTCGCCGCGCTGGTGCTGGTGGCCCGGGAGCGCCACCTGAACTGGCCGCTGCTGCACCGCTGCTTCGTGAACACCGCGCGTACCACCGGACTGGTGCTGCTCATCATCCTGGGCGCGTTCATCCTCAACGTCACCCTGGCGCTGGTGGGGGCGGCCCAGACCATGACCGCCTGGGTCACGTCGCTCGGGCTCTCCGCCACCGGCCTGCTGCTGGTGCTCATCGTCTTCTACCTCCTGCTGGGCATGTTCATGGACGTGCTGTCCATGCAGGTGCTGACCATCCCCATCGCGGTGCCCATCGTGACGCAGCTCGGCGTCGACCCGGTGTGGTTCGGCGTGTTCATCGTGCTCATGTGCGAGCTCGGCATGATCACGCCTCCCGTGGGCATGAACCTGTACGTGGTGCAGGGCGTGCGTCAGGACGGCGGGGACTTCGTCGACGTGATCTGGGGCGCGCTGCCCTACGTGCTGCTGATGCTGATCTTCACCTGCGTGCTGATCGCGTTTCCCGCGCTGGTGCTCTGGCTGCCGCAGACCATGGTCGGGCCCTGACGGGGGTCAAGATCCGACCCGGTTCGCGGTACGCTCACCGTCCGCAGCCGTTGCGTCCTGCCCGGGGGGCGTCCATGACCACGTCCGTCGACACCATCGCCGCACTGCTGGTGGACGCCCACCGCCAGCGCCGGCCCCTGGAGGCCATGCCGCCCGGCGTGGGAGCGCTGACCCGGGAGCAGGCCTACCGGGTCCAGGACCGGGTCGCCCGGTCCCTGGGCGGCGTCGGCGGCTGGAAGGTGGGCGCGTCGGGCCCCGACGCGGAGCCCCTCGCGGCGCCGCTGGCGTCCTCGCTCATCGCCGCGAGCCCGGCGTCGCTGCCGGCCGGGCGCTTCAATGCCCTGGGCATCGAGGCGGAATTCGCCTTCCGCTTCGCCCGCCCGCTGCCGCCCCGCGAGCGGCCCTGGTCGCGGGACGAGGTGATCGGCGCCATCGGCGCGCTGGTGCCCACCATCGAGGTGGTGGACTCGCGCCTCGGTGCGTGGGCTCGTGACGAGCCCGAGTGGAAGCTCGCCGACAACCAGAGCAACGGCTTCCTGGTGCACGGCCTGGAGGTGAGGGAGTGGAGCGGCATCGATCTCCCGGGCTTTCCGGTGGAGCTGTGGATCGACGGCGCCTGCGCGGTGTCGGGCGAGGACAGCGGCAACCCGGCCCGCGACCTGCCGCGGCTGGCGGAATGGCTCGCGAACCACCTGGCGCGGACGCGCTCGGGCCTCGCCGCCGGCGCCATCGTCACCACCGGCTCCTACACGGGCCTGCTGCCCGCGCGGGCGGGGCAGACGGTGGTGGCGCGCTACCCGGGCCTGGGCGAGGTGTCGGTGCGGTTCACCGAGGGTGCCGGGGACTGATCGGGTCCACGACGGGAGGCCAGGCATGACGGGCAGACTGCAGGACAAGGCGGCGCTGATCACGGGCGGCGCGTCGGGCATCGGGCGCGCCAGCGCCGAGCGCTTCGCCCGCGAGGGGGCCCGGCTGGTGCTGGCGGACCGCGAGGGCGAGGCGGCGCAGGCGCTGGCCGCCCGGCTGGCCGCCGGCGGCGCCGAGGCGCTGGCCGTGAAATGCGACGTGACCGATCGCGACGCGGTGGACGCCGCGGTGGCGCAGGCGGTCGAGCGCTACGGCCGCCTGGACGTGCTGGTGAACTCCGCCGGGATCTCGGCACGCCACGTGCCCGAGGGCGCGGACTTCGACGAGGCCTGGCGCCTGGTCATGGACGTGAACCTGCGCGGCTCGATGCTCGCGAGCCACGCCGCGGTGGCCGCCATGCGCAGCACCGGCGGCGGCGCCATCGTGAACCTGGCCTCCATCATGAGCTTCGTGGTGCACCCACCGGGCTACGGCCTGTCGGATGGCTTCAACCCCTACTCCCCGAGCAAGGGCGCCATCGTGCAGATGACCCGCGATCTCGCGGTGAACGTGGGGGACGCCGGGATCCGCGTGAACGCCGTGTGCCCCGGGTTCGTCGAGACGCCGCTCACCAAAGGCATCACCGGCAACCCGAACCTGCGCTCCGCCATGGTGGCGCGCCACCCCATCGGTCGGCTCGGCCGGCCCGAGGAGATCGCCAGCGTGATCGCCTTTCTCGCCTCCGACGAGGCGTCCTTCGTCACCGGGGCGGCGTGGCTGGTGGACGGCGGCTATACCGCGCTGTGAATGCGCTCACTCCCACAGCCCCGCGTAGGTCTGCGTGAAGCTCTCGAGCGCGCCGAGGAAGCGCCCGTAGGCCGGCTCCTCCAGCGGCAGCGACAGGCTGATGAGCCCCATGCGGCCCACGTAGCAGCCGGCGTGCAGCAGCTCCATCTGCAGCAGCGACTTCGCGTCGGCGGACACTCCCGCCACGTCGCGGGGAGAGCGGATGGGCGCGGCCGTGGGGTGGATGGCCAGCATGCTGCCGGCGCCGGTGGCGCGGGCCGGGAAGCCGCGCTGCGCGAACAGCCGGTTGATGTCCTCGCGCAGCCGCTCGCCGCGGGCGTTGAGCGTGGCGGCGGCCTCCTCGGTCCACACGTGCCTCAGCCCTGCCACGCCGGCGGCCATGGTGAGCACGTTGTTGTTGAAGGTGCCGGCGTGGGGCAGGGCGTCGGGGCGGCGCGGATCGAACAGATCCATGATCTCCGCGCGTCCGCCGAAGGCGCCGAAGGTGAAGCCGCCGCCCACGTACTTGCCGAAGGTGGTCATGTCGGGCGTGATCCCGTGGGCCTTCTGCAGGCCGCCGGAGGACAGCCGCGAGGTCATCACCTCGTCGAAGACCAGCACGATGCCGAGGCGCGCGGTGGCCTCGCGCAGCGCCTCCAGGAACTCGCGCTCCGCAGGCAGGGCTCCGGCCGTGCCCATCATGGGCTCGAGCAGCACCGCCGCCAGGCGATCCGCGTGCGCCTCGATGATCGCCAGCGTGCCGTCCACGTCGTTGTAGGGCGCGCGGATGAACGGGTAGGGCGCGTTCACCGCATCGCCGGCGCTCGTGAACAGCAGCACCCCGCCGTGGTAGCCGCCCTCGAACACCAGCACGTGGGTGCGTCTGGTGAAGGCCCGCGCGGCGGTGATGGCCATGAGGTTGGCCTCGGTGCCCGAGTTCGTGAAGCGCACCCGGCGGCAGGACGGGAAGCGCTCGCAGAGGATCTCGGCCAGCTCGCGCTCGAAGCGGTTCGGCCCGCAGAACACGATGCCGCCCTCGAGCGCGCTGCGCGCCGCCTCCATGATGACCGGGTGGGAGTGGCCATACAGCCCGGCGGTGTACTCGCCCACGAAGTCGTCGTAGGCGTGCCCGTCCGCATCCCACACCCTCGCCCCCTCGGCCCGGGCGATGGTCAGCGGGAACGGCGGGTAGTAGAGGACCGTGCGGGTGTTGCCGCCGGGCAGCGACTCGCAGGCCTGGCTGTAGGCGCGCTCGCTTTCCGGGTTGGACCGGGCGTAGCGGGCACGGGCGTCGGCGAGGGCGCTGGCGAGGTCGAGGTTCCGGGCGGCTGCAGCATCGGCCACGGGAGGGCTCCGGGGTGTGCCACGAACTGGCGGAGCGTAGCACGCGGGTGGCTCACCTGCCCTCGACCGGCCCGGTGTCCGGCGCGCTCGTTGCGCGACACCTCGCAATGCATTGCCTCAACCGAACAGGTAGCTGACCCCCGCCCGCTCGGCGATTCCGCGCACGCTCTCCGCCAGCGTGCCCGGGATCGGAATCCCCTCCCGCAAGCGCCGTTCGCGCATCTCGGCCTCCGGATCGCCCGCCACCAGCACCGGCTGGTCGGGATCCGCCGGGCGCGATCCCCGCAGCACGTCGAGGACCTCGTCCACGTCGCTCTCGAACTCCCCGCCCGGGCGGAAGCGGGCCGGGTTCAGCGCCAGGAAGAAGTGCCCGACGTTGTACGGCTGATCGGGCGCCAGATCCCGATCGCGCACCGGCGAGAACGACCCACCGGCCAGCGCGCCGGCGAGGATCTGCGCCACCACGCCCAGGCCGTAGCCCTTGTGGCTCCCCAGATCCTTCGTCCCACCCACCGGATTCAGCCCGCCCGCCACGCTCGCCCGGCACACGCGCAGCGCCTGCGCGGCATCTGTGACCGGCTGGCCCTCGCCGTCGCTCACCCAGCCCACCGGGATCGGCTTGCCGTGGAAGTCGTACACCTTCACCTTGTTGAGCGCCACGGCGGAGGTGGCGAAATCGAGGATGAACGGCCGGCTGCGCCGCCCCGGCGCGGCCACCGCGATGGGGTTGGTGCCGAGCACCGGCTCGGCGCCGAAGGTGGGCAGCACCGCCACCGTGCGTGCCGTGCTGGTCACGATCCCGATGCAGCCGCGATCCGAGGCCTGCTTCGCGTACACCCCCGCGGCCCCGAAGTGATGCGAGTTGAACGCGGACACCGCACCGACACCCGACCCCAGCGCCATGTCCACCGCCAGCGCCATCCCCAGGTGCGCCACCGGGTGGCCGAGGCCCGCGTCGCCGTCGATGCGCGCGGTCACCGGCGTGCGGTCCAGCACCTTCGGAACGGCGCGCACGTTCAGCCGCCCCTCGCGCTTCATCTCCTCGTACATCATGAGCATCGACACGCCGTGTGAGTCCACGCCCCACAGGTCCGTCTCCACCATCACGTCGGCGGTGATGGCCACGTGCGCCGGGTCCATGCCCCAGGCCGTGAGCACGCTCACGATCTGCTCGCGCACCCGCTCCGCCGGGACGTTCACTACTTCCCCCAGATCACGTCGCCGGTGAGCTCGGGCCAGCCGATGGTGCGCGCGATCTTCGCCGCCGCGGCCGAGGGCGCGAGGCTCGTGTCCCAGTGCCCGGCCACGAAGCGCCGGCCGGTCACGCCGTCGGAGTCCTCGCTCAGCAGCCACTGCACCGGGGGTGCCATCACGGAGGGCCTGAGCATCTTCTCCCGCGGGATGCCGATCTCGGCCACGAAGGCGGTGTCCGTGGGCCCGCCGGGTACCACCACGTTCACGGTGACGCCGCTGCCGTCCAGCTCCTTGGCCCACACCGCGGCGGCGGACTCCAGCGCCGCCTTCACGCCGCCGTAGGGCTGCACCCGCAGCATCGTCAGGTAGCTCGTGGAGTTCACGACGATGCGCCCCCAGCCCTGGGCCTTGAGGTGACCGATGGCGGCGCGGGTCATGCGCACCGCCCCGAGCACGTTGACGTCGAAGAAGCGCTGCCAGATCTCCGGCGTCAGCTCCTCGATGGGGGGATGGTTCACCTCCGCGTCCGGGCGCAGGCTGCTCATGCCGATGCCGGCGTTGTTCACCAGCCCCTGCAGGGCGCCGAAGCGTTCCACCGTCTCGGCGACAGCCCGCTCGCAGTCGGCCTCCTTCGTGATGTCGCCGGGCACCAGGTGCAGCCGGTCACCGCCGCCCAGATCCGCGGGGCAGGCGGCCAGGGCCGCGTCGTTGACGTCCACCACGGTGACCCGGTGGCCGTCCGCGAGCAGCCCCGCGGCGATGGCCTTACCGATGCCGCTGGCGGCGCCGGTGACGAGGACGGTGCGGGGGGTGATGGCGGTCATGGCGGGGCACCTCGGGTGCGCGGGCGGGACGGGGAGTGTGGCACAGGAGGCCGGCCGCCCTCACGCCGCGCCGGCCGCAGCGCCGCAGGTCTCAAGTCCTTCCGGCGCGCGCCGATATCCGGGACGACGAGTTCCACGCCCTGGAGGCGCCCGACCATGAGTGCCCGAGCCACCGCGCCCGCCGACGCGGCGACAGCGCCCGCTGCCCCGACCACCCTGGAGGTGGACGCGCTGACGCGCATCCCGCTCTTTCGCGGCGTGGACACGAACGTGGTGGCGCCGCTGCTGCGCAACTGCGAGACCGCTTCCATCGAGGCCGGCGAGCCCCTGATCGAGGCGGGCCGACCCAACGAGAAGCTCTACATCCTGCTGGAGGGGCGCCTGAGCGTGCGCCTGAAGTCCCCCGACAGCCAGCCGCTGGCATACGTGGAGCCGGGCGAGACCGTGGGCGAGCTGTCCCTCATCGATCACCAGCCCACCTCGGCGTCGGTCATGGCCGAGACGACGAGCCGCGTGCTGGTGCTGGACGAGCCGCTGGTGTGGATGCTCACCAACACCTCCCACGCGGTGTCCGGCAACCTGCTGTTCGCCCTGGTCAAGCGTCTGCGTGCCGGCAACGACATGGTGTGGGAGAGCCGCGAGCGCGTGGAGCAGTACCGCTTCCACGCCACGGTGGACGCCCTCACGGGGCTGTTCAACCGCCACTGGCTGAACCAGATGCTGCCGCGCCAGATGCACCGGGCCGCCACCAGTGGCGAAGGCCTGTCGCTGATCATGATCGACATCGATCACTTCAAGCAGTACAACGACAGCCACGGCCACCCGGCCGGCGACCAGGCGCTGCGCAAGGTGGCGGACGCCATCCGCGACCACGTGCGCCCGGCAGACATGGCGGCACGCTACGGTGGCGAGGAGCTGCTCGTGATCCTGCCTGCCTGCGTCCTGGCCGGCGCCCGCGTGGTCGCGGAGCGCCTGCGCCGCGCGCTGCACGCCACCGCCATCGTCTCCTCCTGCGGCACCGAGCTGCCCCGCGTCACCGCGTCCTTCGGCATCGCCGAGATGGCCCCGGACGCGTCCATGCAGGATTTCGTGAGCGCATGCGACCGGGCGCTGTACCGCGCCAAGGCCGCCGGGCGCGACTGCGTCTGCGACTGACGGCTGCCGGCGGCGGGGCCCGCCCGGCAAGGTAAGAAGCTGCCCGGGTGACCCCGCGGGCGGGCCACGTACAATGGCCCGCCGGTCCACTCCCGCAGCACGCCCGCCGCCGCTCCATGTACCCACTGCTGAACGGCCTCCGCGTGGTGGAGGGCGCCTCGTTCATCGCCGCGCCCTCCTGCAGCCTGCACCTGCTCCAGATCGGTGCGGAGGTGATCCGCTTCGACCCGGTGGGCGGCGGTCCCGACTTCCGCCGCTGGCCGCTCACCGCGGGCGGCGTGAGCCTCTACTGGGAAGGGCTCAACAAGGGCAAGAAGTCCGTCGCCATCGATCTCTCGCGCCCTGAGGGACGCGAGCTGGCGGTACGTCTGGCCACCGCGCCCGGCCCCGGCGCGGGGCTGTTCGTCACCAACTACCCGGTGGGCGGCTTTCTCGCCCACGACCGCCTGGCGGCGCACCGCGCCGACATGATCACCGTGCGTATCATGGGCTGGGCGGACGGCTCCACGGCCCTCGATTACACCGTCAACGCCGGCGTCGGCTACCCGCTGGTGACGGGCCCCGAGTCCCTGGGCGGCGAGCCGGTGAACCACGTCATGCCCGCGTGGGACCTGCTCGCCGGCGCCCACGGGGCGCTCGCGCTGCTGGCCGCGGAGCGCCGCCGCCAGGCCACCGGCGAGGGCCAGGAGGTGCGCGTGCCCCTGGGCGACGTGGGGCTCGCCACCCTGGGCCATCTGGGAAGCGTGGCGGAGGCGGTGGCCATGGGCACCCAGCGCCCCCGGGTGGGCAACGACCTGTACGGGGCCTTCGGGCGGGACTTCGCCACCGCCGACGGCGTGCGGCTGATGATCGTGGCCATCACCGCGCGGCAGTGGACCGGGCTCGTGAGGGCGCTGGGCATCGATGCGCCGGTGGCGGCGCTGGAAGCGGAGCTCGGGACGTCTCTCGCGCCGGACGAGGGGCTGCGCTACACGCACCGGGATCGCCTGAACCCGCTGGTGGCGGACGCGGTGGCCGGGCGCACGCTCGCGGATCTGGAGCCCGCATTCGCCGCCAACGGCGTGTGCTGGGAGCGCTACCGCACCACCCTGGAGGCGGCGCAGGAACTGTGCACGCCCGAGGCCAGCGCCCTGTTCCGCCAGGTGATGCACCCCAGCGGCTTCACCTATCCCACCCCCGGCGCCACCGCCACCTTCGCCGGGCTGCGCCGCGAGACGCCGGCCCGCGCGCCGCGCCTGGGCGAGCACACCGACGAGGTGCTCGCCCGGGTGCTGGAGCTTCCCGAGCACGAGATCGGGCGCCTGCACGACGCGGGGCTGGTGGCGGGTCCCGCCGCCGGGTCATGAGCGTTCCCCGGCGGTGCGGCGGTAGAGTCCGCAGCCGATGGGCACGCCAGACAACGACGCGAGCGCCGTGAGCCCCGCAGATCTCCCGGCCACCGCCGCCGCGGCCGCGGCGGCCGCCCAGGCATTCACCGCCGCCGCCCGGGCGCACACCGCGGAGGTGGTGGCGCCGAACGGCCCCATCGACGGCGCGGCCGCCGATCGGGAGCAGCGCCTGGTGCACGGCCTTGCCTGGATCGCGACGCTCACGGAGGCGGTGACCCAGGCTGCCAGCCGGGGGGCGCGGCTCGCCGCGGCCGGCCGGCTCGGCGACGGCGAGTCGCTGGCCATCCGTATCGGCATCGGCGAGTACCTGGCGCAGCTCGTGCACGGCATCCCCATGAGCCAGAACGAGCTCGTGCGCCCCTCGGAGATCGGCCTGGACGCCGCGGCGGATCGCCTGCGCCGCGATTCTGCCTGCGCCTGGTTCCTGGCGAACGGCAACACCGCGGGCACGCGCCGCGAGCTGGTGGCGCACCTGGCGGGCGACGGCGCCATCGACGAGGGGCTCGACGACGAGACCCTGGACATGGTGCGCGAGCAGTTCCGCCGCTTCGCGGCCGAGCGGGTGGCGCCGGTGGCCCACCGGCTGCATCTGGAGGACCGGTTGATCCCGGACGCGCTGGTGGCGGAGATGGGCGAGCTGGGCGTGTTCGGCGTGTGCATCGCGGAGGAGCACGGCGGCCTCGGGATGGGCAAGCTCGCCATGTGCGTGGTGAGCGAGGAGCTGAGCCGCGGCTGGATCGCCGCCGGGTCGCTGGGTACCCGATCGGAGATCGCCGGCGAGCTCATCGCCATCGCGGGCACCGACGCCCAGAAGGAGCGCTGGCTGCCGGGCATCGCGTCCGGCGAGGTGCTGCCCACGGCGGTGTTCACCGAGCCGGACACGGGCTCGGATCTGGGCAGCCTGCGCACCCGCGCGGTGAAGGCGTCCGATGGCTCCTGGCGGGTGCATGGCAACAAGACCTGGATCACCCACGCGGCGCGCAGCGACCTCATGACCCTGCTCGCGCGCACCGACGCGGACAGCCGCGATCACACCGGCCTGTCCATGTTCCTGGCGCCGAAGCCCCGCGGCAGCGACGAGGATCCCTTCCCGGCCAGGGGCATGCGTGGCGGCGAGATCCAGGTGCTGGGCTACCGCGGCATGAAGGAGTACGAGATCGCCTTCGACGGCTTCGAGATGCCCGCCGGGTCGCTGCTGGGCGGCGCCGAGGGCCAGGGCTTCCGCCAGCTCATGCGCACCTTCGAGGGCGCCCGCATCCAGACCGCCGCACGGGCCATCGGCGTGGCGTGGAACGCCTACGACCTCGGCCTGCGCTACGCTCGCGATCGCCGCCAGTTCGGCCAGGCGCTGGTGGGCTTCCCGCGAGTGTCGGACAAGCTGGCGCTGATGGCGGCGGAGACGGTGATGGCCCGCGAGCTCACCTACTTCGCCGCGCGGGAGAAGGACAAGCACCGCCGCTGCGACGTGGAGGCGGGCATGGCCAAGCTGCTGGCGGCGCGCGTCGCCTGGTCCAACGCCGACACGGCGCTGCAGATCCACGGCGGCAACGGCTACTCCCTGGAGTACGAGGTGAGCCGCGTGCTCGCCGACGCGCGCATCCTCAACATCTTCGAGGGCGCCGCGGAGATCCAGGCCCACATCATCGGCCGCGGGCTGCTAGTGCGCCGGAACTGAGCCGGCCCCCGTCGCGGCGGGCCATGCCCGCCGCCGCGCCGGGCCACGGCCATCCGACGCCATCCGGGCGCGACCTGTGCGCCGCGTGCTGCAGCGCAGCGTTCCGGGATTTGCATTCCTGTCACGCGCCCGACATAGAATCTTCCCAACGCTCCGGAAATTGATTCCCGAGCGGACGCCCGACCGGTGCCACGCCATGCCGTCGCGCTGCCGGACATAACAAGAGCGAGGTGGAAGGGGAAGAACATGAACAGATTGCTATCCGGAGGCTGCCTCGCGGCATGCCTCGTCTTCAGCACATCGGCCGGCGCGGTCCTGACCGAGCTGGTCATCGAGACCACCGTCCCCCACGACGGCGGCACCGCGTTCGGGGACGTGGGGGCCTACGAGGAGCTCAGGGGCTACGCCATCGGCGAGCTGGATCCCGCCGACCCGGGCAACGCGGGCATCGTGAATCTGGACAGGGCGCCGCTCAACGCCAACGGTCGCGTGGAGTACCGGGTGGACGTGGAGATCTGGCGCCCGGTGGACCTGGCCCGGGGCAACGGCTGGATGCTCTACGAGGTGGTCAATCGCGGCCGCAAGCTCGCGCCCTCCTTCGTCAACGGCGCCACCGACTTCCTGTTCGAGGAGGGCTACACCCTGGTGTGGAGCGGCTGGCAGGGCGACATCGCCTCGGGGGGCAGCCGCGTGGGCACCGTGTTCCCGGTGGCCACGGACAACGGTGCCACCATCGTGGGTCTCAGCCG
>JBFHNV010000103.1:0-20135 GCA_041593595.1 Gammaproteobacteria bacterium
GGGCGCGCACGGTCGCCGCAGGCGCTACCCGTTTCCCGCGCCATGGCATCGTCGCGACACTCCGCCTGCGCGATTCACCGCCCAATCCCGCGTTCCCCTTGAGGCCGGCGAGGCGGGTACCGGCCGACGCGACCGTGCGCCGCAGGGACGCGGCGCTCGAGCCCCCAGGGGCGGGTTCACGGCGTGTCGCGACGGCCGGTTCCCACCTCGCCGCGCGACTGCCCGGATGGATGCGACCCGCGAGCCGTCCGCGTCCCTACCCCGGCGTCCACTCCTTCGAGATCCCCTTGTAGTAGGGGTGGAACTCCACCTCGTCGAAGAACATGAGCTGGTTCACCCGCCACACGTCCTTGAAGGCGTTGTGCTCCTGCCAGTGGCCGTGGAACAGGATCCCCGGGTAGACCAGCATGCGGTTGTAGCGCATCTCCACCATCTCCACGCGCTCCCACCAGCGCTGCCACTGCTCCAGGAAGTAGGCCGAGCCCTTGTGGCCGCGCGGCCCGCTGTAGATGCGCTGGCGCAGCGCGTCGTAGCGCTCGCGCTCGAGCGGCATGCATGTGATGTCCGGGTCCTTGCAACGGTAGAAGGCGGTCCCGCCGGAGCACTCCTCGGGTGTGTTCAGCATCACGATGCCCGCGACGTTGATGCCGTCATCGTGGGGGAAGGGCTGGGAGTCCGGAGGCTGATCGTTGATCAGCTTGAAGACGTTGGTGACGAAATGATGACGCCCCTGCGTGACGTCAATCTTCAGCCCCTGGGTGCTCATCGCTGCCAGCGCCTGCTGCGGCTCCAGGAACGGCACCTGGATGTTCTGCCGGCAGTCGTAGTAGTCGACGAAGTTGCGCGACGTCTCGTGGTGCGCCCAGATGGTGTACGGCGTGGTGAGGATCAGGCGGCGCACCGCGTCCGGGTCCGCGTAGAAATCGTCCACCACGAGGTACCGGCCGGCGTCGTCCGGCAAGGTCCTCTGCTCGACGCGGGCGTCCGGATTGACCCTGAAGACGTCCGCCGGGCGGTACGGATACATTCGCTACTGGGTGCCCTGCGTGCCCGTGGAGCCTTCCGGCCTGTCGGCCGACGGCGTGAGCGCGGGCGCGCCCGAGGTGGCGCCGCGGGCCCGCATGGCGTCGATCACACCGCCCGTGATGTCCACGGTGGGCTCGAACCACACCACGCTGTTGCTGAGCAGCACCGTCGTGGCACCCATCGCGCGGGCCACCTCGGCGGCGACGGGCTGCACCTCGGTGCGGAACTGCGTCGCGAGCTGGGTCTGGAATTCGAGCGCCTTCTGCCGCGCGAGGGCCTGACCCTGCTGGACCTGACGCTGGGCATCCACGACCATGCGCTGCAGCTGCTGGCGCTCCTCGTCGGTGGGGGCGTCGCCGAGCTTCTCCTGCTCCTGGCGCAACCGATCCTGCAACCCACTGGTGAACTCGGAGAGCTGCTGCTGGAGCTGTCGCCCGGCCGCCTGCACCTGCTCCTTGTAGGCCTCGTCGCGGCCGAGCGCCTTGGCCACGGCCGCGAGATCCAGCACCGCCACCGTGGGCGCCGCCTTCGGCTCCGCGCCTGACGGCGCCAAGGTCGACGACAGCTTGTCGCAGGCCGTCAGGAACAGGCACGCAGACAACACGCTGACGGTCTGAAGGTTCATCGCCGGGACCTCCGGTGGTGGTCGGCAACGGGGAGGATACTGCGCCGGTGCCGCGCCGGAGGTCAGTCATTCAGGCACGGCCCCACGCGCACACGAGGCGCGCATCGCTGCCGCCGCGGGCGGCTCGCTGCCGCCGCAGACTTCAGCCGCGGTCGCTGTACTGGCGCTCGAGCTGCTCGCGCCGCTCCTGGGCCTCGATGCTGAGCGTGGCGATGGGCCGCGCCTCGAGACGCTCGAGGCCGATGGGCTCGCCGGTCTCGTCGCAGAAACCGTAACTCTCGTCCTCGATGCGGCGCAGCGCCTGATCGATCTTGGTCAGCAGCTTGCGGTAGCGGTCCCGGGTGCGAAGCTCGAAGCTGATCTCCGTCTCGCGGCTGGCCCGCTCCGCCTCGTCGCTCACGTCCCGCGCCGCATCCCGCATCTGGTCGATGGTCTGCTGGGATTCGTCCAGCAGGGACTGGCGCCATTGGAGCAGCTTCTGGCGGAAATACTCCAGCTGCTTGGGATTCATGTACTTCTCGCGCTTCGTGGGCTTGTAGCCCTTGGGAAGCTTGACGCGATTGGACATGGCGGTCTTGACCCGTGCCGATGGCTTCCTGGAAAGCCGCGCGAGTCTATACAACTTTCCCTCAAACGCAAGGGCGCGGGTCTCATCGCGCAGGCCGCCCCGGGCGCCCCGGGGGCAGCACCGGGCCCGGTCCGCAGACCGCCTCCGCGGGCCGGCCCTCACTCCATGAACCACCCATGGCTTACCACCACCGACTGCCCGGTGAGCGCGTTGGTTCCGAATCCCGCCAGCACCGACGCCACCTCCGCCACGTCGTCCAGGGTCGTGAATTCCCCGTCCACCGTGCTCTTGAGCATGACGTTCCTGACCACCTCCTCCTCGCTGATGCCCAGGTCCCGGGCCTGCTCCGGGATCTGGCGGTCCACCAGGGGCGTGCGCACGAATCCCGGGCAGATCACGTTGGCGCGCACCCCGTGCTTCGCGCCCTCCTTGGCGACCACGCGGCACAGGCCCAGGAGCCCGTGCTTCGCGGTGACGTAGGGCGCTTTCAGCACGGACGCCTCCTTGGAGTGCACCGAACCCATGTAGATGATGGCGCCACCGCGCCCGCCGTCGTACATGCGCTTCAGGCACGCCCGGGTGGTGAGGAACGCGCCGTCCAGGTGAATGGCGAGCATGCGCCGCCAGGCGCCCAGCTCGAGCTCGTGCACCGGCGCGATGTGCTGGATGCCGGCATTGCTCACCAGGACGTCGACACCGCCGTAGGCGTCGACGGTCGCCTTCACGCCCGCCTCCACCTGGGCCTCGTCGGTGACGTTCATGGCCACGGCCATGGCCTCGCCACCCTCGCCGCGGATGGCGGCCGCTGCCGCCTCCCCCGCGGTCAGGTCGAGATCCGCGATCACCACCCGCGCGCCGTCGCGGGCGTAGCGCTCGGCGATGGCGCGGCCGATGCCGCTGGCCGAGCCGGTGACGATGGCAGTGCGGTCTTCGAGTCTCATGAGGGTCTCCTCCGGTGGGGCTTCTCCGGACCCGGCTCCGGGATGGCGGCGCCGCGCGACGGGCCGGAACCGGGCACCGGCTCGCGTCGCAGGGGATCGCTGGCCCGCCACGCATCGAGATCCAGCGTCGTGCGCCGGCCGAGGTCGTCGCGGTGCTCCGCCAGCCAGTCCCGCGCGTGGCGCCGGCCCAGGTCCCGCAGTCGCGTGAGGAAGGGCCAGCTCGTGTCCAGCTTGCTGCCGGCGCCCAGCCTCTCCATCTCCTCTTCCGCCGCGATCAGATGGAACAGGGTGCTGTCGTAGAGCGATGCCGCGAGCTCGCCGGACTCCACCATGGCGGTGACCTGCGCGACGCCGCGGATCTCGCGCATCAGGCTGGCGTTGAAGGTGATCTCGTTCAGACGGTCGAGGATGTCCTCGGCGTTGCGCGGCACGTGGCGCCGGCGCGTGGGGTTGACCTGCACGATCACCACGTCGCGGCTGGAGCAGAGGTCGATGAGCGGCTCCAGGGCCGGGTTACCCATGAATCCGCCGTCCCAGAACCACTCACCATTGACCTCCACCGCATGGTGCAGGTGCGGCAGGCAGGCCGACGCGAGCAGCACGTCGGTGGTGATCTCGTGATTGCGGAACACTCGCAGCCGGTTCGTGAGCACGTTGGTTGCGGACACGAACAGCTTCACCTTGCGGCAGCCGCGCACCTGATCGAAGCGGATCTGCTCCTCCACCACCTGGCGCAGCGGGTTCACGTTGAACGGGTTGGCGGCGTAGGGCGAGATCATGCGCGACAGCGCGTCCAGCCACAGGCCGAGGGGCGCGAACGGTGGCCAGCGGCTGGCACCCCGGTAGGGGCT
Source organism: Gammaproteobacteria bacterium (assembly GCA_041593595.1). Taxonomy (GTDB): domain Bacteria; phylum Pseudomonadota; class Gammaproteobacteria; order HK1; family HK1; genus JBFHNV01. Next base: position 4,012 of record JBFHNV010000103.1, read on the forward strand.
GAAGCAGCCGCGCTCGCTCACGGCGCGCCAGAACCGCTCGAGCTGCTCGCGCGCCGCCGACGCGCCACCCACCTCGAGCCCGTTCGCCACCACCGCCGCGTTCATGGCGCCGGCGCTGGTGCCGCTCAGACCCTCGATGCGGATGCCGCCATCGGCCAGCAGCACGTCCAGCACGCCCCAGGTGAACGCCCCGTGGGCGCCTCCGCCCTGCAGGGCCAGATTGAGCGTGATGGGTTCGCCGTCCGCCATGGGCCCAGTATCGCCCATCCTCTACTGCAACGCAGCAGACGCCGGCAGATCCGCGTCCGCAGCCGCGGACCCGGGGCCGGCGCGCAGCCCGCGCCGGCGCGGGCGTACTGCATGGGCGCGCCGCCCTCGTTGTTGCGACGCGTGACGAAGTCGTGAAGCGCCTCGCGCACGCCGGGATCCAGCGGCGGTGGCTGGTATTCGTCGAGCAGCCGGTTCTTGATGGCGTTGGCGCGGGTGAGGGCATCGGCCCCGCCTGCCTCCTGAAAGGCCTCGTAGTTGCGCCAGTCCGAGAGGAACGGCTGGTAGAAGGCGTGCTCGTAGCGCGCGATGGTGTGGGCGGCGCCGAAGAAATGCCCGCCGGGACCGACCTCGCGCTGGACGCCATCCGCGAGGTCCTCCGGCGTGACCGGGACGGGCCGCATGAACTCCGCCATGTGCTGCAGCAGCTCCGCGTCGATGACGAACTTCTCGAACGACGCGCACAGCCCGCCCTCGAGCCAACCGAGGGCGTGGTTGACGTAGTTGGTGTGGGCCATCACCGCCGACCATACGCTCATGGCCGACTCGTACACCGCCTGAGCGTCGGGCAGGTTCGACGCGGTGTTGTTCGACGATCGGTACGGCAGGCGGTAGCGGCGCGCGAGCTGGCCGCCGGCCAGCGTCGCCTTGGCATTCTCCGGCGTGCCGAAGGCGGGCGCGCCGCTCTTCATGTCCACGTTGGAGGTGTAGCCGCCGTACACCACGGGCGCCCCCGGGCGCACCATCTGGATGAAGGCGATTCCGGCGAGGGCCTCCGCGTTCTGCTGCGCCAGTGCGCCGGCCAGCGTCACCGGCGCCATGGCGCCCGCCAGCGTGAACGGCGTGACGATGGTGGGTTGCATGTGGCGCGCCAGCTCGATCATCCCCCACAGCATGGGCACGTCGTACTGCAGCGGGGAGTTGGCGTTGACGTTGGTGAACACCCGCGGCGCCTGCTCCAGGTCCGCGCGCTCGACGCCGTGCACGATCGCCACCATGTCCAGAACGTCCAGCACGCGCTGGCGCCCGAGGGGGTAGAGCTTGAACAACTTGTCGGTGAGCTCGATCATCGCCAGCGTCGCGTCCAGATGGCGCACCGGCGTCTCGATGTCCATGGGCTCGACCGAATGCCCGGACACGCACTGGGCGATGTTGATCGACTGGGTGAGCTTGAGGAACGCGCAGTAGTCGTTGAAGGTGCCCGAGCGCCGTCCGCGCTCGAGATCCGAGCAGTTGGGCGGGCTGCTCACGGCAGCGAAGTTCACATGGCTGCCGCCCAAGGTGAGCGAGTGCGCCGGATTGCGCGCGTGCAGGGTGAACTGCTCCGGCGCCGTCGCCACCGCCGCCAGCACCAGCGCGCGGTCGAAGCGTACCCGCGTCGAGCCCGCGGACCGATCCACGTCGGCGCCGGCGCCGGCGAGGATCTCTCTCGCCTCGGGCAGCAGGAAGTTGACGCCGATCTCCTCGAGGATGCACAAGGACGCATCGTGGATCGCCTCCAGCGCATCCGGCGACAGCACCTCGAGGGGCGGGTACGGATTGCGGAACTGCTGGAAGGGGAGCTGCGCGAGGGCGGGCCTGCGTGACCGTCCCCGCGCGTTCCTGCCCCGTGCCGCCGTGCGTCCGCCCATGGTGGGTCACTGTCCGCCAAGGGGCGCATCGGCGATGTCGCGGCGGCGACCGTCTCTGTCGCGCCCTGCCGTCGCGCGCCGCGTCAGCTGCGCGGCGCCGCGCGCGCCGCACCGGCGCCGCGGTCGCGGGTGGGGGTGACGCCGAAGTGGTCGCGGTAGCTCTTGGTGAAGTGCGAGGCGGTGGCGAAGCCCACCGCCAGCGCCACGTCCAGCACGCCGAGGCTGGTGTTGCGCAGGAGCATGCGCGCGCGGCGCAGCCGGTGGGCCAGCGCGTACTGGCGGGGCGTGGTGGCCAGGTAGCGACGGAACAGCCGCTCCACCTGGCGGCTGGACAGGCCCACGCGGCGCGCCAGCTCGTCCTGGGAGTAGGGGCGATCGGTGTTGGCCTCGATGAGCTCCACGGCCTGCAGCAGCTTCGGATGGCTCACGCCGATCCGGGTGCGCAGCGGCATGCGCTGGTGCTCCTGGCCGTCGCGGATGCGCTCGTGCATGAACACGTCGGCCACCTGCGCCGCCACCGCGTGGCCGTGCTGCTCGGACACGTGGTGCAGCATCATGTCCAGCGCCGCGGTACCGCCGGAGCAGGTCATGCGATCCCGGTCCACCTCGAACACCTCCGCGGTGACGTCGAGCTGCGGGAACTCCTCCCGGAACGGCTCCAGGTTCTCCCAGTGCAGGGTGCAGCTGTAGCCGTCCAGCAATCCCGCCCGCGCGAGCAGGTAGCTGCCCAGCGACACGCCGCCCATGATGCAACCCTGGCGCGCCACCTGGCGCAGCCGGGCGAAGGTGGCGCGGTCTTGAAAGCGCTCCACCCCCAGACCCGCCACCACCATCAGCAGATCCAGGTGACCGCACACGTCCAGCCGGCCCTCGCTGGGCACCACGATCCCCGCGGAGCAGGGTACGTCCGCGCCGTCCACCGAGTAGAAGTGCCAGCGGTACAGCGTCTCGCCGGCCACCCGGTTCGCCTGGCGCAGGGCGTCCAGGGCAGCGGAGAAGCACAGCAGGCTGAACTGCGGCACCAGCAGGAAGCCCACCTCGTCCAGCAGCGGCGAGCGCGGTTCGGGATGCGTGCAGGCGGTCTTCGCGGACGGCATCGAGGCACGGCGTGAGGGTCCGTCGGGCGCCCAGTATGGGACGCCTCGCGCACGCGCCACAACGCCGCGCCCCTATACTCGGCCCATGGACGGCGCGGAACGGATGACGCTGGCGGTGGACGGCGGGCTCGCGCGGCTGCGCCTGACCCGCCCGGCGAAGCGCAACGCCATCGACGAGCGCTTCCTCGACCACTTCGCGGCCGCCGTGGAGCGCGTGGCCGAGGACCGCCGGGTGCGGGTGCTGCTGCTGGAGGCCGAGGGCCCGAGCTTCTGCGCCGGATTCGACCTGGACGTGCTCTCCCGCTACGACGACGAGATGGAGCGCAAGCGACACTTCACGCCCGTCATGCGCGACCGCATCCGCGCCATCTCCCGCGCCCTGGAGCGCCTCGCCGCCATGGAGCCGGTGACGGTGGCGGCGCTGCAGGGCGCGGCCGCCGGCGGCGGCTTCTCCATCGCCCTGGCCTGCGATTTGCGCATCGTGGCCCGCGATGCCCGCTGCTGGTACCCGGAGGTGGAGCTGGGCACGCCGTTGAGCCCCGCCTCCACCCGGCTGCTGTGCCGGCTGGTGCCGGCGGGCGTCGCGAAGGACATCGTGCTCACCTCGCGGCGCCTGGACGCGGCCGAGCTCCAGGCCCTCGGCCTCGCCAACCGGGTGGTGGACGGCGCGGAGCTGCCCCGCGAGGCCCTCGCCCTCGCCCGCGCCCTGGCCGACAAGCCCGCCTCCGCCCTGCTCACCTCCAAGGCCACCCTGAACGCCATCACCGCCGGGATCCCGGTGCTGCGCACGGACATGATCCCCGACCGGGAGTAGGCGCCTTCGCGAGCTTCCGGCTCGTCGCATCAGGGCAGGCAAGGGAAGAAACCACAGAGGCACAGAGGAAACAGAGAAGAGTGCACCAGGAAACCTGTGTGCCCTCTGTGCCTCTGTGGTTGATTTCTTGTTGAACTCCGGACCACGACGGCTGCCCCGCGAGGTCATCACGTCGGCGACCGCCAGGGCGCACCCTTATTCCTCTTCGTGTCCTTCGTGTTCTTCGTGTCTTTGTGGTGAAAATTCCAGCCCTCACCGCCCGCGATCGCGCAGGAACTCGCCCAGCGCCGCCGCCGTGTGGGAGCGCTTGCGGCGGCCTGCGATGCGCGTGGGCGGTCCCTGGGCCACCACGCGGCCGCCGGCGTCGCCGCCCTCCGGACCCATGTCGATGATCCAGTCGGCCTCCGCGATCACGTCCAGGTTGTGCTCGATCACTACCACGCTGTGGCCCGCGTCAGCGAGCCGGTGCAGCACGCGGATGAGCTTCTCCACGTCGGCCATGTGCAACCCGATGGTGGGCTCGTCCAGCACGTACAGGGTGTGACGTGAACGGCGCGCCGGTTCGGATCCCCCGTTTCCCGGGCCGTCCGGCACCTTGGCCAGCTCGGTGACCAGCTTGATGCGCTGCGCCTCGCCGCCGCTCAGGGTGGGACTCGGCTGCCCGAGCGTGAGGTAGCCGAGGCCCACGTCCTCCAGCAGCCGCAGCGCCCTGTGGATGCGGGGGTGCGCCGCGAAAACCGGCACCGCCTCCTCCACGCTCATGGCCAGTACCTCGGCGATGTTGTGGTCCAGATAGCGCACGGCGAGGGTGGCGTCGTCGAATCGCGCGCCGCCGCAGGCGTCGCAGGGCATGCGCACGTCCGGCAGGAAGCTCATCTCGATGCGCAGCTGCCCCTGTCCCTCGCAGGCCTCGCAGCGCCCGCCGGGCACGTTGAAGGAGAAACGCCCCGGCGCGTAACCGCGCACCCGCGCCTCCGGCGCCTGCGCGAACAGGCGCCGGATCTCGTCGAAGAAGCCCACGTAGGTGGCGGGACACGAGCGTGGCGTCTTGCCGATGGGCGTCTGGTCCACCTCCAGCACGCGACCCACCTGCCCGCTGCCCTCCAGCGCGTCGCAGCCGATCACCGGCGCCTTGCCGCGGCGGCGCGACAACGCCCCGGCCAGCGTGCCCAGCAGCACGTCGCGCACCAGCGAGCTCTTGCCGCTGCCACTCACGCCGGTGACGCACACCAGCCGCTGCAGCGGCACCCGCACCCGGCGCACCCGCAGGTTGTTGCGCGACGCCCCGTGCACCGTGAGCCAGCGTTGCGGCGCGCCGCGCGCCGCGACGCCATCCAGCGGATGCTTCAGCGGCCGCGCCAGATAGCGCCCGGTGAGCGAGCGACGCGCGCGCAGCACCTTGGCGATGGACCCCTGCACCACCAGCTCGCCGCCGTGCACGCCGGCCCCGGGCCCGAGATCCACCACGTGCTGCGCGGCGCGGATGGTGTCCTCGTCGTGCTCCACCACCACCACGGTGTTGCCCCGCTGGCCGAGCGCCGTCAGGGTGTCCAGCAGCATGCGGTTGTCGCGGGTGTGCAGGCCGATGGTGGGCTCGTCCAGGATGTAGCACACGCCGCGCAGGTTGGATCCGAGCTGTGCCGCCAGGCGCAGGCGCTGCGCCTCACCGCCGCTCAGCGACGGCGCGGCCCGATCCAGCCCCAGGTAGCCCAGGCCCACCCGCTCCAGGAACGCCATGCGCGAGCGCAGCTCCGCTAGCAGGTCCCGGGCCACCGCCGCCTCGCGTCCGCGCAGGCGGAGTGCCTCGAAGAAGGCCCGCGCCGCGGACACCGGCAGGGCCGACAGCTCGGCGATGGAGCGCCCCCGGTAGCGCACCGCCAGCGCCTCGGGCTTCAGGCGCCCGCCCCCGCAGTCCCGGCAGCTGCGCTCGCGCCCCTCGTAGGCCTCGTTCCAGCCACGTTCCTCGCCGGTCTGGCTGCCATCGAACCCCTGGAGCTCCACCCCGGTCCCGTAGCAGCGCGGGCACCAGCCGTGGCGGGAGTTGTATGAGAACAGCCGCGGGTCCGGTGGCTCGAAGCTGCGCCCGCACCCGGGACACGCGCGCAGCGTGGACAGCAGGGTCTCGCGGGCACCGTCCACCACCTTCACCGTGCCCTTGCCCAGGGCCAGTGCCCGATCCAGCAGCCCGGCCAGCTCGCCCTCGTTGTGCGGCGTGACCCGCACGCGGCCCACCGGCAGGTCGATGTCGTGCTCGCGGAAGCGGTCCAGGCGCGGCCAGTCGCGGGTCGGCAATCGCGCCCCGTCCACCCGCAGCTCCGCCACGCCCTTGCCCGCCGCCCACGCCGCCAGGTCCGTGTAGTAGCCCTTGCGCGCGATCACCATGGGCGCCAGCAGCTCGACGGTCCGGCCCCGCCGGCGCATCAGCTCGGCGACGATGGTCTCGCGGCTGCGGGGCTCGATGGGCCGATCGCAGTCCGGGCAGTGTTGCACCCCCAGGCGCACGAACAGCAGGCGCAGGAAGTGGTGCAGCTCGGTGAGCGTCGCCACGGTGCTCTTGCGCCCACCGCGGCTGGTGCGCTGCTCGATGGCCACCGTGGGCGGAATGCCCGTGACCGCGTCCACGTCGGCCCGCGATGCCGGCTCCACGAACTGGCGGGCATAGGCGTTCAGGCTCTCGAGATATCGACGCTGCCCCTCCGCGAACAGGATGTCGAAGGCCAGCGTGCTCTTGCCGCTGCCGCTCACGCCCGTGATGACGGTGAATCGGTCCCGCGGGATGGTGATGTCCACGCCCTTCAGGTTGTGCTCCCGGGCGTTGTGCACCCGCACCCGTGGGGCGCCGGCGCCTCGGCGGCGCCGGGCCCGGCGCCGGGGCGCCGGGCGCGTGCCGCCCAGGTGCGATGCCAGCGCGCGTCCGGTGTGACCCGCTGCGCGCCCGGCCACGTCGGCGGGCGTGCCCGCGTCCACCACCTGCCCGCCGCCGTCGCCGCCCTCCGGCCCCAGGTCCACCAGCCAGTCCGCGGCGGCGATGACGTCCAGATGGTGCTCGATCACCAGCAGCGAGTGGCCGGCCTCCACCAGCGCGTCGAAGGCATCGAGCAGCACCGACACGTCGGCCAGGTGCAGGCCCGTGGTGGGCTCGTCGAAGACGAACAGGGTGCCGTGACCGTCACCCGCGCCGGGCTTCGCCAGCCTGCCGGCGAGCTTCAGCCGCTGCGCCTCGCCGCCGCTCAGGGTCGGCACCGGCTGGCCCAGGCGCAGGTAGCCGAGACCCACCGCCACCAGGGGCTCCAGGGCCCGCGTGACCTCCGGGCTGACGGAGAAGAACGCCAGCGCCTCGCGCACCGTGAGCTCCAGCACGCCGGCGATGGAGCGCGGCGCGCCGCCCCCCTCCGGCAGCAGGCGCACCTCCAGGATCTCGGGACGGTAGCGGCGGCCGTCGCAGTCCGGGCAGCGTAGGTAGACGTCACTCAGGAACTGCATTTCCACGTGCTCGAAGCCGGTGCCGCCGCAGGTGGGACAGCGACCGGCGCCGGCGTTGAAGCTGAAGTGCCCGGGCCCGTAGCCGCGCTCCCGGGCCAGCGGCTCGCGGGCGAACAGCTTGCGGATGGGATCCATCGCGCCCACGTAGCTCGCCGGGTTGGAACGAGTGGTCTTGCCGATGGGGCTCTGGTCCACCAGCACCACGTCGTCCACGTGCTCCGCCCCCTCCAGGGCACGGTGTGCGCCGGGCGACTCCACCGGGCGCCCCTTGGCCTTGAGCAGGGCACGGTGAATCACGTCCTCCACCAGGGTGGACTTGCCGGAGCCGCTCACTCCGGTCACGCATACCATCCGCCCCAGGGGGATCTCCACGTCGATGGCCGCCAGGTTGTGCGCCGCCGCGCCCCGCACCGCCAGCGCGCCGCGCCCCTGCGGCGTGCGTACCGTGGCGCGGGGCGCCCGTACCCGCTCCCGGCCGGACAGGAAGCGTCCCGTGACCGAGCCCTTCGTCCGCGCCACCGCCGCCGGGGTACCGAAGGCCACCACCCGTCCGCCGGCCTCGCCAGGGCCCGGCCCCATGTCCAGCACCCGGTCCGCGGCGCGGATCACCTGCTCGTCGTGCTCCACCACCAGCAGGGTGTTGCCGGCGTCGCGCAGCCGCTCCAGCACTGCCGTCACCCGGCGCATGTCCCGAGCGTGCAGACCGATGCTGGGCTCGTCCAGCACGAACAGGGTGTTGGTGAGCGAGGTGCCCAGCGCGGTGGTGAGGTTGATTCGCTGCACCTCACCGCCGCTCAAGGTCCGCGACTGGCGATCCAGCGTGAGATAGCCAAGCCCCACCTCGGTGAGGTAGCCCAGGCGCGTGCGGATCTCGCCGAGCAGCAGCTCCGCCGCCTCGTCCAGTGGCGCTGGCAGGGCGAGCCCCGCGAAGAAGCGGCGCACCCCGTCCAGCGGCAGGGTGGCCAGCTCGTGCAGGTTCAGACCGGGCAGCGCGCGCTTCGATCCGTCGCGCGCCTGGGCGCCGGATGCCACACGCGCCTGCGCGCCGGATGCCACGCGCGCATTCTCCGCGCTGCCCAGGCGCCACAGCAGGGCCTCGGGCTGCAGCCGCGCACCGTGGCAGTCCGGGCACTCCTCGTAGGCGCGGTACTTCGACAGCAGCACCCGGATGTGCATGCGGTAGCTCTTCGTCTCCAGCCACCGGAAGAAGCGCCGCGCCCCGTACCACACGCCGTCGTCGAAGTCGCCCTCGCCGTCGATGACCCAGCGCCGCCAGCGCCGCGCGAGGCCGCTCCACGGCGTGTCCACGGGCACCCCGCGACGCTTCGCGTAGCGCATGAGATCGCGCTGGCACTCCGCGTATGACGGCGTCTGCCACGGCCGCACGGCGCCGTCGCGCAGGCTCAGGCTGCCGTCCGGGATCACCAGCCCCCAGTCGATGCCCATGGTGCGGCCGAAGCCGCGGCAGGTGCCGCAGGCGCCTGCCGGCGAGTTGAACGAGAACATGTTCGCCATGGGCTCGCGGTAGTGCCGGTCGCAGGCCGCGCAGTGCAGCGCATCGGAGTAGTGACGTGCCTCGCCGTAGCCGCCGTCCGCATCCAGCGCGCGCACCGCCACCCGGCCCTGCCCGGCGCGCATCCCGGCCTCCAGGGCCTCCACCAGGCGGTCGCGCCGGTCCGGCTCCAGGCGCACCCGATCCTGCACCACCTCCAGGCGGGGGCCGCGGGCCTCCAGCACCCGGGTGTAGCCCTGGCGCGCCAGCAGCGCGCGCACCTCCTCCTCGGAGAAGTTGTGCGGCACCTGCACCGGGAAGGTCACCGCGACCCGGACGCCGCCACCGGCGCCCGCCAGCAGGTCGCCGGCGATTTGCCCGGGACTGTCCCGGCGCACCGGCTCGCCGCAGCCGCCACAGTGCAGCACCGCGGCGCGGGCGTAGAGCAGCTTCAGGTGGTCGTTGAGCTCCGACATGGTGCCCACCGTGGAGCGCGAGGTGCGCACCGGGTTCACCTGGTCGATGGCGATGGCCGGCGGGATACCGTCGATACGCTCCACCGCCGGCTTGTCCATGCGATCCAGGAACTGGCGGGCGTAGGCGGAGAAGGTCTCAACGTAGCGCCGCTGACCCTCGGCGTAGATGGTGTCGAAGGCCAGCGAGGACTTGCCCGAGCCGCTGACCCCGGTGACCACCACCAGCTCACCCAGGGGCAGGTCCAGGTCCAGGTTGCGCAGGTTGTTCTGGCGCGCGCCACGGATCCGGATCGCGGCGTCGTCGTGGCTCACGGCGAGGTGATTCCCGGCAGGGTGGAGTCGGGTCGCGGACCGGTGGACCGCAGGGGCGTGTCAACGTTACCCCCCGCGCGACGGCCCGGCAAAGGAGAGCCGCCGCGACAGCCCGGCGATCGGGAGCGGCGGCGGCCGCCTGGCAGGAGATGCGGCCGCTACGGCGCCGCGGCAGGGGATCAGCCCGGGTGACCGCCCCGGGGAAGGGTGGTGGCGGCATGTCCCGACGCCGGACCCGGCTCCGGTACGGCGGCGGGGGACGCGCCCACCTGCCGGCTCACCGCCTTTCGTGCGGCATTCCCGAGGCTGTCCCGCGCGCCGTCGGGAGGCCCCTGCCAGGACAGGGCGAGCACGAGCAGCACCGCTGCCAGCAGGCAGCAGTCCACCAGGTGATCGCGCACCCGGCGCCGTGCTTCGTGTGCCCTTTCCTGCCCCATGGAATCGTCCGTTTCGAGCCCCGTGTCGTGTCTCAAGAGATCGGCCGTTTTGCCGACAACTTGAAGGAACCGACTTCACACTTTTCCGCGTGACGCGGTTCCGATTCCGCCACGCCCACAGGGGGTACGACCCATGAAGCCCACCTACCGCGCGGCAGCAGCCGTCGCGCTCGTCGCCCTCGCCGTTCCCGCCGCCGAGGCCCGGGCCGCCCGGTGCCTGTTCATCAGCTCCTACCACCAGGGCTACGCCTGGTCCGACGGCGTCGAGCGGGGGCTGCGCTCGGTGCTGGAGGGGCGCTGCGATCTGAAGCAGTTCGACATGGACACCAAGCGCCGCAAGGCGGCCGCGGACATCCAGCGCGCGGCCGAGGAGGCCCATCGCCTGATCGAGAGCTGGCATCCCGACGTGGTCATCACCGCGGACGACAACGCGGCCAAGTACCTGATCGTGCCCTACTACCGGGACAAGCCGCTGCCCTTCGTGTTCTCGGGCGTCAACTGGACCGCGGCCGAGTATGGCTTCCCCTTCTCGAACGTCACCGGCATGGTGGAGGTGGCGCCCATCCGGCCGATGCTCGAGTCCGCCATCGAGATGGCCGGCCCCGGCCGCGCCTTCTACCTGGGCGCCGACACCCTCACCGAGCGCAAGAACCTGGCGCGCTTCGAGGAGGCTGCGAAGGAGATCGGCCTCGGCCTGGACAGCCGGCTGGTGGGCACCGCGGCAGAGTGGATCGAGGCGCACGCGCAGGCGCAGCGCAGCCATGCCTTCCTGGTGCTTGGCAGCCATTCCGGCATCGTCGACTGGGACACGGAGCAGGAGCGCGTCGCCCAGGCGGTGAAGAGCCACTCCGCGAAGCTCTCGGTCACCAACCACGACTGGATGATGCCCTACGCCATCCTCGGGATGACGAAGATCCCGGAGGAGCAGGGGATCTGGAGCGCGCAGGCGGCGCTCGCGATCCTCGACGGCACGCGACCGGAGGACATCCCCATCATCGCCAACCGGCAGTGGGACGTGTGGGTCAACGACTCGCTGCTCAACGTCTCGCGGCTCGAGCTCCCGGCGGAGCTTCGCCGCAAGGCGAAGAAGATGCCTTGAGAGAGCCCGCCGAGCAGCTGAGCTTCCGGACCCCCTGAAGCATGGGCCCCTCCGCCGACCCGCTGTTCAGCCGCAACGAGCGCCTCGTGCTGGCGCTCGGCGCGCTGCTGCTCGCGGCACTGGCCGGCGGACTGGCCCTGCGCGGCGAGATCGCGGACGCGCGCCACGCCTTCGCCGTCGAGGCCCAGAGCCTCTCGCTGCAGGTGTCGCGGCGCCTGGCCGAGGGCGAGACCCTCATCGCCGCGCTGCACGGCGTCCACCACAGCGCCGACGAGGTCACCGACGCACGCTTTCCCTCCATCGCAGAGCGCTTCCTCGATGGCCACCCCCACGTGCGCTGGATGGCCTACGCCGAGCAGGTGGAGGCGGGCGGGGAGCGGGACTTCGAGCGGCGTCTCGACCGGGAGGGCTTCGTCGGCCTGCGCGTGCGGCCCTTCCCCGACGCTCGACCGTCCGACCCCGAGACCGGGCTCCGGCTGCCCATCTACCGACTGGAGCCGCTCACCCCGACCGAGGCCCGGCTGCTGGGCGCGGATCTCATGAGCCGCGAGCAGTGGCGCCCCGCCCTGGAAGAGGCCGTGGACTCGGCCACCATCCGCGCCGTGGCCACCCGGCTCCCTGAGCTGGGCCTCGAGGGCGTGCTGCTGCTGCGCGCCACGTACCGCGGCAACGTGGAGCCCGACAACCCGCTCGAGCGCCGCCAGCAGCTCGCCGGGATGCTGCTGCTGTTCGTGGATGCGGCGGATCTCATGGCCGACCTGATCACCTCCATTCCCGGAGCGCAGTCGTCGCTGGCCCTGGGCGAGGCGGCGCCGTGGGACGGCGCCACGTCCCCGGATACGGACTGGTCGCCGCAGCAGGCGACGGTGATCCCGCTGTCGGTGGCCGACCTGCAGCTGCCGCTTCGCGTCGTGGCACCGCTGGAGCCGGAGCTGCGTGGCATCGCGGCGCCGGTGCTGCTGGCGAGCCTGTTCGCGCTGAGCCTGCTGCACGGCCTGCGCCTGCGTCGCGTGGCGCGGCGCGACGAGCGCCAGGCCTTCGTGCAGGCACAGCTCGCGGAGATCACGCTGCACTCCATCGGCGAGGCCGTGATCCGTCTCGACGACGGCGGGCGCGTGCGCTACATGAACCCGGTGGCCGAGGCCCTGAGCGGCGTCGACGCCGCCAGCGCCCGGGGCAGGCTGCTCGAGGACGTGCTCAGCCTCGCCGCCGAGGGGCCCATCACCGCGCGCACCCTGACTGCCCTCGCCGACAGTCGCGGCGGGATTCAGCTCTCCGCCCGCGGCGGGCACCCGCGGGCGGTGGCCTGCACGCTGTCGCCCATCTCCGACGCCGGGGGTGCGCTGGTGGGGCGGGTGCTGGTGATGCGCGACGTGAGCCGCGAGCACGAGCTGTCCCGGGAGCTGGCCTACCAGGCCACCCACGACCCGCTCACGGAGCTTCCCAACCGCCGGGAGTTCGAGCGCCGCCTGGCGCGCGCAGTGGTGGAGGCCCACGCGGGCACCGCCACTCACTCCCTGTTCTATGTGGACCTGGACCAGTTCAAGCTGGTCAACGACACCTGCGGGCACGCCGCAGGCGACCGCATGCTGCGTCAGATCGCGGGCCTGCTGGCGGCGGAGGTGCGCCAGGGCGACGTCCTCGCCCGCCTCGGCGGCGACGAGTTCGGCGTGCTGCTCACGGGCTGCCCCGTGTCCCGCGCCCTGCCCATCGCGGAGCGCATCTGCGGTGCGGTGTGCTCCTTCCGATTCATGGCCGACGGGCGCGCCTTCGAGCTGGGCGCCAGCATCGGCGTGGTGGAGATCGGACGCGACTCCGGGACCGTGGGCGACGTACAGCGCGCCGCGGATCTCGCGTGCTACGCGGCCAAGGACACGGGCCGCAGCCGCGTGCACCTGTACCGGCACGAGGACCAGGTGATCGCCCGCCATCACCGCGACATGCAGTGGCACGCGGAGATCAAGGCGGCCATCGAGGAGGATCGCCTCGTGCTCCACGCCCAGCCCATCCGCCGCCTGCGCGACCGCGGGGGCCCGGCGGACATGCACGAGCTGCTGCTGCGGCTCGTGAACGCCGACGGCGGCCTGGTGCCGCCCATGGCGTTCCTGCCCGCCGCGGAGCGCTACGGCCTGATGGGCGTCCTGGACCGGACCGTCATCGAGAAGGCGTTCACCCACGCGGCCGGATCGCGCGTCACCGGCCACGCCTTCGCCATCAACCTCTCGGGACAGAGCCTCACGGACTCGGAGCTGGGCGACTTCATCCTCGCGACGGCCTCGCGCATCGGCGTCGATCCGCACCACGTGTGCTTCGAGGTGACGGAGACCACGGCGATCTCCAACCTGGCCCACGCCGGCCAGCTCATGCAGCGGCTGCGTGGCGAGGGCTTCCGATTCGCCCTGGACGACTTCGGCGCGGGCCTGAGCTCGTTCGGCTACCTGAAGCAGCTGCCGGTGGACTTCATCAAGATCGACGGACAGTTCGTGCGCGAGATCAACAGCGACCCGGTGGCCCGCGCCATGGTCACCGGGATCGTCAACGTGGCGCGGGTGCTCGCCATCCAGACCGTGGCCGAGAAGGTGGAGAGCGAGGCCGGCGAGCGCTGCCTCGAGTCACTGGGCGTGGACTACGTGCAGGGCTTCCACGTGGGCGCGCCGGCGCCGCTGGCGCACGTCATTCCCCTCGCCCGCACCGCCTGATCGGGCGGCCCGCAGGTCGCCCCGGTCAGACCACTCAGCCGTCCAGCGCGACCCCGTCGCCGTCGAAGCGGTGCCACACCCGCATCAGCAGGCGCGGCCCGGCGCCCGGCGCCACCGCCTTGAAGCCGGTGCGTGCGTGAACGCACCAGCGGTTGTTGATCCACGCCACGTCGCCTGCCTCCAGTCGGTACTGGAGCCAGCGATGGGACTCCTGCGACAGCGCCTCCAGGCGCTCGAGGGCGCGGCGCGCGGGCAGGTCCATGGGCTCGCCGGCGGTGCGGTAGCCGCTCTGCACGTAGTCCGCGTAGAAGCGCCCGCACCAGCGCCCGGCTGCGTCGTGCCACACCATGGGGTGACGGCTGACGGGCGTGTCGCCGGCGGCATGCTCCGCCTGCCGGTGCCACCACAGATCCCGGGTGAGACGCTCGGCCAGGGCCGCGTCCTCCGATGCCAGGTCCTCCACCAGGGCGCGCAGGCTCACGCAGCGGCTCAGGCCCCCCTGGCGCGCCTGCCGCAGGCAGTACAGCGCCACCACCCAGGGCGGACGCGCCACCCAGGGACCGTCGCTGTGGAAGGGCTGCTCCACGTTGGTGAGCGAGCGGCGCACGCCGGGTCCGGGACGCAGACCCCGGTCCTCCACCGTGTACAGAATCACGCCGTCGTGGGTCTGCTGGGTGGGCGGGCCCATCACGTGGGCCATCAGCGCCACTGCGCGCCGAGCGCGCTCCACGCCCCACTCCGCCACCGGCAGCCGGCCCGCCACGGCGACCCCGGTGCCGTGGAACATGCTTGCCTGCACCGCGCCCAGGAAGGCCTGCAGTGCCGGCATCGCCTCCGGGACCCGGGACACGGCGTCAGGCGTATCGCCGGATCCGGCGTCCAGGGCTCTGTCCAGCTCGTCCACGGCAGCGGCGGGGACCGTCATCCGCCAGTCCTCGTCACACAGCTTCCCGGCGTACCAGCGGCCCGGGGTGGCGATGGCGCCCAGGGGCGTCGGCGAGTCCTCTTCACCCAGCGCACCGGCGTGCCAGGGGTACGGAATCGGGGCAGCAGTGCTCATGGTGGCAACCTCCTCGGTCTCGGTGTGGGATCCTCGATCGGGCGGTATCGGCATCTCCGTTCAATCCTTTAGCAATAATCCGCAGCCGCTGATCAGCAGCAGCACGCTGATGATCCGGCGGAACGTGTCCTGGGAGAGGTTGGTGTGGATGCGCCCGCCCATGAACAGGCCGAGCGCGGCGAAGGGGAGCGACAGGGCGGCCTTGAGGAGGGTGTCCCGATCGAGGAACCCGAACACCGCGTAGCCGGTCAGGCGCATGGTGCCGTCGATGATGAACCAGGCGGCGAAGCTGGCCCGCAGCGCCACCTTGTCAAGGCCGCGCATGCTCAGGTAGATGACGTAGAAAGGCCCGCCGGTGCCGAACAGGGTCCCCACCAGGCCACCCAGCACGCCGTAGGGCACCGCCGAAAGCCGCGTGGTGCGGATCGCCGGCAGCGGCGAGAGCTGCCAGATACCGTAGGCCAGGACGAACACCCCCAACGCCCGGCGCAGCAGCGTCGCGTCCAGGGCGTCGAGCAGGAACAGCGCCGCCAGCACGCCGGCCACGGTGAAGGGCAACAGCGGCGCCAGGTCCCGCCAGGACACCTGCGCCCGGTTGCGGAAGCCCTGGCCGGCGGAGCCCAGGAAGTCCAGCAGCACCACCAGGGGCACCACCAGGGTCAGGGGAAAGCTCAGGGCGAGCAGGGGGATGGCGATCAGCCCGGAGCCGAAGCCGGCGATGCCGCGCACGGTGTAGGCGCCGAACAGCACCAGGGCGGCGAACGCCGCCGTCGGCACGTCCAGCTCTCCACCCATGCGCATCCACCCCGGCGCGTGGCGCCATGCCCGCCACGCTCGCCGCGGCGCGCGGTTTCTACATCATCCGGGTGTATACAATCAAGAAAGCAGTTCCTGCCGCAGGAGCGTCCCGGCCGCCGTGAGTACCCGCCTGACCGCCATCCACCCACTGCGTGTGTCGGTGCCGCTGGCGGTGGTGCTCCTGTGCGGCTGCGCCGGGCAGCCCCGCGAGCCGGTGCCGGAGCGCATCACCGCGCCGCCGCCGGGCGATCTGCAGCTGGTGGAGGTCCGCCAGGAACCCCAGGCCCACGTGGGTGCGCCGGTGCGCTGGGGCGGCACGGTCATCGGGTCCGGGCGCGACGCCGAGGGCAACGTCCAGGTGCAGGTGGTGGAGCGGCGCCTGGACGACGCCGGCCGGCCGCTGCCGGGATCGCCGTCGGACGGGCGCTTCGTGATCCGTGCGGCGCCGGACGTGAACCC
>JBFHNV010000104.1:0-19972 GCA_041593595.1 Gammaproteobacteria bacterium
CCGCTGGCACGGCGTCGGGCGCGTGTGCCTGCACCTGGCCGAGAACCGGCGGGATCCGGACCGTCCCTTCGCCTTCCTCGCCACCTACGCCCCGCGCCTGTCCTCCGGCGGTCGGGTGCAGTACCGGCCGCTGGCGAAGGCGCTGGAGGATCACGCCGGCGACCGGGCCGGCCTCGCGCACCTGCTCGCGCCGCTGGAGCGCGCCGCCCAGCGCAGCGCCGCGGTGAAGGCGCTGGTGGACTCGGGCGACGTCTTCCACCCGCTGGCCTGGACGCCCGCCGAGGCGTACCGCCTGCTCGCGGACGTGCCGGCGCTGGAGGAGAGCGGGCTCGCGCTGCGGTTGCCGGACTGGTGGCGGCGCCGCCCGCGCGCGCAGGTGAGCGTCACCATCGGCGCCGGCAGCCGCATCGATCGCGACGCGCTGCTGGACTTCGACGTGGCCGTCGCGCTGGACGGGGAGCCGCTGAGCGACGCGGAGGTCCAGGAGCTCCTGGCGCGGGACGAGGGGCTGGTGTGGCTGCGCGGGCGCTGGGTGGAGGTGGACCGGGATCGCCTCGCCCAGGCCCTGGAGCACTGGCGGCAGGTGCAGGCCGGCATGCCGGACGGGATCGGCTTCATCGAGGGCATGCGCCTGCTCGCCGGCGCGAGCGCGGACCTGTCGGCGGCGGCGGACGCCGCGCCGGTCCTGGAGTGGTCGCGGGTGGCGGCGGGGGACGCGCTGGCGGCACGGCTCGAGGAGCTGCGCGATCCGCCGGCCGCCGGCACCCGAGCGCTGGACGACCGGCTGCGTCCCTACCAGGCCCGCGGCCGCGACTGGCTGGTGCTGCTGGCGCGCCTCGGGCTCGGTGCCTGCCTGGCCGACGACATGGGACTCGGCAATACGCTGCAGGTGATCGCCACGCTGCTGTGCCTGCGCGAGGAGGCGCCCCACGACGCTCTGCCCTCGCTGCTGGTGCTGCCGGCGTCGCTGCTCGGCAACTGGAAGGCGGAGCTCGAGCGCTTCGCGCCCGGGCTGCGGGTGCGCTTCGTGCACCCGGCGGAGACCCCGCGCGGGGAGCTCGAAGCCGTGGCGGCGGACCCGGACGGCGCGCTGGCCGGCACCGACCTGGTGATCACCACCTACTCCATGCTGGCCCGCCAAGACTGGCTGATGGGTCGGGACTGGCGGGTGGTGATCCTGGACGAGGCCCAGGCCATCAAGAACCCGGGCGCGCGCCAGACGCGCAGCGTCAAGCGCCTGCGGGCCCGCGCGCGCTTCGCCCTCACGGGCACGCCCGTGGAGAACCGCCTGGGGGATCTGTGGTCCCTGTTCGACTTCCTGTGCCCCGGGCTGCTCGGCTCGGCGCAGCGCTTCCGTCGCTTCGTCAAGGACCTGGAGGCCCGCGGGCGCGAGCGCTACGCACCCCTTCGCAGGCTGGTGGCGCCATACATCCTGCGCCGGCTGAAGACCGACCGCAGCATCATCGCCGACCTGCCGGAGAAGACCGAGATGAAGGCCTGGTGCGGCCTCACCCGGCGCCAGGCCGCGCTCTACCGGCGCACCGTGGACGAGCTGGAGGAGGCCCTCGCAGGCGACGCCGAGGGGATCCAGCGCCGGGGGCTGGTGCTCGCCTCGCTGCTGCGCCTGAAGCAGATCTGCAACCACCCGGACCAGCTCGCCGGCGGCGAGTTCGCGCCGGCGGACAGCGGCAAGTTCGCGCGCCTGCACGAGATCGCCGAGGAGGTGGCCGCGCGCCAGGAGCGCCTGCTGGTGTTCACCCAGTTCCGGGAGATGACCGGGCCGCTGGCCGCGTTCCTGGCGCAGGTGTTCGCCCGCCCCGGGCTGGTGCTGCACGGCGCCACCGCGGTGAAGCGCCGCGGCGCCCTGGTCGCCGAGTTCCAGCGCGACGACGGGCCACCGTTCCTGGTGCTCTCACTCAAGGCGGGCGGCGTGGGCCTCAACCTCACCGCCGCTTCCCAGGTGCTGCACTTCGACCGCTGGTGGAACCCGGCGGTGGAGGACCAGGCCACGGATCGGGCGTTCCGCATCGGCCAGCGGCGCAACGTGGTGGTGCACAAGCTGGTGTGCCGCGGCACCGTGGAGGAGCGCATCGACGCCCTCATCCAGGACAAGAAGCGCCTCGCGGGCGACGTGGTGGAGGACGCCGGCGAGACCCGGCTCACGGAGCTCCCCGACGCGGAGCTGCTGGCCACCGTCGCCCTCGACATCGAGCGCGCGGCGCTGTAGAAGGCGGTCGCTCGAACGGGCCCCGGAAAGAAGCCGCACATGCACTGGGATCCCTGGCCCCCCTACGTTCCCGTCGCCGAGCGGCGCGCCCGCGCCCGGCGCGCGATGAACCGCCTGCGCAAGCAGGGTCGCACCATCGAGCCCGTGACCATCGAGGGGCGGCGCATTACCCACACCTTCTGGGGCGACGCCTGGTGCGAGCACCTGATGGGCTTTGCCTCGCTGGCCAACCGGCTCGAGCGCGGGCGCACCTACGTGCGCAACGGCTCCGTGTGCCACCTGGAGATCGACACCGGCACGGTGCGCGCGCTGGTGATGGGCAACGAGCTCTACCAGGTGGAGCTCGGGGTGAAGCCGCTCGCGAAGGCACGCTGGGCGGCTATCCGGCGACGCTGCGCCGGCGACGTGGGCTCGCTCATGGACCTGCTGCAGGGGCGGCTCTCGGCCGCCGTCATGGGCGTCGTCACGGACCGCGACGCGGGGCTGTTCCCGGCGCCGCAGGAGTTCCGCCCGCAGTGCTCGTGCCCTGACTACGTGGACGTGTGCAAGCACGTGGCCGCGGTGTTCTACGCTGTCGGCGCGCGTCTCGACACGCGCCCCGAGCTGCTGTTCCGCCTGCGCGGTGTCGATCACCTCGCCCTGGTCGATGACGATGCCGACGCCGTCGCGGCCCTCACCGCCCGGGGCGGCGGCGCGCGCCTGGACGAGGCGGATCTCGCCGACGTGTTCGGCATCGAGCTCGCCGGGGACGAGGACGCGCAGGCGCCCGGCGGCGACACGGCGACGACGCGCGGGCGCGGCACACGGGCCCGGCGCGCCGCCGGCGCGGGGCGCGGCGGCAAGGCACGTGGCCGCAAGGCACGCCCCCGCGCCGCGCCCGCGGACAGGGCGGAGCCGGTCGCCGGCGGCGGCCGCGGCACCTCGTTGCCCGATCCCGTGGAGGCGCGGCACGTGCGGGCGCTGCGCGAGCGGCTCGGGATCTCGCGCGCCGAGCTCGCGCGCCTGCTCGACATGAGCGCCGCGGCGGTGGGCGTGTGGGAACGCCGCGTGGAGCCGCTCGCCCTGCAGCCGGCGAGCCGGGATGCGCTCGAGCGGGTCTGGCGGATGAGCCGCGCGGCGGCCCGGCGGGCGCTCCGCCGCAGGTGAGCGGCGGGCGTGCCGGCGCCTTCCGAGGCGCCCGTTACCGGAACGCTCTGAATGCCCGGTCGCGAGCCCGGCCGAATCGACATCCGGAGTAGTCGTCGTCGACAGCTGCGGGAAGGCCCCGGACCCCGCCAGCGGGGCCAGCCGGTACGCCGCGCCGGCTGGGCACCCGCGCACCCATCACAGCGCGCGCAGCTTCTTCAGGCCCCGGCTCATCCGGCGTGGATCGGAGACCGCCAGGTCCGCGATGCATCGCTTCCGTCGCTCGGGATTCTCGAACCGCTCGAGCGCAGCCGTGAGCTCCCGGCGTACCGCGTCACCGTAGACCTGCTCGGCGCTCTCGAGCCCGAACAACAGGTCATCCCGGGACCACCTGGCGGTCATGTACGCCAGGTCGATGAGATCGCGCGAGCGCGTCGAGTCGTCACGCCCCCGATCCGAGTTGGCCAGCAGCTTCTCCGCGAAGCACGAGGGGCGGGCCAGCAGCGGCACCGGGAACGGCTCGCGGTCGACACCGCCGAGCTCGAGCCGCCCTTCGGCGATGATCCCGAGCTTCAGCGGCTCGCCGTCGATCTCGAGAAACGTCCGGAGCCCGTGCATGTCGGCACGGATCTCGCGCATCAGGTCAACCCGATCGCGGAACAGATCACCGAAGGACACCTGGGTGACCCTGCTGCGGATCGCCCGGTATCCGGACCGGTCGGAGCACAGGAAGCTGATGTCGGCCGACTCGCGGTACTCGTCCAGCTCGAGGACGATGCGCGTGCCACCGCCGAAGAAGCATCGGGTGGAGCGGAGCAGCTCCGGGTTCATGGATTCGAGCACGCGCCACACCCGGCGATGGCGTGGCCGCACGAGCTCAGGCATTGATGAGGCTCCGCCCGAACTCCTTCGCCAGCTCGTCGACGAGTGTCCGCTCCTGGGGCGCGAGGTGATCCGCGTCCACCAGCCGCCAGTTCCGCTCGTACAGCCGGAATGCGTCCTCGCGGGTGACGTACTCCACGTCGCGGTTCCAGCACAGCAGCGCGAGCTCCGGGTAGTCGGCGACGCGGATGACCTCGTGGCGCAGGAACGCGTGGAGACGCTCGACGAAGGCGGCGCTGCGCATCCCCGTCTTGATGCGATCGCGCAGCATTGCCGGGAGCTTGAGCTGGTACAGCACCTGCCCGGCCGCCCTGTCGTTGCGTCGCTGGCGGCGCTTGGCCGCGCGAAGCTGCTCCTGCCGGGTCTGCATTGCGATCTCCGGAGGATGACAGATCATCCTACCGAAGGTCGCTGCGGCACGGAAGCGCCCGACAGGTGCGTGCATCCGGGTGTCGCCCTGGCGCAGGGCCGGGCGGCCTCTCGACGGCGACGCCCGCAGCCGCCCCCGTTCGCCTCAGATCCGCTCCAGCGCGTGCAGCCCCCGCACCCGGTCGTAGAGCCAGATGAGCCCCCGCTCGTCGACGGTCACGTCGTTGGAGCACACCCGGCTTTCCCCTGCCGTGGGCTCTGGCAGGAAGTGGGCCGCCTCCCGGGGATCGTGCGGATCCGCGATGTCCACCACCCGCAGCCCCTGGGCGAACCACGCGAAGGGGATCTCCGTGCCGGTGACCACCTCGCTCGGCTGGTGGCACCCGGTCATGGGGGGCTGCGGCTCGCCGTCGAGATCGAGGCCGTCCACCTGCCAGGTGGCGACAGGCACGGGGTGGCGCTCGTCGGTGATGTCCACGATCCAGGTGAAGGCCGGCGCGTGGGGGCGGAGCTTCGAGACGTCCTCGTCGGCCAGCACCATGATGCGCCGCCCGGCAATCTCGAAGGGGATGGGCAGCGCCGTGTGGCGTGGGTGCGGGAACGCGGGGCCGATGAACAGCTCGCCCACCATCGTCGGCTGCGTGATGTCGCTGATGTCCAGGATGTAGCAGCCGTGATGCCAGTAGCTCACGTACAGACGGTCGCCCATTCGCAGCGGATGGTGGCAGCGGGGCTCGGGGCCGTCGCCCCAGGGGTACACCTCGCCGCCGGCGCGCCACTGGCCGGGGATCCACCACTTGCCCGCGATCTCCGGCTTCGCCGGATCGGCCAGATCCAGGATCACCACGATGTTGCCCACGTAGCCGTCCAGCGTGCACGACAGGTAGGCATGACGGCCGTCGAAGTCGAAGCGGTGCACACCCTTGCCGGTGGTGGGCCAGTGGGCGATCTCCCGCGGCCGCGTGGGATCGCTCACGTCGAAGATGCCGAGGCCGGGGGTGAACTCCGGGCCGGGCTCGCCCTTGCGCTCGCGGTTCACGAGCATGATGCCGTCCCTGGCGCGCACCTTGTGGGAGTGGGCGCCCGCCACCATGGGGATCTGCGACAGCACCTTCGGGCGCTTCGGGTCGCGCACGTCCAGCAGCGTGGTGCCGTGAGGCGCGCGCATGTGCCCGAGGTAGGCGATGCCCTCCTCCACCCGCACCTGGCCGCCGCCGGGGCAGTCGAACCAGGTGACCTCGCGGATGCCGCTGGCGCTGCGGGCCGCCGGCTTCATGGATCCCTGCCGCCGGTGTCGCGCTCCAGCCAGCTCTCCACGCTGCTCGCAAAGTCCTCCAGCTCGTCGAGGTGCGCGGTGAGCACTTTCTCGACCACGCGCAGGTCGACTTCCAGGTATCCGTGGACGAGGACGTTGCGAAATCCCGCCAGGTCCCGCAGGGCCAGGGCTGCATCCCGCGTGAGCACGCCGATCTCGCCGAGGCTGGCGATGGAGGTCGCGTAGTCCTTGGCATCCTGTCCGCTGGCCGCGGCCACGTGGGTCGCGATGTCGAGGACGTTCTGGGCCGCGAGCTGCAGTCCGCGTTCCACCGTCCACCGGAGATCGGCGTCCGCTTCGAGCTCAGCTGCGGAACGACCGCGATGGCGGTCGAGGTGCCGGAGGACGTTCCGCAGCGCGAGCAGGTGACGCCGCACCACGCGGGGATCGAGACGGCCCGGGCTCATGAGGACTGGCTCCTCAGCGTGCGGTCGATGATGTCGAGCCGGTGGAGGTCGTCACAGTAGCGCGACAGCGCGTAACCCTCGCGGGTGGTCGTCTCGCGCAGGTCCCGTGACAGCACGCGGCGGCCGTCGCGCAGGACGCGGTGGTAGAGCAGCGGTGTCGCGCGGTTGAGCACCACCACGTCCACGTCGTTGCGGCCGAGGGCGGCCATCAGCGCCGTGGTCAGGGCGGCCTCGTAGCCGTAGCCGCCGGCCGTCTTCAAGGCTTCCGGCTCCACGTACACGGCCACGTCCACGTCGCTGTGCGCGCCGGCGGTGCCGGTGGCGGTGGATCCGAAGAGGTAGCCGTCGAGGACCTCCGGGCGGGCCTTCAGGGCCTGCGTGAGGGTCTCATCGAGGGTGCGTTCCGCATCGGGTCGTGGCATCTCGACGACGCCCTCGTCCTGGTGGTCGGGTCCAGTCTAGCGGAGCCGAGGCACGCGCCGTGAGCGCCCCGCGCCTTCACCCGGTCGCCGGCCCGAGCCGGTACGCGCGTTCCTCCTCCCCGATCACGTGCCGCGGCGCCTCGCCCTCGAGCACCCGCCTGATGTTCGCGAGCGCCCGCTCCAGCGCCACCTCCGTCCAGCCACCCACCGACGCGGAGTTGTGGGGCGAGCCGATGACATTGGGCAGCGCCATGAACGGCTGGCCCATGCGGAAGGTGCCGTGGCGCACGGGCTCGATCCACCAGGCGTCGATGCAGGCGATGAACTGCGGATGCGCCTTCAGGTGCGCGTACAGCGCCGCCTCGTCCACGATCTCCCCGCGGGCCAGGTTCACCAGGATGGCGTCGTCCTTCATGAGCCCGAGCTCACGCTCGCCGATCATCCCTTCGCTGCGCGAGGTCAGCGGCAGGCTCACGATGAATATTTCGCTGGCGCGGAGCAGTTCGTCCAGATCGTCGGTGGTGCCCATCCAGTCCACCGTCTCGCCGTCGCTCATCCCCCGGCGGTTGACGGCGTGGATGCGCACCCCCAGGGGGCGGAGCACGTCCGCGCAGGCGATACCGATGCCGCCGAAGCCCAGGATGCCGGCGGTCATGCCGCGCAGCATGCGGGTGGGGGTGAACTGGTTGAACTCGCCTTTCGCCAGCGCCGCGTGCTCCGGCAGCAGGCGCTTGCAGGCGGCGAGGATCATGGCCAGCGCGTGCTCCGCCATGGGCTCGGCGTAGCCGCCGCCGTTGACGGCGGCGGGCACGTTGTCGGGCAGGCGGTGCACCGGCACGTAGTCCACGCCGGCGGTGACGAACTGTATGAGGTCCAGGTGGGCCAGGTGGCCGTACTCCTCGTCGCCGAGCTCCTTGGCGGTGTTGCGCGCGAACATGACGCAGGCGGCGTCCAGGGCGCGGGTGCGCCGCGCGGGCGCCACGTCGGCGAGGAACACGGGCTGGGCCAGCCCGCCCAGGGCCTCGTGGACCTTCTGGCGGGAGGCCGGCTCGAAGGTGACGACCACGGACTTCATGGGCCGGGAAGCGTACCCTCTCTGGCATCGCCTTCGCACGCAGCGGTCACAGGGGAGGACCGACCATGCCTGACTTTCTCGACAAGCTCGGCAGCTTCGCCGGCGTTGCCGGCCTGCTCGTGTGCCTGCTCACGGGCCTGATGCGGCTCGCGGGCAGCTTCTACCTGGGAGAGCTGCCCCTGGTGACGCTGTTCGTGGTGGGCGCGGTGATGGTGGTCGCCGGATGCTTCTTCAAGCTGGAGGCGCTGAGCCTGCGCAGCCGGTCCGCAGCGATCCCCTGAGCCGTCCCGGAAGCGATCGGGACGCCTTGCGGGCTGCAGCCGCGCTTGCTTCGCGGCGCCGGGCATCCCTCGCGTCCCAGCGGGTCTTTGGACCAGAGAGCGCTCGAACGCCGCGAGGTCGACGGAGCTTGCGCCGACGTCGCGAGTCAGCCCCGACCCGCCTCCGCTGCCACCGCCGGGTCCAGCATCTCGCTGGCGAGGCGCTCGCCGAAGCCCGCGTCCACGTAGCGCCGGAACAGGGCCGCCATGGCCTGCTGCATGCGGTGGCCGTCCGGGTCGTCCTCCAGCACCACCTCCGCATAGCTCATGTCCTTGAGGCAGTTGCCCAGGCTGAAGCCGTTGCCCCGGTAGTCGCCGTCGATGGCCGGCCCGATCATGGTGTCCAGCGTGCGCGAGCCGGCCGCGCCCTGGCTGACGAGCCGGTAGAGCGGGCCCCATTCGATGCCGTGGCGGCGTGCCGCGGCGAAGGACTGGGCCACCAGTGCGCGCAGCCCGACGGTCATGAAGTTGTTGAGGAGCTTCGCCGTGTTGCCGGCGCCGGTGAGCCCGAAGCGCTCCACTTGTGTGCAGTAGCTCTCGAGGATCGGCCGCACGCGCTCGAAGGCGCCCGCCTCGGCGCCCACCAGCGCCCCCAGCTTGCCTTCGGCCGCGTGGGGCGGGCCGCCCACCACCGGCGCGTCCACGAACACGATGTCGCGCCCGGCGAGCTCGGCGGCCAGCGTGCGCGAGATCGCCGGCAGCGAGGTGGTCACGTCGATCACCGCCGCGCCGTCGCGCAGCGTCGCGCCGGGTCCGCGCACGATGGCCGCCACCGTGTCGGCGCTGTTGACGCAGATCATCAGCACGTCCACCGCCGCGGCCATGGCCTCGATGCTCGTCGCCTCGTTCGCGCCACGACCCACCAGGTCGTCGACGGGCACGCGGTTGCGGTGGGCCACCACGGTCAGGGGGTAGCCGGCCTTCAGCAGGCACCCGCAGATGCCGTGGCCCATCATGCCGGCGCCCACGAATCCGATGCGCTCCATGGGGTACTCCTTGCTCGTTCGCGTCGTGTTCAGCCGGCCGTGATGATCGCGCGGCCAACGATAGCGCCTGCCGGGAGCCCCGGTCGGGCAAACCGTCCCCGGCCGAGGCTTTCCCGCCGGCGGGCCTTCCGACCCCCCCCCCCCCGGATCGGTGCGTGAACCCGGGGCCGCCACCTCAAGGGACGGGTCCCCCCGGCCGATATGCCGCTGCAAGGAACCCGTGCCGGAAGGCCCCAACGTGCTCAACACCCTCGCCAAGTCCTGGCTCGAGCTGCAGTGCCGGATGATCCCCAGCATCCAGCGCGGGCTGGTGGTGGTGGGCAGCACCGACGCGGACACCCTCACCCCCACGGCCTCCTGGCCCGACGAGGCCGCGGTGTCGAAGGAGCTGGCGGACGCGGCGCGCCACGCGCTCCAGAAGGCCTGCCCGGTGGTGCGGGGCGATGGCGAGGTGCAGGCGGGGGGCGAGGTGTCCATTTACGGCATCGCCTGCCCCCTGCTGGTGGACGGCAAGCTGTTCGGCGTGGTCGCGGTGGAGGCCCGCGGCGCCGCGGAGCAGCAGCGCGCCGTGATGCAGCTCCTGCAGTGGGGCGCAGGCTGGCTGGAGTTCCTGGTGCAGCGCGAGGCCTCGGCGGTCACCGGCCGGCTGGTGAGCCTGGTGGAGGTGATCGCGGCGGGGCTCGAGCAGCACCGCTTCGCCGCCGCCGCATCGTCCGCCGCCACCGAGCTCGCCCGGGCGCTGGCCGCGAGCCGCGTGTCCATCGGCTTCGTCAAGGGCGGGCGGGCGCGGGTGCGGGCC
The DNA here is from genome assembly GCA_041593595.1 of Gammaproteobacteria bacterium. GTDB lineage: Bacteria > Pseudomonadota > Gammaproteobacteria > HK1 > HK1 > JBFHNV01. The sequence continues at coordinate 9,928 of JBFHNV010000104.1, forward strand.
CTGTCCCACAGCGCGCGCTTCGCCTCCAACACGACCCTGGTGCGCGCCATGGAGGCCGCCATGGACGAGGCGCTGGACCAGCGGGTGGCCATCGTCCACCCGGGCACCGCGAAGGACGGGCCGCACGTCGTGCGCGCCCACGAGGCCCTGGCGGCCAGCCCCGGCTCAGGCTCCGTGTGCACCGTGCCCTTCGGCGACGAGCGCGGGCTGTACGGCGCGGTGTGCGTCGAGCGTGACGGTGCAGGCGGCTTCGACGGTCCCTCGGTGGAGCTGTGCGAGGCGGTGGCCTCCCTGGCGGGGCCGATCCTGGAGTCGAAGCGGCTCGAGGATCGCTGGCTCGCGGTCAAGGCGCTGGACAGCGTGTGCGGGCTGCTGAAGCGCCTGCTCGGACCGGGGCACGTGAAGCTCAAGCTCGGCGCCGTGATGCTCGCAGGGCTCGTGGCGTTCCTCGCGCTGGCCACGGGCGCACACCGGGTGAGCGCGCCGGCGGTGGTGGAGAGCACCGTGCAGCGGGTGGTGGCGGCACCTCGCGACGGCTACCTGGCCGCCGCCGGAGTGCGCGCCGGCGACGTGGTGCGCGAGGGCCAGCTCATGGCGAGCCTCGACATCGAGGAGCTGGACCTGGAGCGGCGCAAGCTCGCGAGTGAGCGCGAGCAGCTCCTGAAGGAGCACCGGGAGGCCTTCGCCAGCCACGACCGGGCCCAGGCGCGGATCCTCAAGGCCCGACTCCGCCAGGTGGACGCGCGCCTCGAGCTCCTGGACGCCCAGCGCGAACGCTCGCGCATGACCGCGCCCTTCGACGGCGTGGTGGTGTCCGGAGATCTGAGCCAGTCCCTCGGCGCCGCGGTGGAGCGCGGCGAGGCCCTGTTCCAGGTGGCGCCGCTGGATGCGCCACGCATCGTGGTGGAGGTGGACGAGCGCGACGTGGCGGCCCTGGCCCCGGGGCAGACCGGTGTGCTGCGCCTGACCGCGTTCGCCGGCGACGCCCTGCCCATCGCCGTGGAGCAGATCACGCCCATGTCCACCACCGAGGACGGGCGCAACTGGTTCCGGGTGGAGGCACGCCTGGAGCAGCCGGAGGACGCGCTGCGCCCCGGCATGCAGGGTGTGGCGCGCATCCAGGTGGGCGAGCGCCGCCTCGCCTGGATCTGGACCCACGAGATGGTGGACTGGCTGCGGATGCAGCTCTGGCGCTGGCTGCCCTGAGCATGACGGACAGGCTGTTCAGCCCCGAGTGGCACCGGGTGGCGGAGCTGACGCCGCGCCTGCGGCCTCATGCGGAGATCCACCGCCACGTGTACCGCGGCCAGCCCTGGTACGTGCTCGACGATCCGGCCGCAGGGCGGCTGCATCGGTTCACGCCGGCCGCGAACCTGATCATCGGACTGATGGACGGAAAGCGCACCGTCGCGGCCCTGTGGAACACGGCCTGCGAACGGCTGGGCGACGACGCCCCCACCCAGGACCAGGTCATCGAGCTGCTCACGCGGCTGCATCGGGCCGATCTGCTGCAGAGTCAGGCACGCCCGGATGCGGAGGAGGCGGGGCGGCGCCACGAGCGCGGCGCGCGCGCCCGCGTCGCACAGCGAATGAAGAATCCCCTTGCCCTGCGCATCCCGCTGCTGGACCCGGACCGGCTGCTGGACCGCATGCGGCCGCTCGCCCGCCTGCTCTTCAACCGCGTGGCGGGCGCGGCGTGGCTCGCGCTCGTGCTGGCGGGCCTCGCCGTGGCCGGCGGCAACGCCGGGGAGCTGGCCACCCATGCCGCCACGCGCGCCTTCACCGGCCACAACCTGCTGCTGCTGTTGCTGGTGTTTCCCTGCGTGAAGCTGCTGCACGAGCTGGGCCACGGCCTCGCGGTGAAGCGCTGGGAAGGCCCGGTGCGCGAGGCGGGCGTGATGCTGCTGGTGCTGGCGCCGCTGCCCTACGTGGACGCGTCAGGCTCGGCGGCCTTCAGCGACAAGTGGCGGCGCATCACCGTGGCCGCCGCGGGGATCGCCGTGGAGCTGGCGCTCGCGGCCGTCGCGGCATTCGTGTGGGCCGGTGCCGCACCGGGCCTGGTTCGCGACGTGGCCTTCGACGTGATGCTCATCGGCGGCGTGTCCACGCTGCTGTTCAACGGCAACCCGCTGCTGCGCTTCGACGGCTACTACATCCTCGCCGACCTGCTCGAGATCCCGAACCTGGCGCAGCGCGCCCGGCGCTACCTGGGCTACCTGGTGCTGCGGCACCTGTTCCGGGCGCGCTCGGCACAATCGCCGGTGACCGCGCCGGGCGAGGCGGTCTGGTTCGTCGCCTACGGCATCGCGGCGGCGCTCTATCGCATCCTCATCGCCGTCACCATCATCGCCTTCGTGGCCGGTCGATTCTTCATCCTCGGCATCGTGCTGGCCGCGATCGCGGCGGTGCAGATGCTGCTGGCACCGCTGCTGAAGCAGATCCATTTCCTGGCCCGCAGCCCGCTCCTCGCCGGGCGCCGGGCGTGGGCGCTGGCCTTGACCGGGACGGGCGTGGTCGCGGCGGCAGCGCTGCTCGCGCTCGCGCCGGCGCCGCTCGTGACCCGTGCCGAGGGAGTGGTGTGGCTGCCGGAGGACGCCCAGGTGCGTGCCGGCGCGCAGGGCTTCGTGCGCGCCACCCACGCGCGGCCCGGCGATCGCGTGCGCCGCGGCCAGGTCCTGTTCGAGCTGGAGGACCCGCTGCGCGAGGCGCAGCGCAAGGTGCTGGAGGCGCGGCTCGCGGAGCTCCAGGTGGAGCGGGCCGTGAACGCGTTCCACGATCGCGTGAAGGCCGGCATCATCGACGATCAGATCCGCGAGGTGCGCGCCGAGCTCGAGCGCGAGTCGGAGCTCGCCGGGCGCCTCGTGGTACGCAGCCCAGCCGACGGGCACCTGGTGTGGCCCGGCGGCGAGGATCCCGTGGGCCGCTACGTGCGCCAGGGCGACGAGCTGGCGGTGGTGCTGGATCGAGAGGGCCTGAGCGTGCGCGCCGTGGTGGAGCAGCCGGACATCGCGCTGGTGCGCGAGCGCCTGGAGAGCGTGCAGGTGCGCTTCGCCGACCGGGTCGACCGCACGCTCGCCGCGCGGCTGGTGCGCGAGGTGCCGGCGGCCCACTACATGCTGCCGAGCCGGGTGCTCGGAACCGACGGCGGCGGGCGCATCCCGGTGGAGCCTAGCGACGCGCGCGGCCTCAAGGTGACGCGCAAGGTGTTCCAGGTGGAGCTGGAGCTGCCCGGCGCGCCCCTCGCCGACGTGGGCCAGCGGGTGCACGTGCGCTTCGGCCACGGCGCGGAACCCCTGGCATGGCAGTGGGGGCGGCGCCTGGAGCAGGTGTTCCTGCGGGGCCTCGGTGTTTAGCGTTTCGCTGCGCCCCGCCGCGGGGCTGGGTCCCTACCCCGAGCGCGCATTCACGCGCCCGGATCGCCTGGACGCCGCCGCCGCGCGGGTCGCAGGTGCGGTGCTCGCGCGCTGGCACGCCCGCAAGGCGCGCCAGGCCCGGTTCCTCGCCCGCGTGGACCACCTGGGAAAGGCCCTGGAGGACGTGTCCTCGGCGGCGCTCGAGGGGGTGGTGGTGGATCTGCGCGCGGCGCTGCGCGGCCGCACCGGCGACGACGAGCTGCTGGCGCGCGCCTTCGCCGTGGTGCGCGAGGCGTCGGCGCGCAAGCTGGGCATGCGCCATTACCCGACCCAGCTCGCCGGCGGCTGGTTCATCGCCCGCGGCATGCTCGCCGAGATGCCCACCGGAGAGGGCAAGACCCTGACCGCGACGCTGCCCGCCTGCGCCGCGGCGCTGGCCGGGATGCCGGTGCACGTGGTCACCGCCAACGACTACCTGGCACGCCGCGACGCGGAGATCATGGCGCCCCTGTACCGGGCGCTCGGTCTCGGTGTCGGCGTCGCCGGAGAGGGAGACGATGGTGACGCGCGGCGGCGCGCCTATGCCTGCCCCGTGACCTACTGCACCGCCAAGCAGGTGGCCTTCGACTACCTGCACGACCGGGTTGTGCGCGGCGGCGCGGGGCATCGCTGGCAGCTCCAGGTGGACCGGCTGCGCGACGGCGCGCCGGTGGCCGGCCGGCTGCTGCTGCGCGGTCTCGGCTACGCCATCGTGGACGAGGCGGACAGCATCTTCATCGACGAGGCGCGCACGCCCCTGATCCTGTCGCGCACCCACGCATCGGAGCAGGAGCGCGACGCGTACACTCTCAGCCACGAGCTGGCCGACGGGCTGCGCGTCGGTGGCGACTACCGGGTGGACGAGCGCGCGTCGCGCGTCGAGTTCACCGACGCCGGGCGCGAGCGGCTCGCGGTGCTGGCGGCATCGGCGGGCGGCGTGTTCGCCGGCGCGCGTCGCCGCGAGCACCTGGTTCACCAGGCACTCACGGCGCGGCTGCTGTTTCACCGCGACCGCGACTACATCGTGCGCGACGGCGCGGTGGTGATCGTGGACCCCAACACCGGACGACCCATGCCGGACCGGAGCTGGGAGCAGGGCCTGCACCAGATGGTGGAGGTGAAGGAAGGCTGCGCGCTCACCGGCAGCCGCGAGACCCTGGCACGCACCACCTACCAACGCTTCTTCCGCCGCTACCTGGCCCTGGGCGGGATGACCGGCACCGCCCGCGAGGTGGCACGGGAGCTGCGCGCCGTGTACGGCCTGCACGTGATGCCGGTGGCGCCCCACCGCCCGTCGCGGCGGGTGGCGCTGCCGACGCGGGTGTACGCGGCCCGCGAGGCCAAGTGGGCCGGCATCGCGCGGCAGGTGCGCGACCTGGCCGGGCAGGGCCGGCCGGTGCTCGTGGGCACCCGCTCCGTGGCGGAGTCCGAGAGCCTCTCGGCGCATCTCACCGCGGCGGGCATCGAGCACCAGGTGCTGAACGCGCGCCAGGACGGCGAGGAAGCGGCGGTGGTGGCGCGCGCCGGCGAGCCGGGGCGAGTCACCGTGGCCACCAACATGGCCGGGCGCGGCACGGACATCGCGCTGGCGCCGGGCGTGGCGACACGGGGTGGGCTGCACGTGATCGTGGCCGAGTGCAACGACGCGGCGCGCATCGACCGCCAGCTCATCGGCCGCGCCGCGCGCCAGGGGGACCCGGGCAGCCACGAGACGGTCCTGTCCCTGGACGACGCGCTGGTGGAGCGGTTCGGGGCCCGGCCGCTGCGCCACCTGGCGCGCACGCTGTCCCGGGCGGACGGGCGCGTTCCGCGCTGGCTGGGGACCCGGATCGCGCACCGTGCCCAGCGCGCGGTGGAGCGCCGCCACGCGGCGGCCCGGCGTGCCGTGCTGCGCATGGACGAGCACCTGGCGGACGCCCTGGCCTTCGCCGGGCGCCCGGAGTGAACGCGGACGCAAGAATTCCGGCCCCGCGCCGATACAGGCTCGGGGACCGGGAGTCAATCCGATGACCTTCCATCGCTTGCGCTTGATTGCCGCGGCCGCCGCACTCGCCGGCGGCGTGCCCGTGCACGCCCAGGAGTTCGCCGCAGCCGCGGAGGCGCTGGACTGCCTCATCGAGCCGTTCCGGGTGGTGGACGTGGGCAGCCCCGCCGTGGGCGTGCTCGAGGAGGTGCGGGTGGAGCGCGGCGACCGGGTCGCCGCGGGCCAGGTGCTGGCGATGCTGCAGTCCGGGGTGGAGGCGGCCACCGTGGAGGTGGCGCGGCTGCGCGCGGCGATGGACTCCGAGGTGCGCGTACGCCAGGTGACGCAGGAGTACCGGCGCAGCACCCACGAACGCACCGAGCGCCTGGTGGCCACCCAGGCGGTGGCCCAGCAGACGCGGGACGAGGCGGCCCACGACGCCCGGGTGTCCGCGCTGCGGGTGCTGCAGGCGGAGGAGGAGCGGCGCCTGGCCCGCGCGGAGCTCGCGCGTGCCGAGCAGGCGCTGGCGCTGCGCACCATCCGCAGCCCGGTGGACGGCGTGGTGATGGAGCGCAAGATGTCCCCCGGCGAGCGGGTGGAGCAGCAGCCCATCGTGCGCATCGCCCAGCTCCATCCCCTGCAGGTGCAGGTGGTGCTGCCGGTGGAGCGCTACGGCTCGGTGGTCCCCGGCATGCGCGCCAGCGTGACCCCCGAGCACGGGCCTGCCAGGGACTTCGAGGCACGGGTCACCGCCGTGGACCCGGTGCTGGACGCCGCCAGCGGCACCTTCGGCGTGCGCATGGCCCTGCCGAACCCGGACTACGCGCTGCCCGGGGGACTGCGCTGCACGCTGGCGTTCCTGCCCGGACGTGCGGAGCCGGTGGCGGGCGGCACCATGGCGGCGCCCGTGCCCCCGCAGAGCGATCAGGAGGCGGTGCCGGACACGCGGCCCAAGAAGATGATCGAGCCGTCGCAGCCCGATCCCGTCCCGGTGATCGAGGCACGTCGGACATCGCCGGTGACCGTGGCCGCGGCGCATTCGACGACGGCCGACCGCTCCTGCGTCACGCTGGGACCGATCGAGCACCAGCAGCAGGCCTCTCGGCTGCGCAAGGCGCTGTCCGGTCAGGATCTGGACGGCCGGATCCGTCCCCAGGACGACCAGCAGGTGGTGGGCTATCTCGTGACCGTGAAAGGGTCGGAGGTCGACGGCGGCACGGAGGCGGTGCTCACCCGCCTGCAGCGTGAGGGGCTCGCGGACTATGCCGAGCTCCCGGCCAGTCCGGGCACGGTGTCGGTGGGCTACTTCCGCGGTCCCCAGTCCGCCTCGGCGCGCGCGGCGCGTATCCAGGCCATCGGGCTGCCCGCCCGGATCACGCCCCGCACCCGCGGCGAGACCCGGTACTACGTGGACCTGGACCTGCCCGCCGGCGGCGCGCCGGCGCTGCTGGATCCGGTGCTCGCGGCTCAGGGGCTGCAGGCCCTTGGCCGGAACAGCTGCGCGGGGATGGTCACCGCCAGCCGCTGATCCCCTGTCCCCGGGCGGGCCGGCCGGCTCGCCCGGCCACGTGATCTACGTCACGCCGTTGTCCTTGCGTCGGCGCGCGCCCTCAAGCCCGCAGCGCGTGCGGCCGACAACGGGCCTGCCTGGCCCCGATCCGGCCACGGTCGGCGCCCGACAGGAAGCCACATGAGCAGCCGCAACCGCAGCCCGACGCCCTACCCCGTGCAGTTCGAGGAACTCGAGCCGCGCCTGCTCCTGTCCGCCGACGGCCTGGGCGCGCTGGATGCCCTGGCGAGCCCCCACGAGCGCGAGCTCGGCGAGGACGCCGGGTACGTGGTCCCGGCGCACCGGGAGTTCGCTTTGGCGCACGGCCAGGAGGCGCCGGCGCCGCCCGCCACCGACGCCACCACCGTGCGGCGCGAGATCCTGTTCGTGGACGGCGGCATCGAGGATCGCGACGCGCTGGTGGCGGGCTTCCTCGCCGGCGGCGACGGCGACCGGATGATCCAGGTGGTGATGCTGGATCCGGATCGCGACGGCATCGACCAGATCAGCGACGCGCTGGCCGGCCGCCGGGGGCTGGACGCGGTGCACGTGCTGTCCCATGGCGACGAGGCATCGCTGCGCCTGGGCACCACCACCTTGGATGGCGAGAGCCTGGCCCGCTACCGGGACGCCATCGCCGGCTGGGGCGCCGCGCTTGACGCCGAGGCCGACCTGCTGCTGTACGGCTGCAACCTGGCCGCCGGCGACGCGGGGCGCGCGCTCATCGCCTCGCTGGCCGCGCTCACCGGCGCCGACGCGGCGGCCAGCGAAGACCTCACCGGCAGCGCGGCGCTGGGCGGGGACTGGGATCTGGAGTTCACCCTGGGCGCCGTGGAGACACGGACGGCGACGGTGGATGCGGCGGGTTCTGCGTGGTCCGGCCTGCTGGCGCTACCCGCCGACGAGGCCTTCGCCTACGCCCCGGGCAATCTCGGCGGCAACAACGGCGGCACCGGCTGGGCGGCATCCTGGGGCGGCACCAGCGCCGTGCAGGTGGTGGCGACGAGCCTTGCGCATCCCGGCGGCATGCTCGAGACCAGCGGCGGCGCCGCCCAGCTCAACGCGCCCCCGTTCAACTTCCCGGCGCTCCTGGGCCGCGATCTCGCCACCAGCCTGGGCACCGCGGACGAGACCGTGTGGGTGAGCTTCCTGCTCAAGCCCCAGGAGACCGTGGACCCGGACTTCAGCTACATGGGCCTCGCCTTCGGCACCGGCGGCATCGGCAACACCAACCAGATCTTCGCCGGCTACTCGGGCACCGACTTCAAGCTGAACAACTGGGGCGGCGGCGGCGACGTCACCGTCCCGGGCGTGGTCGCCGGGCAGACGGAGTTCCTGGTGGTGCGCCTGGACATCCTGGCGGCGGGCAACGAGACCGCCACCCTCTACCTGAATCCCACCCCCGGGCTGGCGGCCCCGGACGTGGCCGGCAGCGCGCCCAAGTCCGACCTGGACCTGGGCACCTTCGGCACCATCAGCATCGGCGGCGGGCGTGACGGGGCCAGCAACCTGTCCCAGCTCGACGAGATCCGCATCGGCAGCAGCTACCTGAGCGTCGCACCCCGGACGAACACGGACCCGGTCATCACCTCGGACGGCGGCGGGCCGGCGGCGAGCGTGAACGTGGTCGAGAACACCACGGCAGTGACCGACGTGGATGCGTCGGACATCGACGGCGACACGGTCACCTACAGCATCACCGGCGGCGCGGACCAGGGCCTGTTCTCCATCGACCTCAACAGCGGCGTGCTGTCCTTTGCAGCCGCGCCGGACTTCGAGACCCCGCTCGACGCCGGTGCCGACAACGTCTACGAGGTCCAGATCACGGCCAGCGACGGCTACGGGGGCACGGACGTGCAGACCCTGGACGTGACCGTCACCGACGCGGGTGCGTCGCTGTGGACCTCCGTGGATTCCGACGTCGGCGCACCCGGTGCCGACGGTCTGCCCGCAGGATGGCGGCAAGGCGAGGTGGTGGAGATCGGTGGACCGACGCTGGCATTCGGCCCGGCGACGGACGGCGAGCTGTCGAGCGTCATCGACTTCGATTCCTTCACGATGGACGCCACCGACGTGGGTGGGCTGCATCTCGTGAGCCGGGGTGTCACGGTCGGCGGGGGCGCCAACAGTTTCGACCTGAACGCGGGCGACGTGCTGGTCACGTTCAACCAGGACGAGACCATCCTCGCGGCACACACCAGTACCGGAAGCGACGAGACCTGGGGCGCCAACGACGTGCTCGTGTTTCGTCCCGACACGCCGGGCACGTACACCGCCGGCACTTTTTACCTGCTGCTCGACGATCTCGTCACCGCGCCCGACCGCGTCATGGGGCTCTCACTGGTGGAGCAGGCCACCACGGTCGGCGGCACGCCACTCGCGGCAGGCACCTTCCTGTTCACGCGCGACCTCGGCGCGTTCGAGGACATCTACCACTTCACCCCGACCGGGGTCGGGAAGGCCACGACCACCGGCAGCATCACCACGCTCATCGACGGCAGCGACATCAACATCGACTCGGGTCCCGTGCGGGGCGTCGAGCTGATCGAAGCGACCACGACCGTTGGCGGCGTCACGCTGCAGGCCGGGACCATCCTGGCGACGGTCCGCTTCGACGACGCCACCGTCGGCAACAACAACCTTGCCGTGACGATCCACGATGTCTTCGCCCTGGACGTGACCAGCATGGGTATCGGGACGACGAGCGCCACCGCATCGATGTTCATGGAAGGTGCGGACATCAACCTGGACGGAAATCCCAGCCCGACCGGAGAGAACCTCTACGCGGTGGCTCTCGTCCCGGAGGAGATGGCGCCCACCATCACGTCGAACGGCGGCGGTGCCACGGCTTCGGTCTCCGTTGCGGAGAACACGACGGCGGTGACCACGGTCACCGCCGTCGACATGGATGGCGACACGCCGACCTTCAGCATTTCCGGCGGCCCCGATCAGGGTGCGTTCTCCATCGATACCAACACCGGGGTGCTGACCTTCACCAGCGCACCCAATTTCGAGAGCCCGGCCGACGTGGGCACCGACAACACGTACGAGGTGGAGGTGAGCGCACACGACGGGTGGGGCAACGTCGATGTGCAGTACCTCTCGGTGACCGTCACTGATGACAACGATCTGCCTACGGGC
>JBFHNV010000105.1:0-19917 GCA_041593595.1 Gammaproteobacteria bacterium
CCCCTTGCCCTCGGAGATCATCAGGCCCCAGGACGGCAGCGGCGGCTGCACGCCGAGCCCCAGGAACGACAGCGCCGCCTCCAGGATCACCGCGTGGGCCACCTCCACGGTCGCCACCACGATGAGGTTGTTGACGATGTTGGGCATGATCTCCGTGAGCACGATGCGCAGCGTCGAGCAGCCCGCCGCCTGGGCGGCGGCCACGTAGTCCAGGTTGCGCACCTGCTGCGTCGAGCTTCGCATCACCACCGCGAAGCGGTCCCAGATGAGGAACCCCAGCACCAGGATCACGATCTGCAGCGAGCTGCCGATGAGCGCCACCACCGCGAGCGCGATCAGGATCACGGGCATGGCCAGGCGCGTGGTGATGACGAAGGTGATCAGCATGTCCACGCGCCCGCCGAAGTAGCCGGCCAGCACCCCGAGGGTGGTGCCGATGACGCCGCTGATGAGCATGGCGGCGATGCCGATGAGCAGCGAGATCCGCGCGCCGTACATGATCCGCGACAGGTAGTCGCGGCCGAAGTGGTCGGTGCCCAGCGGGTGCTCCCAGCTGCCCGCGGCATGCCAAATCGGCGGCACCAGGCGGTTCGACAGGTCCTGGAGGTACGGATCGTGGGGCGCGATCCAGGGCGCCGTCAGGGCCATCACGAGGATCAGCAGGAACACCCCGCCGCCCAGGGTGACCCCCACGTGCCCCAGCGCGCGGCGCCTGAGCTTCGCGCCCGGCGACGGCTCGAGGATCTCCTCGGCGCTGGGCAGGCGGCGATCGCCGGTGGTGACGGCCATGGTCCCCCGCCTCCGTCAGCCGACCCGGATCCGCGGATCCAGGTACGCGTTGAGCAGGTCCGCGAGGTAGGTGAGCACGATGTAGAGGCAGGCCACCACCAGCACGATGGCCTGCATCATCTCGAAGTCGCTGCGCTGGATGGACTGCCAGGCCAGCCGTCCGACCCCGTTCAGGGAGAAGATGGTCTCGATGACGATGGAGCCACCCAGCATGAAGCCGAGCTGCACCGCCGCCAGGGACACCACCGGGATGATGGCGTTGCGCAGCGCATGCTTGAACAGCACCACCGGGGGCTTGAGGCCCTTGGCCCGGGCGGTGCGGATGTAGTCCGAGGAGAGCACGTCCAGCATGCCCGCGCGGGTGAGGCGCATGAACGCGGGCGTGGCGTAGTAGCCGAGCGCGATGGCCGGCATGATGAAGTTGAGCCAGGATTCGCTGCCGGAGATGGGCAGCAGGCGCCACTTCACCCCGAGGAACAGGATCAGGATCAGGGCGAAGAAGAAGCTCGGCAGGGCCTGTCCCACCACCGCCAGGGTGAGGGCGAAGCGGTCGATGAGGGAGTTCGGGCGGATGGCCGCGAGCACCCCCAGGGGGATGGACAGCAGCACCGCGAAGGTGAGCGCCAGGGCCCCCAGCGTCATGGTCACCGGCAGGCGCTCGAACAGCACCTCGGCCACCGGCAGCTTCAGGTAGTAGGACTCGCCGAAGTTGCCCTGCACCGCCTTGCGCGCCCAGTCTGCGTACTGCACCACCAGCGGGCGGTCGAAGCCGTAGTGCTGGCGCACGTACTCGATGTCGGCCTCGGTGGCCCCCTCACCTGCCATGGACGCCGCCGGGTCGCCGGACAGGCGCAGCAGGGTGAAGGTCACGATGGACACCGTGATCGCCACCAGGATGGACACGCCGAAGCGCTTCAGGGCATAGGCCAGCATCTGCGATTCCCCGCGCGTGCCGCGGCGGGAGCGGTCAGGCGACCGCCCCCGCCGCCGTCAGCCTACTTCCAGCTCGCGTTGTAGAACTGCGGGATCTCGTCCGGCGTGGGCGTGAAGTTCAGGTCCTTCGAGAAGGCGTAGTACTTGGCGTAGGAGAACATGGGCAGCCAGTACACCTCGCCCGAGATCTTCGCCAGGGCCTTCTTGTAGAACTCCTTGCGCATCGCCGGATCGACGGTGGTGTCAGCCTTGTCCAGCCATCCCTTCACCTCCTCGTCCATGGCGTAGTCGTCGCGCCCCATCTTGAAGAAGTGCGAGGTGATGGCCGAGACATCGTTGATGGAGAACGAGCCCCAGGTCATGTGGTGCATCGCCGTCTTGGCCTCCCACACCAGCTCGCGCAGGGCCTTGTACTGCATGAACTTGAGGTTGGCCTTGATGCCCACCTGGGCGAGATCGCCGATCACCGCCTCGGTGAACTCCCGCTGGCGGTAGGCGTAGATGTCGGTCGCGAAGCCGTTCGGGTGGCCGGCCTCCGCCAGCAGCGCCTTGGCCTTCACCGGATCGTACTCGTACTTGGGCACGTCGTCGGTGCAGCCGAACTGGGTCGGATAGCAGGCCGCGTGCACCACCTCGGAGGCCTCGCCCACCAGGTTCTTGGCGATGGACTCCCGGTTGATGGCATGCGCCACGGCCTGGCGCACCCGCTTGTCGGTGAAGGGGCTCTGGGTGCCGTTCTTGCCGGAGCTGTTGAACTGGATGTAGCTGATGCGCATGGTGGGGGCGTTCACCACCGTGAGCGGTCCCATGGCCTCGAGCTGCTCGGCCTTGTCCTTGGGCACGTCCCACAGCCAGTCCACGCCGCCGGTGAGCAGCTCGGCGATCTGGGCCTCCGGGTCCGGGATGATTCGGAACACGATGGTGCCGATCTGCGGCTTGCCCTTGGGGCCGCCGAAGTAGTTCGGGTTGGCCTTGAAGGTGAAGGCCTCACCGGGCTTCTGCCCGGTGACCATGTAGGGGCCGGTGCCGACGGCCGGCGCGGTCCCGTAGTCCTTCTTGCCGCCGACCTCCTTCACGTTGTCGAAGTTGCCCTTCGGGTACATCACCACCGGGCCTGCCAGGTACTCGAGGGCCGCGGGGAACGGCTCCTTGAGGTGGATCCGCACCACGTGGTCGCTCACCACCTCGGCGCTCTTCATCCAGTCCACGTTGGTGCGGGTCGTGACACCGGATTCCTCGCCCACCAGGTGGTTCACGGTGTACGCCACGTCCTCGGCGGAGAACTTCTGGCCGTTGTGGAAGGTCACGTCCTCGCGCAGGACGAACTCCATGGTCTTGTCGTCGACCCACTTGTAGCTCTTCGCGAGCAGCGGCTCGTACTCGAACTTCTCGTTGCGGTAGAGCAGCGTGTCCCAGCCGAGCGTGCTCATGATGACCACTTCCCGGATGGGGTTGTACAGGGGCAGGATGATCTCGGCGTCGCGGTCCGTGGCCCACACCAGGGTGTCGGTGGCCTTGCCGGCCTGCGCGCTGCCCGGCAGCGCGGCGGCGAGCAGGGCGCCGGCGCCCGCGAGGGCGTGTACCAGTGTTCTCATGGATGTCTCCTCCGGGGGTGAACGCGATCCTTCTCACGCGGCCCTTCTGGGGGGCCGTCTGGGCCGTTCCGGCGGCGTTGCCGCGCCGGCTCCGGCCCGCATCGACAGGATTATGGCGGAGGCCCGGGGCAATGCAAACCGGCCGCCGCGGGGCGCGCCCGGGTCGCTCAGACCGCCAGCGCCATGCCGTCGCGCCCGGGATCCGCGCCGCCGCTCCAGCGCCCGCCGTCGATGCGGATCCCGTGCACGCCGGCGAAGGTGTAGGAGAGATGGCTGCGCGCGACGCGGTAGCCCTGCCCTTCGAGCACCGCCGTGGTGTAGGTGGGGATCCGGTTGCACACGTCGATGACGTCGCTGTTGGCCGTGAAGCGCGGCGCCGCCACCGCGTCGGACATGGACATGCCGAAATCCAGCACGTTGAGCAGGCCCTGCAGCACGCCCATGGTGATCCAGGTGCCCCCCGGCGCGCCGATGACCACGAAAGGCCCGCCGTCGCGGAACACGACGGTGGGGCACATGGCGGTGAAGCGACTCTTGCCGGGCGCCAGGGATCCGGCACGGCCCGGGCGGGGATCGAACACGGACATGCACCCGTTGTACATGAAGCCGAGCCCCTCGGTGATGACGCCCGAGGGCATGCCGAGGGAATGGGTCATGGACACGGCGTTGCCGTGCCCGTCCACCACGCACACCTGGGTGGTGTCGCGGGATTCCAGCGGATCCTTCAGTCGCGCCACGTGAATCCGTTCGCCGCGCCGGATCCGATCCGCGATACCGCGCGCATAGTCCTTGCCCAGCAGCTCGTCCAGCGGCACGTCGGTGAATTCCGGGTCCCCCACCCGGGCGTCCTTGTCCACGGTGGCGGCCTTCATGGCCTCGCTCACGACCCGGATGTACGCCGGCGTGTTGTGCCCCAGGGACACCAGATCGAAGTGCTCGAGGATGTTGAGCATCTCGAGCACCATCACCCCGCCCCCGGGCGGCGGGTTGCTGGCCACCCGGAAGCCCCGGTAGTCGGTCCACAGGGGCGGGCTGCGCCGGGTGCGGTAGTCCGCCAGGTCCCGCGCCGAGACGAGGCCGCCGTGGGCCTGGATGTCGGCGGCCATCTCGCGGGCCAGGTCGCCGCGGTAGAACGACTCCGCGCCGCCGGCGGCCAGGCGCTCCAGGCTTTGCGCCATGTCCGGGTTCACCACCCGGTCGCCGGGCCGCTTGAGATCCCCGTTCCCGTCGAAGTACACGCGCCGGCCGGTGGCGCTGAAGGCGAGCTTGTCGCGGGTGGCCACGCGGCCCATGTCCGCCCTGGTCCAGAACTCGTACACGTGGGGCCGCACCACGAAGCCCGCCCGGGCGTGACGCACGGCGGGCGCGATCACGTCGGACCAGGGCATCCGCCCGTGCTCCGCCACCGCCTCGTGGTACGCGAGCAGGCTGCCCGGGATCATGATGGACTGATAGCCCACCTCGTTGACGCGGCCTTCGAGCAGGAAGCCGAAACCGTCGCGGAACTCGCCCTCGATCCGATCTGCCCACATGTCTTCCGTGACCGCGGCCGGCGCGCGGGTGTGGAAGTCGATGAGCCCGTGCATGCCCTTCTCCGGCAGGACCAGGTGCATGCTGCCGAAGCCGGCGACACCGGTCATGCACGGATCCACCACCCCCTGCACCAGCGCACAGGTGACGGCGGCGTCCACGGCGTTGCCGCCCTCCATCAGCGCCACCGCCCCGGCCTCCACCGCCTCCGGCTGCGGTGCCACGATCATCCCGTGGGTCATTCGATCGCCCCTCCTGTTGCTTCGGGGCCACGTGCCGACCGGCCTGTCGCGGGGCCCGGACGCTCCGGCGGACCGGGATTCTCTTTCACCACAGAGGCGCAGAGAACGCAGAGACCTCTCGATGAGGCGGTCGCGGGGTCAGTCTCCGCCGCTTCCATCAACTCCATTCGTCAATTGCTGCGGATGGCCCTTCCACGGCCGCACTCTCCGAGGGGCTCGCTACGAGGCCACCCACCACAACCTCTGCGCTCTGTGCGTTCTCTGCGTCCCTGCGGTAAGAAGATTCCTGGCCCGCGAATGCCTCCGTGACAAGGAACTCACCCGACGGAGCCGTCAACCCAGTCCGACGTCGTGGCGCGGGGCGCCCCAGTTCGCGGCGGCAGCGATGCAGCGGTCCACGTCCTCCTCCAGCATGAAGCCCTCCGCCACCAGCCGGCGGGCGGCGGCCTCGATGGCGCGCACGTAGGCTTCGCGATCCGGATAGCGCTCCGCCACCGAGGCCCGCGGATCGCCGGTGGCAGCGCGCTCGCTCTCGGTGTCGGGGAACGGGATGGTGCTGCCATCGAACTCGAACATGGCGCCGTGGCCGAAGCCGCGGGCCCGCAGCGACCAGCCCGTGTAGGTGGCCAGCGGCGCCTGCACCATGGGGGCACGCACGCCGGGCACGTCGTTGCCATCGGCGTCCACCGACGGCACCAGGGTGGGGTAGCCGTGCGGGTCCGCCACCCGCGGCGGCTCCGCGTCCAGCAGGCCCTCCGCGAAGCGCGGCCCGAAGTCCAGCAGCGGCAGGGTGTTGGGCGCCCGCGGCAGCGCCACGCCGGGGATGGCGGGAAACTGGGCGCGCCACTCCTCGGCGGTGACCAGGGTGCCGTCGGCGCGCCGCGGCACGTGGCTGGGCGGCGGCGCCTTGCCGTGGGTGGCCCAGGCATCCAGGGCGTCCAGCATGGCGCGGAACAGCATGGAGGTGGACACCACGTTGGCGGGCTGCTGGCGCACGCCCCGCGCCGGCGCGCCCATGTTCGGGTCGGCGAAGTGCTGGGAGCTGCTCCAGAGGTAGACCCGCACGTTGTCCGGCTGCTCCAGATCGTTGCCGCGAGTGTCCGTGTGCACCAGCGAACCGCGCCGTTGCCAGTACTCGGTGGCGGTCTGGGTGTGGATCAGCAGCGGATCCGTGTCCGGACGCTTGAGGATGGCATCCGTACGCCCGGTGAGGTGATCGGTGCACTCGGCGTAGGAGAAGGGGAAGCGGTCGGCGCAGTTGTGGTGATGCTCGTACTGCTGCCCGGCGGGGCTCACCACGCTCGCGAAGCGATGATTCATCCACAGCAGGCCCGCGCCCGCCACGTGGCTGAGCACGCCGTCCAGGACGCGCCGGCCCTGCGCGTCGGCGTTCCAGCCGCCGTGCACGAAGTCCCGCAGCGCCCGCCCGGTCTGGGAGCGGCCCCAGGCGTAGGCCTTCTCCACCGGGCCTGCCGGGCTCGCGGCGCCGGCGGCGTCCACCTGGCCGTACTTGAGGAAGCTCACCAGATCGCGGACCACCACGTGGCCGAGGCCCATCACCTTCGGGTCGCGGGCGGTGTAGACCAGCTCGTAGATCCACCCGGGACGGAAGCCGTCGAAGAGGTGGATGTGGCAATCCGACGGCACCAGCGCGCTCTGCCGGCCCTGCCCGTCCAGCCCGAGCCCCGCCTCCAGCCGCGCGAAGCACCAGGCGCCCGGATCCACCGGCTCGGGCCGATCGCCCGGGTAGCGCCGTCGCGTGAGGGTGGCGCGCGCGGTGTCCAGACTGGCCGCCGGATACGGCGCGGTGGACGCCTGGCCGCTCAGGGGCAGGGTGGTGAGGCCGTGGGCGTTGGCGATGAACTCGCTGCGCACCGGCCCGGTCACCGGGGCGCCGCCCTCGGTCACCACCGGCACGTCCAGCACCATGCGCCCGTCGCCGGGCAGCAGGTCCCCCTCCCAGGCTGCCCACACCACCGTGTAGCCGCGGCGCATCAGGTAGCCGTTGCCCGCGTCGGTGACGCTGACGGGATCGTTGCTGGCCGGCGCGTCGTTGAAGAACTGCAGCTCGCGCTTGTTGCCGCGGTTGCCGTAGCCGAACAGCACGCGACGGTTGCCGCGCGCCGGATCCACCGGCTGGAGGATGCAGAGATCGCTCGCGAACTCCACTCGGCCCGAGGCGCTGCGGGGCGCGCGCCCGATGTCCGTCACCCCCGCATAGGCGGGATGGGACGGATCCACCGCGAAGTGCACCCGCCCTCTCAGCCGCTCGTACGCTCCCGAGGCGCCGAACGCCGTGCCACCCGCGAACGGCAGGCGATCGCGGATCTGGATGCGGATCGAATCCATGACGGCTCCTCGCGCCGGCGTCCCCACGAGACCTGCGGCGGGAGCCTACTGTGTGGCCTGGGCGGTGCATAGTGCGCGGGCGAAGCCCGCGCGCCCGGACACGACAAGTCGCGGGCGCGACCCGTGCGCCGGAAGCCGGCCGGCGCAGGTGGTTGCGTCAGCGCACCAGCGTGATCCCGGCGCCGGATGCGCCTTTCGGCCGCACGCCGCGGCACAGGTCGGCCAGCAGCGACGCGAGCTGATCCGACGGCAGAGCCCTGCTCAGGAAGAACCCCTGGGCCTCGTTGCAGCGGCGGGACTTCAGGAACTCGAACTGCTCCTGGGTCTCCACGCCCTCCGCCACCACCATGAGCTCCATGCTGCCGGCCATGCCGATGACGGCCATGGCGATGGCGGCGTCGTCGCTGTCGGAGGTGATGTCGCGCACGAAGGACTGGTCGATCTTGAGCCGGTCCACGGGGAAGCGCTTGAGCTGGCTGAGGCTCGAGTAGCCGGTCCCGAAGTCGTCGATGCTGAGCTGCACGCCCAGCGCCTTCAGCTGGTGCAGCACGCGTACCGCCAGCTCCACGTCGCGAGCCAGCAGCGTCTCCGTGATCTCGAGCTCCAGGCACGCGGGCTCGAGGCCGGTGGCCTGGAGCACCCGCACCACCGAGTCGGTGAACTCGGGCTGCATGAACTGCACGGGCGAGATGTTCACCGCGACCCGCTTCACCGGCACCCCGGTTTCCTGCCAGTCCTTGACCTGGCGGCAGGCGCTATCCAGCACCCACTCGCCGATGGGGACGATCAGCCGCGTTTCCTCGGCCACGGGGATGAACTCCGCCGGCGGCACCTGGCCGAACTCCGCGCTGCTCCAGCGCAGGAGCGCCTCCACCGACTCCACCCGACCGGTGGCCATGTCCATCTGCGGTTGGTAGTGCAGCGCCAGCTCGCCGCGGTCGATGGCGGCGCGCAGCTGGTTCTCCATGGCCAGGCGGCGCATGGCCGCGGCGCTCATGGAGGGCTCGTAGAAGCGGAACAGGTTCTTGCCGGCCCGCTTGGCGAAGTACATGGCCGTGTCGGCGCTCTCGAGCAACGTCTGTGCGTCCTGGCCGTCGCCGGGAAACACCGCGATGCCGATGCTGGGCGAGACCACCACCTCGTGGCCCGCCACTGTCACGGCCCGCGACAGCAGGGCCAGGATCCGCTCCGCCACCCGCCCCGGCGCGTCGCGCCCGGCGATGTCGGTGAGCAGGAGGGTGAACTCGTCGCCCCCGAGGCGCGCCACGGTGCCCTCGTCGGGCGATCCGCCGGGGCCGTGGCTCACCACGTCACCGGCGCGCACGCTGTCCTGCAGGCGCGCGGCCACCTGACGCAGGAGCTGGTCTCCCGCCGCGTGGCCCAGGGTGTCGTTGATACGCTTGAACTCGTCCAGGTCCAGGAACAGCGTTGCCAGCGAGCGGCCGGTGCGCCGGGCGCGCTCCACCTCGCGGGCGAGACGCTCCTTGAAGGACTCCCGGTTCGGCAGGCCGGTGAGTCCGTCGAAGTACGCCAGGCGACGGATCCGCTCCTCCGCCAGGCGCCGGTCGGTGATGTCTTGCAGCGTCGCGCGCAGCCCCTTGGCAGCGCATCCGTCGCCGGTGCCCGCCACGGACTCCACGAGATGTTGCACACAGCGCACCGAGCCGTCGGCGCGGCTGATCCAGTGGGTGAGCTCGACGGTCTCGCCGCGGGTCCGGGCCTGGTCGAGCCCCTCGCGCACCCGGGGACGGTCGTCCGCCGTCACGCCGGCCAGCAGGCCCTCGAGACCGCTGCCCGCCTCGTCGGGCTCGCCACCCCACAGGGCCTTCAGCCCCGCGGAGCAGCGCACGCGCCCGTCGGCCGGGTCCCACTCCCAGCTCCCGAGGCGCGCGATGCGCTCGGCCTCGTCCAGCATGTGGCGGCTGCGGGCAATGGTGTCCACTGCCCGCTCCAGCTTGCCGAGGGTGTCGCTGGCACGCAGCAGGTAGCGCAGCCGGTGCCCCAGCAGCGCCCAGTTGACCGGCTTGGTGGCGAAGTCCGTGGCGCCCACGGCGTAGGCGCGCTCGATGGACTCCACGTCGTCCAGACCCGTGACCATCAGGATCGGCAGCGTCTCCAGCCCCGGCCGGGCGCGGACCCGGGCGCAGGTCTCGAAGCCGTCCAGGCCGGGCATGGTGACGTCCAGCACCATCAGGTCCGGCCGGGTGCCCTCCAGGTAGTCGAGGGCCGACAGGCCGTCAGGGACCTGGTCCACGCGAAACCCCGCGTTGGTCAGCGAGGCCTCGGCGAGCATGCGGATGACGCCGTCGTCGTCCACCACCAGCACCCGGGGCAGCGGGGCCGGATCCGGCCGCTCCTGCGGCGGCATGGGCACCGCCGGTATCAAGGAAGGGCGCTCCGGCAAGGCAATCCGGGTGTCGCGCGGCTGCGTGCCGTCCGCGACCCGCTCGTGTCTCGTGGTGGGTGCATGGTCTCCTCGCCGCAGGGTGGCCTGACCGGGGGTCGCCAGCCCGGTCCTGCCCTCGCCCGCCCTCTATCGGCGGCGGCGGACCGGTCTTGAGCGCGCCGGGACCCGCACCGTGGCCCCCGTCACAGCTGCTAAACTCGCGGCCCACCCCGCCCCGGGAACCGCGCTCATGCGCCCGCGCATTCTCGTTGCCGGCTTCAAGCACGAGACCAACACCTTCAGCGCCCTGCCCACGGATCTGGAGGCCTACCGCGCGCGGGAGCTCTACGAAGGAACCGAGATCCGTCAGCGCCTGGGAGCCACCCGCAGCGAAGCGGCAGCGTTCCTGGACGCCTGCGACCGCCACGGCTGGCAGGCCGTGTGCCCCGTCTACGCCGACGCCACGCCGTCGGGTCGGGTGACCCGGGAGGCCTTCGAGCACGTGAGCGGGCTCATCCTCGGGTGCCTCGAGCACCACGGGCCCTTCGATGGTCTGCTGCTGGCCCTGCACGGCGCCATGGTGGCGGAGCACCAGGACGACGGCGAGGGCGCGCTGCTGGCCCGGGTGCGCGAGCGGGTGGGCGGCGCGCTGCCGCTGGCGGTGACCCTGGACCTGCACGCCAACGTCACCGACGCCATGGCGCGCCTCGCGGACATCATCGTCAGCTATCGCACCTACCCCCACGTGGACCAGTACGAGGTGGCCACGGAGGCGGCGGACCTGCTGGCGCAGACCCTCTCCGGCGGGATCCGGCCGCGCTGCACCGTGGCCCGCGGCGCGCTGCTGGACGGCGCCGACCACGGCCGCACCACCGCACCGGGCCCCATGAGCGAGGTGCTGGAGCTGGCCGCGGGCCTGCGCGGCGAGCCGGGGGTGCTCTCCACCAGCATCAACGCCGGCTTCCCCTGGGCGGACATGCACGATACCGGGCCCAGCGCCGTCATCGTGCACGATGGAGACGACCGGGACCGGCGCTTCGCGGACATGGCCGAGGGTCTGATGGAGACCATCTGGACGTCGCGCCACCGCTCCACCGTGGAAACGCTCACCTCCCGCGAGGCCCTGGCCCGGCTCGATGCCCGGGCCGGCGCACCAGCGGTGCTGGCGGACTTCGCCGACAACCCGGGCGGCGGCGGCTACGGCGACGCCACCCGGCTGCTGGGCGCCCTGTGTGGCGCGGGGCTCGTGGACGCTGCCTTCGCCACGATCTACGACCCGCAGGCGGCCCGGGCCTGCCACGCCGCGGGCCTCGGCGCCGAGCTCTCGCTGCAGCTGGGCGGCAAGGTGGATCCGCGCTACGGGCAGCCGCTGGCGGTGACCGGCACCGTAGCGGCCCTGGGCGACGGACGCTTCGACCTGGAGGGCCCCATGATGGCCGGCACCCCGGTGCACATGGGCCCCAGCGCCGCGCTGCGGGTGGGTGGGGTGAGCATCGTGCTGGCGAGCCGGCGCTACCAGGTCTACGACCGCATGTTCTTCCGCCACCTGGGCATCGAGCCCGGCGGGCAGCGGGTGCTGGGGGTGAAGTCGGCGCACCACTTCCGGGCCGCCTTCGGCCCCCTCGCCTCGGAGATCCTGGTGGTGGACGACGGCGGCGGGCTCACCTCGCGCAACTTCAAGGAGCTGCGCTACGAGCGGGTGCGCCGACCGGTGTTTCCGCTGGACCTGGACTGAGCCGGCGTGCCGAATTGGGGAACACCCACCCCGGGCGGAGGCAGGCATGGGTCGATACCGCGACCCGGGACCGCGCCGTAGTGCTGCGCGTGCGGGGGCTCGAGAGCTGGTACGGGGCCACCCAGGCCCTGTTCGGCGTGGACCTGGACGCGCCGGCGGGGGGTGCCACGACCTTGCTCGGGCGCAACGGCATGGGCAAGTCCACCACCGTGCGCAGCATCATGGGGCTCGCCCGATGCCGCGCCCGCGAGCTCAGCTTCCACGGTGAGCCCATCGCCGGCCTCGCCAGCCACGCGGTGGCGCGCCGCGGCATCGGCCTGGTGCCGGAGGGACGCCAGGTGTTTCCCAACCTGAGCGTGGACGAGCACCTGCGGGTGGCGGCGCCGGCGAGCCGCGCGGCGCGCTGGACCCGCGACGGCCTGTATGCCCTGTTCCCGCGCCTCGCGGAGCGGCGCAGCCACCTGGGCAACCAGCTCTCGGGCGGCGAGCAGCAGATGCTGGCCATCGCCCGGGCGCTGTCCACCCAGCCGCGCCTGCTGGTGCTGGACGAGGCCACCGAGGGTCTGGCGCCGCTGGTGCGCGCGGCCATCTGGGACGTCATCGAGCGGCTCAAGACCGAGGGCCTGGCCATCCTGCTCATCGACAAGAACCTGGACGACCTGCTGCGCATCGGCGACCACCACCACATCATGAGTCGCGGGCAGGTGGTGTGGCGCGGCGACTCCACGGCGCTGCAGGCGGACGGGACGCTGAAATCACGCTATCTTGGCGTCTGACGGCGCCACGCGGCCGCCGGCTGCCGGCCGGGGCGCGGTTCCGCCCGCCCTCCTGGAGCGCGAGGACTTGAGCGACCGCCAGGGCAAGACACCACAGGCGCTGCACTGGTCGCCCGAGGCCTTCCGCGAGCACGGCCGTGCCGTCGTGGACCGGGTGGCGCGCTACATGGAGGAGGTGGCGTCGCTGCCGGTGCTGTCCCGCGCGGCGCCGGGCGCGCTGCGCGCCCAGCTGCCCGCACACCCGCCGCGCACCGGCGAGCCCTTCGGGGACATCCTCGCGGACGTGGACCGGCTGATCCTGCCCGGCCTCACCCACTGGCAGTCGCCGGGCTTCTTCGCCTACTTTCCCGCCAATGCTTCACCGCCGGCCATCCTGGGCGAGCTGCTCAGCGCGGGGCTCGGTGTGCAGGGCATGCTGTGGGCCACGAGCCCCGCGTGCACCGAGCTCGAGACCCACGTCCTCGACTGGCTGGTGGAGATGCTGGCGCTTCCCGATCGCTTCCTGAGCAGTGGCGCCGGCGGCGGCGTGATCCAGGACACCGCGTCATCGAGCGCCCTGTGCGCCCTGGTGGCGGCACGCGAGCGCGCCACCGGCGGCGACGCCAACCGCACCGGCACACGTGCGCCGCTCACCGCCTACACCTCCCGCGACGCCCACTCCTCCATCGAGAAGGCGGTGCGCATCGCGGGTGTCGGCGCCGACAACCAGCGACTGGTGGACACCGGCCCGGACCACGCGATGGACGCGGATCGGCTGGCCGCGGCGATGGCCGCCGATCGTGCCGCCGGGCACCTGCCGTTCTTCGTGTGCGCCACGCTGGGCACCACCTCGTCCACCGCCTTCGATCCGCTGCCCGCCATCGCCGCCGCCTGCCGCGAGCACGGCGCCTGGCTGCACGCGGACGCGGCCTACGCCGGCAGCGCGGCGGTGTGTCCCGAGATGCGCTGGATGAACGCCGGGCTGGAGCACGCGGACAGCTACTGCTTCAACCCCCACAAGTGGCTGCTGACGAACTTCGACTGCGACTGCTTCTGGGTGGCGGACCGGGCTGCCCTGGTGGGCGCCCTGAGCGTGCTTCCCGAATACCTGCGCAACGCCGCCACCGAGTCCGGCGCGGTGATCGATTACCGCGACTGGCAGGTGCCGCTGGGGCGGCGCTTCCGGGCGCTCAAGCTCTGGTTCGTGATTCGCAGCTACGGCGTGGAGGGGCTGCGGTCCTACATCCGCGAGCACCTGCGCCTTGGGGCCCTGCTCCGCGGCTGGGTGGAGGCGGACCCACGCTTCGAGCTCGCCGCGCCCGCGCCGCTCGCCCTGGTGTGCTTCCGGCACCTGGCCGGTGACGACTTCAACCGGCGCCTGATGGACGTGCTGAACGCCGGCGGCGAGATCTATCTCACCCACACGAAGCTGGACGGACGCTTCGTGCTGCGCATGGCCATCGGGGGCACCTGGACGGCCGAGACCCACGTGGCGCACGCGTGGCAGCTCATCGGCGACGCGGCGTCGGCCCTGGAGGCGGCATGAGCGCGTCCGCGATTCGCGACGAGGCCCTCGAGGTGCAGTACAACAACCAGCGCCGGGTACCGGAGTTCCCGCGCATCGCCGAGGACTGGATGCGGCGCAGCGCGGCCCTGCGCGAGGCCGCGCGCTGCGACCTGGACGTGTCCTGCGGGCCGGGTCCGCGGGACCGGCTGGACCTCTACCATGCCGAGGGGTCCGCGCCGCCGCTGCTGGTGTACGTGCACGGGGGCTACTGGCAGCGTGGCGACAAGTCCATGTACGGCTTCATCGCTCGCGGGCCCCTCGCGCGCGGCTTCAGCGTGGCGGTGATCAACTACGACCTGTGCCCGCAGGTGGCGCTCGGCCAGATCCCGCCCCAGGTGGCTCGCACCCTGGCCTGGCTGCTCCGCCCCGACGCAGATGGCCCCTGCCGCCACGACGCGCAGCGCGTGTTCCTGGCCGGCCACTCCGCCGGCGGCCACCTGACCGCCGCCATGCTGACCACGGATTTCTCGCGCCTGGACGCGACGCTCCCCCCCTGCCCCCTGGCCGGCGCCATGGCCATCAGCGGCGTGTTCGAGCTGGCGCCCCTCGTCCCCACCAGCATCAACGACGCGCTGGGCCTGGACCGGACCACCGCCGAGCGTGACAGCCCGGCGTGGCGCACCCCGGTGCCCGGCGCCTGCCCCCTTGTGGCAGCCGTGGGCGGCGACGAGAGCGAGGAGTTCCTCCGCCAGTCCCGGGACCTGGCGGCGCGCTGGGCCGGCGCCACGAGTACCCGTGTCCTGGTGCCAGCCAGGCGCAACCATTTCACCGTTCTCGAGTGCCTGGCGGATCCGGATGGGGAGCTGTGCGCGGCGCTGGGCGAGCTCGCGCGGAGCACCGCGGCGTAATGGCGCGCCTGTTCGACCGCGGCGTGGTGCTGCGCCTGGGGGCGCGAGAGATCCGCGCTGCCAGCGCCGAGGCGCTGCGCGCCTCGCTGGCGGGCCAGGCGGCGGTGAACCCGGCCCGCATGGCGGAGCTGGGCGCCCTGGACGACCACGCCCTCGGTGCGCGCGCCGCCGCCCTGGAAGACCTGACCGCGCGCCTGGCCGGCGCGCTGGCCCGGGGCGACGTGGATCCCGCCGAGATGGTGGCGCGCATCCAGGCGGAGGACACGCCTCTGGAACCGTCCTGGTCCGACGCC
Organism: Gammaproteobacteria bacterium; assembly: GCA_041593595.1. Taxonomy (GTDB): domain Bacteria; phylum Pseudomonadota; class Gammaproteobacteria; order HK1; family HK1; genus JBFHNV01. The sequence continues at coordinate 15,023 of JBFHNV010000105.1, forward strand.
CTGGCAATTGCCCGTGGCTGGACTGCCGGCTACCAGCTCGCGCTGCTGGAGGCCCTCGTGGAGCACCTGGCCGGCGAGCGCGACTGTGTCCGCACCCTGCTCGCCAACCGCGGACGGGTCCCGGCGGCACCCGGCAGCGCCGCAGACGCGGAGAGCGCGCCGCGCCAGCGCCTGCTCCTCGACGCCGACGCACTGGCGGGGGAGGCAGGCGCGCGCCCGGCGTTCGACCGCATGCCCAAGGGCGTACACCTGGAGATCCCCATGAGCGCCGGCCAGGCGCTGTCCATCCTCCTGGCCCAGCATCGCTACCTGGTGGTGGCGGGCACCCCGTGGCTGCTGGTGGACGAGCTCGGCGAGGACATCAAGCTCAAGCCCGGGCGCAACGTGGTGGGACGCAGCCCCGACTGCGACGCCGTGGTGCACGAGTCCTGCCGCGCCGTCTCGCGCCGCCACGCGGTGCTGGAAACCGAGGGCACGACACTGCTGCGCATCACCGACATCTCGTCGCTCGGCACCTTCGTGCCGCGGGCGTACCTGGACAACCGGCTGCACTAGGAGGCATGAAGGAGAGGCCTGGGTCGCGAATCGCACGCCGCGATAGCTGGCGGCCGCGAATCGGGTACCGCCTGCCGCGACACGCTGTGAATACATCCGTGTACGCTCGAGCGCCGCATCCGTGCGGTGCACGGTCGCGTCAGGCGGCACCCGATTCGCTCAGAGTGAGCTGATCGGGGTGGTGATGCTCCCGGTCTCCGGGGCTTCACCCCGCCTCGATCCGCTCGAACAGCTCGCGGGACAGCTCCTGGGCACGCTCGAGCTGGCCGGCGGTCATGCGCTGGGCCACGGCGTCGCGGTTGCGCCGAGCCGTGTCCTGGCCGGCGGCGGCGGCCAGGTTGTACCAGGCGTAGGCCTGCACGTAGTCCTGGGGCACGCCGCGGCCGGTGCCGTACATGAAGCCCAGGTTGCATTGGGCGCCGGCATGGCCGGCTGCGGCCGCCCGGCGGTACCAGTGCACCGCCTCGCCGTAGCTCTGGTCGCAGCCGAGGCCCAGGCCATAGTGCTGGCCGAGCCGGAAGGACGCCTCGGCGTCGCCGCACCCGGCGCCGGCGCGGGCGGACTCGAAGGCAACGCTATAGTCGTGGATCATCGGCGCACTGAAGCACACCGGCGCGCCGGACACAAAAGCGGTGCGACCGCGCCCTGCGCGCCGCGCCGCCCGTGTGCCGCACCCCGCACGAGGAGGAGCCTCATCCCGCCATGAACGTCAAAGAGTATCCGGCATTTCCCGTCGCGGAGTACCGCGAGCGGCTGACGAAGGTGCGCCGCCGCATGGACGCGGCGGGCATCGACACCCTGGTGTCCAACCACCCGGCGCACATGGGCTACCTCACCGGCTACGACGGCTGGTCATTCTACGTGCACCAGTGCGTCATCGTGTCCCAGCGCCTGGACGAGCCGCTGTGGGTGGGGCGCATGATGGACGCCGGCGCAGCGCGGGTGACCACCTGGCTTGGCGAGGACAGCATCGTCGGCTACGCCGACGATCACGTGCACTCGCTGGTGAAGCACCCCATGGACTTCGTCGCCGCGCTCATGAAGAGCCGCGGCATCGGCTCCGGGCACGTGGGCGTCGAGAAGGACAGCTTCTACTTCACGGCCAGGTCCTTCGAGCATCTGGCGGCAGGGCTGCCCGACGCGACCTTCCACGACGCCACCACGCTGGTGGCGTGGGTGAAGTGCGTGAAGAGCGAGGCGGAGCTCGCGTTGATGCGCGACGCGGCGCGCATCACCGAGAAGGCCATGGCGGCGGGCATGGACATGGTGCGCCCCGGGGTGCGCCAGTGCGACGCCGCCGCGGTCATCCTCAAGGCCCAGGTGGAGGGCCACCCGGACGCTGGCGGCGACTATCCCGCCATCATGCCCCTGCTGCCTTCCGGGGTGGGCACGTCCACGCCGCACCTCACCTGGACCGATGCGCCCTTCCGCCAGGGCGAGGCCACCATCCTGGAAATCGCCGGCGTGCGACGGCGCTACCACTGCCCCATGTCACGCACCGTGCACCTGGGCCCGCCGCCGGCGAAGCTCGCCGATACCGCGAAGGTGGTGGTGGAGGGGCTCAACACCGCCATCGAGACGGCGCGTCCGGGCGCCGTCTGCGAGGCGGTGGAGGCCGCCTGGCGCGGCGTCATTTCGCGCCACGGCATCGTCAAGGACTCGCGCATGGGGTACTCCTGCGGGCTCGCGTATCCCCCGGACTGGGGCGAGGGCACGTTCAGCCTGCGCCCGGGCGACCGCACGGAGCTCGCGCCGGGCATGACCCTGCACGTGATGCCGGGGATCTGGATCGACGACTGGGGCGTCGAGATCAGCGAGTGCGTCCAGATCACCGACCAGGGGGCGCGGCGCTTCTGCGACTATCCACAGGAGCTCGTCGTCAAGTGAGTCGCGCTGTCAGCACCCGGGGGCTTGCCGCTGAAACGCAGCGGATGCGCAGATTGGTGAAGAAGACCAGACCACAAAGACACAAAGCGTGAAGAACATCGAACCGCAACGGCCTCGCTTTGGATTCTCGCGGACTGCCGGATCGTTGCTGTTGGCAGGATCAGGGTAAGAACCCCAGAGGCACAGAGGACACAGAGGGATTTCCCTCCAACACTTCTCTGTGTCCTCCGTGCGTCTGTGGTCAATTCCCTTGTGCCAGGAGTGGCGATCGCACGCGATCCCGCAAGGCGCTGTCAGCCAGGCGGGTCGGTCTCCACCGGCCCGCCCTGCTCCTTCCAGGCGCCGAATCCGCCCTCGAAGTGGCAGGCGTTCTCGAGACCGATCCGCCGCGCCGCCTGCACCGTGAGGGCGGAGCGCCAGCCGGCGGCGCAGAAGAAGACGAATCGCTTGTCGGCGTCGAAGACGTCCTTGTGGTACTTGCTGCCCGGGTCGATCCAGAACTCGGCCATGCCCCGCGGCATGTGGAAAGCGCCGGGGATGCGCCCCTCGCGCTTCAGCTCGCGCACGTCGCGCACGTCCACGAACACCACGTCGTCACGACCGTGCAGCGCCTTGGCCTCCTCCACCCCGATGGTCTCGATCTCCCCGTAAGCCGCTTCCACCAGCTCCTTGACGCCGATCTTCACGTTGACGGTCATGGGCGTGCCTCCCGATCAGTGCAGGAGCGGATTCTACCCACCGTCCGCGGCGACACCGGTCGGCCGCGTGCCCCGCGGGCCCGCGGCCGGTCACCGCGGCGCGGCGCCTCGCGCTCAGGCGCAGTCGAGATCGGTCAACGGCATCCCCAGGGGCGGCCGGCCCGATACGGGCCGGCCTTTTCCGAACAGGGGTGGGCTCAGGCGGCCTTCGGGCGCCGGCCCATGGCCTCGCGACTCGGCGGCGCCGTGCGCGCCCAGTGGGGCACCGCACGCATGCGTTCGAAGTACGCGTTCAGGTTCGGGTAGGGCGACCAGTCGAAGGGCACGGCTTCCTTGAACGGCTCGCAGTGGATCACGGAGTAGTCCGCGAGGGTGATGCGTTCGCGCACCAGGTATTCGCGGCCCTCCAGGTGTGCGTCCAGCACCCGGGCATGGCGCGCCAGGTACTCCGTCTCGACATGCACCAGGTGCCGGTCGGTCTCGCCGAGCCCGAAGCCGGGCTTGGCCACGGTCTCGAAGGCGATGCGCCCGAAGGCCCGGTTGAAGTGGGCCACCTCCCAGAACTGCCAGCGGGCGACGTCGGCGCGGCCGGCCGCGTCGCGGGGGAACAGCGCGTCGCTGCCCGCCCGATCTGCCAGGTATTGGGTGATGGCGTTCGACTCGAACAGGCGCAGGTCGTCGTCCACCAGGGCCGGCACCATGCCGTTCGGGTTCACCTTGAGGTAGCGCGGCGCGCGCAGGTCGCCGTCGAAGAAGTCCAGGAACTCCAGCTCTGGACTCAGGCCCAGGTGATTGGCCACCGCCAGCACCTTGCGGCAGTTGGGCGAGCCCACCACGTAGTACAGTTTCATCGGCGTTCTCCTCGGCCCAGGATTGATTGCAGGGCGCAAGTGATTATCCATAATAAATTGCACACTGCAAGTGGTTAGCGGCCGTCCGATCCGATGCCCGACCCCGCCCCCGCCCGACGTTCCGTTTGCCCACTGGACTACGCGCTGGCCATCTTCGGCGACCGCTGGACGCTGCTGGTGGTGCGCGACCTCCTGTTCGGGGGCAAGCGACGGTTCGGCGAGATGCTCGAGTCCGGCGAGAAGATCGCCACCAACATCCTGTCGGATCGGCTCAAGCGCCTGGAGGCGCTGGATTTCGTGACTCGCCGCCCGGACCCGGGGAACCGCCGCCAGGTGCTCTACGAGCCCACCGCCAAGTGCGTCGACCTGGCGCCAGCGCTGCTGGAGATCATCCGCTGGAGCGCGGACCACGATCCGGAGACGGCGGTGCCCGATGCCATGCGCCGGCGCATGGCCCGGGACCGCGAGGGGCTGCTGGAGGAGCTGCTGCACCGGGGCCGCGCCCGGCGCGAGGAGGCCTGAGGGCCTGCGCGGGCCCGGGCTTCAGCCGGGGCGCGCCCCCGGAGCATCCGGCGCGCCGCCCTGATGCAGCCACTGGTAGAAGTTCACCGACGCTGCCTCCAGCACCGGCGAGAACGCGCCGCCGTCGTAGGCGGGCGAGCTGCGTCCCCGGTGCATGCCCTCCACCACCGGGATGTCCTCCTCGAACACCGCGATCCACGCGCGGCGGGTTCGCTCCCGGGCCAGTGCGTGGGCCTGGCTCTCGGCGGCCTCCTCCACGAAAAACAGGTCGCACACCTCGCGGGTGCGGTCCGGGCCGAGCGCATCCAGGCGCACCGAGTAGGCGTGGTCCTCGTGCAGGCCCAGCAGCAGGTTCGGGAACAGCGCCACGTACTCGGCGACC
>JBFHNV010000106.1:0-19816 GCA_041593595.1 Gammaproteobacteria bacterium
CCTTCGACGCGGTGGACGTCTCGCGCAGCACCGTCGTCAGCTCGCTGCCGCTGCCCGCGAGCTTCGCCCGGGGTATCGCTGTCCGGAACAACCAGGCGGTGCTGGCCATGGGCGAGGCGGGCATCGGGCTGGTGGACAGCTACCTGCAGACCAAGGCGTATCTCGCGAGCCGCCTCGCGCTGCCGGACGGCCACTCGGCACTGGACGTGACGCGCGTTCCGGCGGCGGCCGGCGCGCCGTCGCGCTACGCGGTGGCGGCGGGACGCTTCGACTTCGCCGGCAACCGGCTGGTGGATGCGCTCGTGGACGGCAGCGGCGCGCTGTACCTGGTGGAGCAGGACGCGGCGCAGGGCCTCACGATCATCGGCAGCGTGCCGGTGCCTGCGAGCCGGGTGGTGATCCAGGGCAGCCACGCGTACCTGGCCGCGGGCGATGCCGGGCTCGTGATCGTGGACATCGCCGATCCGCGCGACCCGCGCATCGTCTCCCGCGTGCCAGACGCAGGCCACGTGCACGACGTGTCGGTGCAGGGCAACGTGGCGTACCTGGCGCGCGGCCTGCGCGGCGTGCTCACCGTGGACGTGACCGACCCGGTCCGGCCCGCGCTCACTGCGGGCATGGAGGCCTTCCCGGGCAACGACCTGGAGGTGGTGCTGGCCAGCGCCTTCGCCGCCTACTCCGCGGGCACCGACGGCACCGGCGGCAGCGTGCTGCAGGTGACCCCCGACGTGGTGCTCAAGATCGCGCGCCTGGATCCCGGCACCGGCATCCTGGACCGCGACGCGCTGGGAAGGCTGCGCGCGACGCTGCGCTTCAACAAGGCCATCGACCTGTTCGCCCCGAACGCCGCGCACTTCGCGATCCTGGGGCCCGACGGGGCGGCGCTGCCCGCCACCGTCGAGATCGTGAACAACGACGCCCTGCTCACCCTGGACGACGACCACGGCCTCGCCACTGGCGACGCGCTCACCCTGGTGGCCCGGGCCGGCGTGCGCTCGGTGAAGCCGCTCCAGGGCAACCGATTCCTCACGCTCTACGAGCTGGCTCGGGACCAGCGCTTCGAGCTGCGACTGCGCGGGGCGCGCCCGGACACCCTGCGCGTGGACGCGGTGGTGCCGCGCCGCGTGCTGGAGAACCGTGCCCGCACGCTCACCGTGGGCGTGCTGGGCGTGCCCGTCGATCCCGCCCGGGTACGCGTGTTCGCAGGCGCCGTGGAGCTCGCCGTGAGCGAGGTGGAGTCCAACGCCGAGGACGAGCGCGCCGGCATCGTCATCGCGGAGCTGCCGGCCATGCCCGCCGCCGGGCAGTTCGACGTCACGGTGCAGGTGGAGCGCGGTGGGCTGTGGGAGCAGGCCACCCTGTTCGGCGGCCTGATGGTGGACGCGCCGGTGCGCTTCGACACCGTGTCGCCGCGCTGGGGTCCGCACACGGGCGGCACCCGGCTGACCCTCACCGGCCGCGGCTTCGAGCCGGGCAACACGGTGATGGAGGGTCTCGAGATCCGCATCGGCTCGGTGCCGGTCGCGAGCGTGCGGGTGCTCGCGAGCGACCGGCTGGAGCTGGTGACCCGGGGTGGTCCGGTGGGCCTCAACGCGGTGCATGGCGAGGACCGCTACGGCAACGTCACGTCGCTCATCGGTGTGCAGGGCTTCGGCTACGGCCTGCGCCGGATCGCGGGCCAGGGCGCGAGCAACGCCTTCCCGACGGACATCCACGTGGATCGCGAGACCGGCGTGGCCATCACCAGCGGCGGCTACCTGGTGGACGGCTTCTCGCTGCAGACCTTCGGCGGCGTGCCGTTCCCCGAGACCACCCGGGCCGCGGCCTTCGACGTGCAGAACGCCACCGAGCCGCTGCTGGTGGGCGGGGCCTCGTCGCTGCCCAGCGGACCCGAGGGACGCGCGCTGCTCGGGCGCTTCGTGGAGCGCGCGCAGCTGCAGGCCAAGCAGCTGCTGTTCGAGCTGCTCGGCGAGGGCGAAGGCCTCACCCGCGAGGAGGAGCAGCGCCTGGAGGAGCTGGCCGATGCCGAGCTCGCGCTGGCCATCGACTCGGTGCGCGTGCACCCGGCGCTGGAGCGCGAGGAGGGCGTCGAGCGCAAGCGCCTCTACGTGGCGAGCGGCAGCGGCGGCGTGGCGCGGTTGAACCTGGACGAGCAGAACGGCCTGCAGTTCCTGTCGGAGGTGCTCGAGGACAGCCCGTCGGACCACGTGGGCGACGTGCTCAAGTGGGGTGACGCGCTGTTCGCGGCGCGCGCAATCGGCGTCGAGGGCGAGCCGGGCATGGAGCCGTGCACGGGCAAGGTGGGCGAGAGCCCCGCGCGCGGCGTCGTCGAGGCGGTGAGCTACGCCGACGTGAACGATCCGGTGGTGCTGGATCGCCTCGAGGGGCTCGCCGGCGGCAACGTGATCGTGCGCGACGACGAGTGGCTGTACTCGGGCGGGCTGCGCAACGGGCGCGGCTGGAACGCGAGCGCCGAGTGCGCCCTGTTCCGCCCGGTGAGCGGCATCCGCTCGCCGGACGCGGCAGGGGACCGGGTGACCGCGCGCAACCTCTTCGACCCGGTGCTGGTGCGCGAGTACGCCTTCGACAACAACGTGCTGGACATCGCCAGCTACGGCGACCACCTGGTGGTGGCGCTGGCGGGCAGCGGCATCGAGATCCTGCACAAGGAGCGCCCCGAGCAGCGCACGCGCATTGCCATCGACGCCGCGCTGCAGGCGGTGCCCGGGCGCGCGCTCGGGCTCCGGCGCTTCGGCAACCTGCTGCTGGTGGCCGCGGAGCGCGGCGTGGTGGCCGTGGACATCGCCGACCCGGAGGTGCCGCGCATCGTCTCCGCCGGCAACACCGAGGCCATCGAGGCGGTGGACGTATTCAAGGACCGGCTGGTGGCCGCCGCCGCCAGCGGGCTGACCGTGCTCGAGCTGCCGGGGGCCTTCGTGGAGGAGGTATCCGTCGACGAGGATGGCCTGCTGGCCGCCGGCGAGGCGCTGGAGCTCGTGTTCAACGAGCGCATCACCGTGGATTCCATGCAGGTGCCCGGCGCGGTGAGCGTGACCGAGCTCGACAGCGGTCTGCCGGAGCTGTTCACCCTGACCCCGGTGGACGCGATCGAGGGCCACGCGGAGCGCTACCGGATCGAGTTCGATCGCGAGCCGGGGTCGATCTACGAGGTGCGGGTGGACGACGCGCGTACGCTGCGCGCCACCGGTCTGTGGCTGCCCTTCGTCACCCGCGTCGAGGCGGCTCCGGCCGACGCGCTGCATCCCGTCATCCACCGGGTGGAGGGGGGCGTGCACCACCGCGGCGAGGGTGCGGAGGTGATCATCCACGGCGAGGGCTTCCGCGACGACCCGGCGCTCACGGTATACGTGGACCAGTTCGAGGTCGCCCACGAGTGGCTGGACGCGAGCACCCTGCGGCTGCCGGCGGGCGCGCTCGACTTGCTGCCGCTCACCGCCGGGCAGCACCACCTGCGGGTGGTGGACGGCGGCCTCACCGCGGCACGGCCGGGGGCCATCTTCCTCGGTGAGGCGCTCGACGGGGTCGGCTTCGAGCTTTCGCCCCAGAGCGGCTCGGTCAAGGGCGGGCGACGCATCACCATCACCTCGAGCAGGCCCGTGATCCTGCCGGGAGCGAAGGTGATCCTGCGCTCGCGCCTGGGCGAGGAGATCCGCACCCTCGAGGTGGACGCGGGCGTCTTCGTCTCCAACCTGCGCGACGACGTGGTAGGCACGTCGCGCTTCGACTTCCTGCTGCCGGGCGTGGTGGCGCCGGATCTGTACGACGTGCTCCTGGCCATGGGTGGCCAGGAGGTGCCGGTGGGACGGTTCTCCTACACCCTCGCGGCGGGGCGCGGCATCGACCTGCCCAACTACCCGCCGCAGGTGATGGGCGGCGCGGAGGTGCGCGGCGACGTCCTGTTCGCGGGCGTGCGCGCCGGGCCCGGCCCGAGCGACGAGAACCGTTTCCTGATGCGCGCGGGGCTCGAGATCTACGACATCGCCATCTGGGACCGCCCGGTGCGCCTGTCGCAGCTGCGCACGGAGCAGCCGGTGACCGGCGTGGCCACCCTGGACGACATCGTGTACCTGGCCGCCGGCAGCGACGGCCTGCTGGTGGTGGACGTGCACGATCTCCGCGCGCCGCTGCTGGTGAACACCTTCGCGGTGCCCGGCAACACCGCCACCGACGTGGCCATCGACCCGGGCCGGCGGATCCTGGCGCTGTCGGTGGCCAACGCGCTCGGCACCGGCTACGTGCGCTTCTTCGATCTCGCCGACGGCGAGCTGGACGGCCCGCCCGGATACCCCACCGTGACCTTCCGCGGCGACGAGCTGCGCGGCCGCCCGCTGGATGTCCAGTGGCAGGAGGATCGGCTGTTCGTGCTGCTGGAGCGCGACGGCGCGCTGCATCTCGCCACGGTGGACGGCTTCGGCGGCGTCCCGCAGGTGACGCTCGCGCCCATCGAGCGCGGGATCGCCGACGACGCGGCGTCGTTCCTGGTGCAGCACGCGCAGATCGCGGTCACCACCCGCGACGAGTACCTGATCCTCCAGGACGCGGCGGGCGGCGGCCACGAGACCGTCTACTGGCAGCCGCTGCCCGACGGCGAGGGCGAGGTCGTCGCCAACCAGGGCGGGGTGTTCCTGGGCGGCGAGCGCGGGCTGCAGGCCACGCCCACGCCGGATCTCGCGATCACCTCCGTGTCGCCTCCGGCGGGCAGCGAGATCGGCGACGGCGGTGTGATCCGGGTGCAGCTCAACCAGCTGTTCAACACTGACGAGGCGGCGCTGCGCACGAGCGTGCGCCTGCTCGACGGCGCGGGCACGCCGCTGCCGGCGGACCAGTTCGCCCTGGAAGGCATCAACACCCTGGCCGGCGGCCACATCGACGTGGCCTTCGCCGACGGCGCCACACATCAGGGCGAGTTCACCCTGAGCATCGGCGCCGGGCTCACCGCGCTCAACGGCCAGCCGCTGCTGCGCGGCCTGGACGTGGGCTACCGGCGCGCGGCGGGTGTGCGCCCCGCCATCGACGGCGTCGCGCGCCTGTCCGGCGGGGTGCCCGCGCTGCACTACTTCCACGGGGACGGCACCGAGACCGCAGTCATCACCGGCAGCGGCTTCGGCGACGACCCGGCGGCGGTCGCGGTGCGCATCGGCCAGGTGGACGTGGACCCGTCGGCCATCGAGTCGCTGGCCGACGGCGAGATCCGGCTGCAGGTGCCGGCGCTGTTGCTGGCGCTCGAGACCGCCGCGGTGCCGGTGAGCGTGAGCCGCGGCGGGCTCACCGGCACGCGCAACGGTGCGATGGTGGTGCTGCCGCGGTTGGTGCTGTTCCAGGTGGTGCCCGACGCCGGTCCGCCCCAGGGCGGCAACACCGTGGATCTCTTCGGCGCCGGCTTCAACCACGGCATCGCGATCACCTTCGGCGGCGTGCGCGCAGGGGATCTCCGCATCCTCGGCGCCAACCACGCCCGGGTGCGCGCGCCTGCCGGGCGCTTCGGCTTCGCCGACGTGGCGGTGGAGAGCACGCTGTTCCCGGGCGAGCGCGACGTGCTCTCCCAGGCCTACTTCTACGCCGGGCGGCCCACCGGCGAGCTGGCCCTGGACCCGAGCTCGAGCCCGGTGACGGGCATCGTGCGCAAGGACCAGATCCTCTACACGGTGACCGGCGGCGGTTACGAGCCCATCGATCGCGAGGGCCGCGTGCTCGGGCGCGTGGAGACCTCGCGGGCGCAGCTGGTGCTGGCCGACGTGTCGGATCCCGTGCGCCCGGAGATCATCCTCAAGGACTTCGTGGGCGGTCCGAAGCCGTTCCACTTCGAGACCACGCTCGAGCCCGACGGCCTGCGCACCCTGGCGCTGGAGGGCGACGACCTGTATCTCGCGGGCGGCGACCGCCTGTTCCACTTCGACGTGACCCTGGCGGCGGATCCGCTGCTGCTGGACGAGCTGCCGCTGCCGGGGCAGGTGGCGGACCTGGTGGTGCGCGACGGCCTCGTGATCGCCTCCGGCGACTTCGGCCTGTTGGTCTGGCGCCTGGAGCCGGACCGCCGGCTGCGGGCGCTGGCCACCCGCACCGCGGCGGATCTGGGTGCTGCCGGCGGGGCCATGGCCCTGGACGGCGAGGTCCTGTGGCTGCTGCTGCCCGAAATCTCGGAGGCGGTGGCGCTGGACCTCGCGGGCGGCACCTTCGAGGCGCTGGAGGTGGTGGCGCTGGACGATCCGGCGGGCGTGCCCGTGACCCCGGTGGGGCTGCTGGCCCACGACGGCCACCTGCTGGTGAGCACCGGTCGCTCCGGCACCGTGGTGCTCTACGCGCCCGGCGCCGCGGGCCTCGAGCCGGTGGCCCAGCGCTCGCTGGCGTTCCTCGTGCGCAGCGGCGACCTCTTCGCGGGCGAGATGCTGCTGCGGGGCCAGACCCTGTACGTGGCCGGCGGCCAGGGCGATCTCCAGATCTTCGACATCGCGCCGTGGCTGGACGGGCGGTACCGCGCGCCCGTCGCGCTGGAGAACTACTTCACGGTGACCGGCGACGTGGGCACCATCGCGTTCAGCCCGCGCGCGCTCTACGCCGGCACCGCCTTCGTGTTCGTGGCCGGCAAGCCCGCGGAGAACCCGCTGCCGGTGGGCGCGGCCCTGGGCAACCTGGGCGGTGGCCTCAACACCATCGTCAACGACCGGCTCACCGTTATCGGGCAGACGCCGTCGCCGCGGGGCGCCTTGCCCGCGGACGAGCCGGTGGTGGTGCGCTTCAACCGCATCCTGGACAACGCGCAGCTCAGGGACTTCGCCGACGACCTGCTCACGGTGACCCTGGCCGGCGAGCCGGTGGCGGGCTTCGTGTCCAGTCAGGTGGACAACGACGGCACGCGCCTGCTGTTCCGCCCGGTGGCGCCGTTCCTCGACGGGCGTGAGTACCGCGTCACCGTCTCCGGCGCCGTGCGCGACCTGCAAGGCGACGCCCTGCCGGCGGACTACAGCTTCCGCTTCACCGCGGTGGACGCGCCCCGCGCGCGCATCGACGGCGTGCTGCCGCCGTTCGCGAGCTGGCGCGGCGGCGACGAGGTGACCGTCACCGGCGAGGGGTACACCGACGCCACAACGGTGCGCGTGGGCGGCGTGACCGTGGACGCGGCCGATGTGCTCAGGCGCCACCCGAACGAGATCACCTTCCGCCTGCCGGCGCTGCCTGCGCCGCCCGTGGAGAATCGCCTGGTGGGCGTGTCGGTGGCGAACGGCGCGCTCTCGGACTTCCGTGCGGGCGCGCTCACCTACGTCACCGACCCGACCATCGAGGCCATCGGACTGTTCGAGCCCGCCGGCGACACGTTCTTCCCGGACCTGCACCGCCTGCTATTCAACGCCGGCCAGTGGGTGGCCATCGAGGGCGCGGGCCTCAACCCGTCCACGCGCATCACTGTGAACGGGCGCGCGGCGCGCGGCGTCACCCCGGTGGACGATCGGCGCGTGGCGTTCCGCGTGCCCGACGACACCCTGGGGCCGCTCACGGTGGAGGTGAGCAACCTGGCGAGCGGCAACGACCGGGTGGTGAACGACCAGCTGGTGGTGCGCCTGGAGGCGGGCCGGCGCCTCACCGGCCTCACCCTCACGGCGCGCGCCGGCGACCTGCTGGTCACCACCCGGCGGCGCGGCAACGAGCCGGGCGATCAGGTGGAGCTGTTCACCACCCGCGACTCGCCGATCCCGGTGCTCCTGTCGCGCATCGCGACCGACGAGCCGGCGCGCACGGTGGCGCTGTCGGGCCGCTACCTGGTGCTGGCGGTGGGCGGCGCCCGCGACCTGCTGGTCTACGACCTGGCCAACGTGTACGCGCCGGCCCGCATCAACCGCATCGTCAACCCCGGCGGCGGCGAGCACGCGCGCCTGGCGCTGTCCGGCGAGACCGTGGTGAGCTTCGGCGGCGGCACGCTGCGCCTCGCCCACGTGCGCGGCAGCGACTGGCAGGAGGTCCCGGCCGGCGCCCTGGACGCGGCGGTGAGCGGTCCCTACGCGTACCTGCTGTTCGGCGACCGCGCGGAGGCGCGCCTGCTGGCGGCGCCGGAGACGGTGGCGGCGAGTCTCCTGCACACCCTCATCGAGCCCCTGGCCCTCGACGCCTCCGAGCAGCGCCTGCTCCTGATCGGCCACGATCAGGTGGAGCTCCTGGACACCGGCCGCCTGGCGGAAGGCAGCGGCCTGCGCGCGCTCGGCAACACCCCGGTGCCGGCGCTGCTGGGCGCAGCGCTCGCCGGCGAGGTGCTGGCGGTGACGCGCCTCGACGCCGGGTTCCCGGCGCTCGAGCTCCGGGACGTGAACCTGCCCACCGGGCTTGCCGATCCGCTGGGGCTGGTGCCGCTCACCCACGTGGACGCGGACAGCCTTCAGGTTGCCGAGGAGCTGCGCGTGGTGGGCGGGCTGGTGGAGTGGTGCGCCGGCAGCAGCTACTGGAACGTGGTGTCGCCGCTCGCCAACGCCCACGCCACCGAGCCCGCGCTCGCCATCGGGGCCGCGGCCGGCACCGTCGGCCTCACGGTCGCCGGCGCGCCGGAGGCCTGGCGTCCCGTGAGCCTGAGCGTGGCCCGCGCCGCCGACGGCACCGGGCTGCCCGGCGACTCGCGGCTGCTGGGCCAGACGCTCCAGTTCCAGGTGCGCGGCGCCGAGTACGTGCCCGGCGAGAGCTACGACCTCTCGCTGTTCAACCCGCCGGTGGGCGTGATCGACGGCGCCGACGTGTTCCACGACATGCCGTGGCGCCTTACCGGCGCCCCGCTTTTCGGTCTGGTGCCCATCACGGTGCTGGATCTCGCGCCGGCCACAACCATCACCGGGCGCACCACCACCTTCAGCGTGCAGGGCGAGAGCCTGGACCGCGCCGAGAGCGTGCGCCTGGGCAGCGTGACGCTGTCGGGCGCGGACCTGAGCCCGGGACCCGCGGGCGCGACCCTCGGGTTCACGGCGACGCTACCCGATGCCGGCATCGTGGCGCTGGAGCTGACCCAGCCCGGGCAGCGCGAGGTGCTGCCCGCGGCACTGCTGGTCACCCAGGCGCTCACCGTGTCCGGCATCGCCACCGACAGTGCCCGCGGCGCCGACCGGGTCAGCGACGCCGGCGGCACGCTGGTTACCGTCACCGGCGACGGCTTCTCCGGCGGCGTCACGGTGCACTGGCTGGAGGAGGGCGCGGGCGATACGCCGCGCGCCGGCAACGCGCTGCCCTACGCCATCGGCGCCGGTTCGTTGAGCTTCCACTCGCCGCCCGTCGTCCACGGGCGCGCCTACCGCGTGGTGCTGCGCAAGGCGGAGACGGACGAGGAGGTGATCCTGGCGGGTGCACTCACCGGCGAGGACGACACGCCGCCGCGGCTCACCAGCGCCACCGGCTTCGACTTCACGACCCCGCTCACGCTGCGCTTCGACGAGCCGGTGCTGGCCGGCGAATTCACGGTCACCGGCGAGCCCCGGGACTACAGCGGCGCGCCGCCGGCCGACGTCTCCGATCGCTTCGAGCTCCAGGTGAACGACAACCGGGTAGTGCTGCGGCTGAAGCTCGGCGCGGCGCTCGAGAACAACCACGACTACGTGGCCACCGTCGACAGCCTGCGCGACCTGCGGGGCAACCTGCCGCTACAGACGTCGTCGCTCGTCGCCGGCAGCTACAGGCGCACCTTCAGCTCCCGCGACACGCTCGCGCCGCGCAACGTCGCCCTGGTGCGCACCGCCGACGGCACGCCCGTGTCGCCGGCCATGCAGCTCACCCGCGGGCGCACCCACACCTTCCTGCCCGCGGCGGAGGACAACGTCACCGGGGCCGGCGGCCTGCGCTTCGAGGCACGCGTGTCCACCAACGGCGGCCTTAGCTTCGGTCCGTGGCAGTCGCTGCACGGGGACTTCGGGGTCCTCGAAGGCATCACCCGGGACATCCTGGAGTCCGATGGGGACCTGGCGTTCCGCGTGCGCGTCACCGATCGGGCGGGCAACTTCGCCGAGCAGCGCTTCGACGCGGCGGTGGTGGATCCCGTGATCGACGTCGGTCCCGTCGCCACCGATCCGAGCCCGGTGGAGGAGATCAGCCGCGCCGACATCCGCTTCGACCTGGGCGGTGACGTGGATCTCATCCACGACGTGATGATGCGGGTCGAGGAGCGCTGGTATCCGGTGACGCTCGAGACCGTGGCCCCCGGCGCCGCGCGGGTATCCCTGTCCTTCCTCAACCCGAAGCTCGCCGACATCGCGCCGCGCACCGAGATCCCCGTGCGCCTGCGCATCGTCTTCGGTTTCAGCGGGCTGAAGGTGGTAGACGACGCCTACACCCTGGTGCTCGACGCCACGCCGCCCACCATTGCCATCGTCTCGCCCGGCGACGGCGACCGCATCGTGCTGGGCGAGCCGGCGGACGTGATTATCCAGTCCTTCGATCGCTATGGCATCGAGCGGGTCGAGGTC
This sequence comes from Gammaproteobacteria bacterium, assembly GCA_041593595.1. GTDB lineage: Bacteria > Pseudomonadota > Gammaproteobacteria > HK1 > HK1 > JBFHNV01. Next base: position 10,449 of record JBFHNV010000106.1, read on the forward strand.
AGCCGCGACGGCGCGGGCTTCGAGACGCTCACCAATCCGAATCGCTACCGCTTCGTGCCGGAGACCACCGACCCGGTGCAGGTCGAGGCCCGCGCCTGGGATCCCAACGGCAACGTGAGCGCGGTGGCGAGCGTGACGCTGCAGCCCTTCGACGCCACCGCCGGCGAGCCTCGCGTCGCCCTGGTGGCGCCGGAGAACGGCGCCGAGTTCCGCGAGGGCGAGCCGGTGCGCTTCGAGGTGGTGATGCGCAACGTCACCGACGCCGAGCTGCACTTCGACGTGGGCGGCCTCACGACGGATCCGCGCAACCCCGCCCCCGTGCCGGTGACCCGCGCCGAGGACGCGCCGGAGCGCTTCCCCTTCACCGCGCGCCTGCCGGAGATCGGGGAGAACGCCATCGTGGTGGCGCGGCTCACCTCCGGCGGGCTCTCCGCGCGCCGGTTCCTGAACGTGCTGCGCGACGACGGCATCGACGAGACGCCGGTGCTGCGCCTGCTGCCCGCGACCGAGATCCTGGGCGGCAGCGAGCTGTGGGTGGACGCGCCGGTGCCCGCGGACATGCCCGACTTCTCGCCCGACTCCACGGTCAACATCGCCGATCCGGCAGGCGGCGCCACGGTGGCGTCCTTCGCCATGGACAGCGGGCCGCAGCCGGTGGCCGTCTCCAACGCGGGCAGCGGGGTCGAGGTCACGGCGCTGCTGCGGGATCGGTCGGGGCACGAGCGCGCCCGTGTCGAGACCCTGGTCAAGCACCCGTACCTGGGCCCGGTGGAGGCCACCGTGGCGCAGCCCGCCGGCGCCGACGAGCGCATCGACGCGATGGTGGTGGTGCCGGGGCTCACCGGCACCGGCGACGATCTGGTGTGGGTGGTGAACCGGCGCGGCGGCGGCTTCGAGCTGCGTGACGCCGGGGGCGTGCTCTACAGCCGTGCCGCGGGGAGCCTGGACCGGCTCGTCTTCTCCGGCAGCGGCCTTGCCGCCCAGGAGAGCCGCGACGGCAACCGCACCCTGCTGTTCTGGCCGCTGGCGGACGGCGCCCTCGGTCCGCGGCTCGAGCGCGCGCTGCTGGGCGATCTGGCGGGCGCGGGCGGCGACACCGTGTTCCTGCGTCACGGCGCCCTGCTGGACGCCTACCGGGTGGCGGGCGGCGCCTTCGTGCCGGTCATTGGCGCCGTGGTACCGGAGACCATCCGCGGCATCGCCGTGGCCGATCAGCGCCTGCTGGTGCTCACCGAGTCCGGCCTGTACGGCTACGTCCTGGGTGGCGACGACGGTCTGGTGCTCGAGCGGCGCTTCTTCACCGCGCTGGCGGGGATGGAGGGGCTCGCCGCCCGCGGCGAGCGCCTGGTGACCTGGAACGGCGCCCTGGCCCACCTCTGGCTGCTGGCGGGCGACGGCAGCATCGCGCCGGTGGCGGACCTGGATGCGGGCGGGCCGGTGCGCGACGCGCTGGTGGACGGCGAGCTCACCTGGCTGCTGGCCGACGGGCCATTCGTGGACGACTCCTGGAGCGCGTGGATCGACGCGACGCAGGTGGCACTGTTGCGCGGCAACGTCGTGGAGCGGCAGTTCGACGGCGGCGTCGTGTACGAGCGGGTGGTGGACGGCGACGCCACCCGGGTGGATCGCCGCAGACTGCTGGCCACCGCCGACGGCGCGCCGCTGGCGGCGAGCCTCACCGAGACGCCGTTCGGGATGTGGGTGGACGGGGTCGCCGGCACCGCCACCCCGGGTGGCGAGACGGTGCACTTCACCGACGCCACCGGCCGCGTGCTGCCCGCGGAGCGCCACCACCTGGCCGGCGCGCCGCGCTGGCACCTGCCGCGCTCGGGCCTCACCGGCGCCGGCGTGACGGTGGTGCGCATCGACCGCAGCGGCACACGCGACGTCCAGGTGCTGACCCGCGACGAGACGCCGCTCAGCCTGGTGCAGGCCACCGTGCCCGCCGACGGCGCCACCGCCACCCGTAGCGCCGGAATCCCGCTCGCGATGGTGCTGGATCCCTCGTCGCGCGTGGACGGCGCCTCCATCGACGGCGCGCCGCTCGCCCACCTGGCCGGCGCCGGCACGGCCCACGGCTTCGCGGTGCTGCCGGACGCGGGCGATGCCCTGGTGCTGGAGCCGGCGGTGGACGGCGTGCCCGAACCGCCGGTGCAGCTCGTGCTCGCCGCGAACCCACCGGAGCTGGACCAGGTGCTGGTGTCGCGGCCCGTGGCCAACGACGCCTACAGCGAGGGCGACACCCTCACCGTGGAGTACCGGGCCAGCGACGGTGGTGGCGACGCGTTCCGCTACGCCGAGGTGGCGCTGTTCGACTTCGACCGCAAGCTCCTGGACCGCCGCCTGGCGGGTGCGCCCGCGGGTCGCATGGGGCTCAGGCTGCCGGCGGTGTCGGAGCGCCAGAACCTGTTCGTGCGGGTGCGTGCCTACTACGGCGAGCACTTGCGCTTCGCCGAGACCGAGGTGGGCGTGCGGCTGTTCCCGGAGCTGCGGCTGCCGCCGCTCGCGCTCGACGGCATCACCGCCGAGCGCCTCGCGGGCAGCGACCTGACGCTGCGCCTGGACGCCGAGCTGCCCGCCGGCGTGATCCGCCACATCCAGGTCTTCGACTCCGCCGGCACCCGCATCGCCTCCGGCGAGGACCGGGTCTCCCTGGTGGTGCCGGCGGCGCCCGAGACCCTGCGGGTGCAGGCCACGGTGGACGACGGCCTCGGCAACGACCGCAGCGTGGCGCACACGATCCGGGTGGTGGACAGCCTGGCGGTGCGCGCGAGCGGGCTCGCGCGGCCATTCGCCGCGGCACTGCCCACGGTGGGCGGCGCCTGGCTCGCGTCCGGTCGCCAGCTCCTGGACCTGGACGGCACCGCGCTCGCCACCCTGGAGTCCCGGCCCACGGCGCTGGCCCACCTGGGGGATCGCCTGCTGGTGGCGCTCGCCGGCATCGGGCTCGTGGTGCTCGACCCGGCCGACGGCTACCGCGTGCTGAGCAGCCACACGCTCACCGGAAACGTGGAGCGGCTGGCGGTGGCCGGGACGCGGGCGCTGGCCATCGTGGACGGGATCCTCGTGGGCTTCGCCGTGTCCGGCAACGCCCTGGACCGGCTGCCGGCGCACCTGCCCCGCGGGCGCGCGCTGGACGTGCGGCCGCGGGGCGACGGCTTCGTGCTGCTGGCGGAGCGCGAGGTGGTGGCGCTGGACGCGGGGCTCACGCGCACTGCCGGTGTCAGCGGCGACTTCACGGCCATGGCGGTGCACGACGGGCAGCTGTTCGTCGCCGGGCGTGGCGGCGACCTGCACCGCATCGACGAGGCCTTCGGCCACCAGCGCGTCGCGCTCGGCGTGCACGCGGAGCGGCTGCTGGCGCTGCAGGGCACGCTGCTCGCGCTGTCAGGGTCGGAGCGCACGGTGCGCGTGATCGACGTGCGCACCCCCTCGGAGCCGGCGCTGCTGGGCGCGGTGGCGGCCGCGGCCCTCGACGACGTGCGCCACGCGGTGGTGGCCGGCGGGCGGCTGTGGGCCGGCGGCGGCACGGGGCCGGTGTTCGACCTCGCCCGCGGCAGCGAGGCGCGCACCCTGATCGCCACCGAGCGACCTCGGGGCGACGTGCGCCACGTGGCCGTGCGCCACGGGCGCTTCCTGGCCGGGAGCGGCTTCTTCGGCGCCCAGACCCGCATCCGGCGCAGCGGCGGCGAGTGGGACGAGAGCGTCGTCGGCGCCTTCACCCAGGCGGCGGGCGACGTGGCGGTGGCCGGCGACACCCGCTACGTGGTGCAGCCGGACGCCCTGCGGGTGGTGGCCATCGCCCCCGGCGGGGCCGTGCGCCAGGTGCTCGCCGGCGACGCCTTCGAGCACCTGGCGGTGGGCGGCACCCTGGTGGGCGCCAGCGCCGGTCCGTTGCTCTACCTGGTGGATCGGGCAGGCACCTCGGAGCCGGGCGTCATCGACGTGGGCATGGGCGATCCTGTGGTGGCGCTGGCGGCGGCGGGGCAAGAGTTCTACGCGGCGACCTCCGGCGGCACCCTGTACCGCGTGGCGCCGGGCCGCCTGCCGCTGGTCGGCGCCGAGGTCAGCGTGGACGCGCTGCTGAGTGGCGCCGGCGGCATCCGCCTGCTGGCCGCCAGCGGCGACCACGTGGTGTTCGCGCTGGGCGGCGACCTGCACCGGCTGACCCTGACCACCGGCGCCCTCGACACCCGTACCCTCGGCCAGAACGTCACCGCGCTGGCCCTGGCAGACGGGCGGGTGTGGGTGGCGGTGCCGGGCGAGGTGCGGGGCTACGACGTGCACGACCTCTCCGTGCTGCCCCACACCCTGGCCATGACCCGCGCGGTGACGGACCTGGCGGCGGAGCATGACCGCCTCGTCGCGGGCCTCGGCACCGGCGGCACCAGCATCCACGCGCTGCCGCCGGTGCTGATGGCCTCCGACCCGGCGCTGGTCTCGCCGGTGGCGGACACGGTGTTCGTGCAGGGCGACGTGATGCGCGTCGCGCTCGGATCCGCGCGCGGCGTCAACGCCGTGCGCTACCGGGTGGACGGCGTGCTCGTGGGCACCTCCGCCCACGCGCCCTTCGAGATGCCGGTGCCGGTGCCGGCGGATCTGCGCAACGGCCAGCCCTTCGAGATCGTCGCCGAGATCGAGACCGTGTGGGGCGAGCGCATCACGTCGCAGCGGCGGCGCGTGCTGCTGCAGGGCGAGGGGCTGCCGGTGAACCCGTTCCGGGTGAGCCTCCAGGTGCGCGACATCTACCTGCCGAAGCCGCTCGAGATCCGCGCCGGGATCGCCGACAGCACCCAGCCGGTGCAGCAGGTGGAGTTCTACTTCGCCCCCGGGCCGGGTCAGCCCTTCGAGCTCATCGGCAAGCACTTCGGGCCGGAGTACGTCATCTTCCGCAACTTCACGCTGGCCCAGTCCGGCGGCCGGCTGAAGGCGCGCGCCGTGGACGTCTACGGCAACGCGGTGGAGTCGATCCCGGTGAGCGTGCAGCGCTTCACGGACTTCTTCCCGCCCAGCGCCACGCTGGACGTGGAGGGCCAGCTCATCGGCGGCAGGCTCGCCGCCGGCCACCCCTTCACGGTGAACGTCACGCTGGACGACATCGGCAGCGGCGTGGAGCTGGCGCTCCTTCGCCGCAACGGCCTCATCGTCGCGGCGGCCTTCGAGAACGGCGTGCTCGCGTTCACCGAGGCGCCGCCGGCCGCCGGCGCGGTGCTCGATTACGCGGTGACCGCCATCGACGGCAGCGGCAACGAGTCGGTGGCCACGCGGCGCTTCACCATCGTGAGCGACACGCCGCCCACCATCACGTCGGTGCAGCCGCCGGCCCAGGTGCGCGAGCGCAGCGCCTTCGCGGTGCGGGTGCAGGCCGCGGACGACCTGGGCCTGACCGGCGCCAGCGTCACCTGGCGCGGCGAGACGGTGCGCGCCGCCGTGGTCGGAACGCCGTCGGCCATCGACCGGCGCTTCGACCTGGTGGACGCCCGCGCGGCGCGCGTCACCGGCGCGACCACGGAGCCGCTCACGGTGCGGATCACCGACACCCTCGGCCAGGTGCGCGAGTCGGTGGTCGACGTCCCGGTGATCCCGGACACGCCTCCCGACGCCTCGCAGCTGGTCCTGGACAGCCCGCCCAGCGGCTTCTTCGACCAGCGCAACTTCCCGCTGCGCATCGACGGCTTCGAGCAGGTGGACGACGCGCCCTTCGGCGAGCTGCGGGTGTCGGTGCTCGACGTCACCGGCACGGTGCCCCGGGAGATGGCCGCGCCGCGCTTCCGCCGCCTGTGCTGGAGCGACACGTGTCCGTTCGAGAGCGTCATCCGCACCGGGCTCGCGCTGCCGCGGGACAACGCCAACGGCGAGGTGCTGCGCTACAAGGTGCGGGTCACCGACGCCCTGGGCCAGAGCTCGGAGACCGCGGAGCGGCTGGTCACGCTGACCCAGATCCCGAACCTCATCCGCTTCTTCAGCGACGGCGATCCGGACGTCAACCGCGCCTTCGCCGCCGTGGGGGATCCCGTGCCGCTGCAGACCCGGGTGGTGGATCCCGCGGGCCGGCCGGTGCCGAACCAGGCGGTGGAGTGGACGCTCCGCGGGCCGGCGGGCGGTGCGCCGGTGCCCATCGCCAACGGCGTCACCGACGCCGCGGGGCTCGCGCGCCTCGTGTTCGACACCGCGCGGCCCATGGGCCAGTACCAGGTGCGCATGGGGCTTGCGGCCTTCCCCGGCGTGCTGCCCGCGGCCCACAACCTCCAGATCCTGGCCGGGCCCGCCAGCGCCGTGCGCATCGCGCACGTGCCCCCGGTGACGGCCGGGGCCGCCTTCACGCTGCGCCTGCGCGCCGAGGACGCGGCCGGCAACGCCATCACCGCCGGCGACGCGGTGACCGTGAACGCGCGGCTCGCGCCACCGGGCTTCCACTTCGGCTTCGCCGGCAACGTGGCCATCACGCCCCTGTCCGGGGCCGGCGGGCCGGCCGGCGAGGAGGCGGCCATCACCCTGATCAACGGCGCGGCTACCGTGCCGGTCTCCGCCACCACCGTGGCCGGCGACTACGCCCTGGAGATCGCCTATCCCGCGGCGCCGCTGGTGACCCGCTACGACGACGACGGCAACCCGGCCACCCCGCCGGCCACGGTGGCCGCGGTGCCCGTGCGGGTGCTGCCGGCAGGCGCGGTGGGGCTGCGTTTCGCCAACGCGTCGGTCACCAACCACTCGCTGGGCGATCCTGCGCGCCTGGAGGCGGAGGAGACGGTGACCGTGCGCGTCACGGCGGTGGACGAGTACGGCAACCTGGCCACCACCGTGGCGGACGGCACCGGCGCGCGCCGCGACGCCAACGCCACCCTCAGCGTGGATCTCTCGGGCAGCGCCGAGAGCGGCGGCGCGGCCACGGGGATCCCGGTGGCGATGGTGCGCGGCGTGGCGACGCTGCCCGTGACCGACCCGGTGGCCGAGACCGTGGACCTGACGGTGCGCGGCATCGCGCCGGCGCTGCCGGGGGTCGCGGCGGGCGCGCGCCACGCGCTCACCTTCGCCAAGCGCCGGCCCGCCATCGCGGGCGCCGCCTTCGAGCAGGCGCTGGACGCGCCCGGCGGGCCCATCGCCTTCACGTTCACCGAGGCGGTGCGGCGCGGCAACGGGTCCCGCATCATCGACGTCACACTGGGCGGCGCGCCCGTGAACGGGTTCGCCACCTTCAACGGCGTCGTGATGCGCTTCCGGACGGCCGACGAGCCGCAGCTCGGTCGCTGCTACGCCTACGACACGGGCCGCTCGGAGCTGCTCGGCGTGCTCGCAGGCGACGGCGTGCTGGCGCAGACCGGCACGGTGTGCGCGCCGCAGGTGGCCATCGTGCTTCCGGATCCGGACTACGCCCTGGAAGGTTCCAGCCATGTGCTCGGTCTGCGCTTCGGCGCCGGCGTGGTGGCGGGGAGCATCGGCGCCGGCACCGCCACGGTGGACGGCGCGCCGCAGCCCTTCGACTTCACCGCCGGCACCGTGCAGGTGCCCGTGCGCAGCGGCACCGGCGCCGCGGACGGCGCGCGGGTGGAGATCGCGCTCACCGGCCGCCTGGGCGGCGCCGACCTGCGGGTGGCGAACCGCGTCACCCTGCGCGTGCTGCAGGTGGGCGGCGACTTCGACGGCGACGGCCTGCCCAACGAGCTCGAGCCGGCGCTGGGGCTGGATCCCACCAATGCCGACAGTGACGGCGACGCCATCTCCGACGGCCTCGAGGACGCCGATGGCGACGGGCTCAGCAACGCCCGCGAGCTGGAGGTGGGCACCGACCCGCTCGACCCGGACAGCGACGGGGACGGCCTGAGCGACGGCGACGAGGTGGACACCTACGGCACCGATCCGCTGGACGCGGACAGCGACGGCGACGGGGTCGGTGACGGCATCGAGGTGGCCACGGGCACGAATCCGTCCGACGGTGCGAGCTTCGACGTCGCCCCCTACGTGACCGCGCTGGCCGTGACCCCGCCCGCGGTGGAGCGGCCCTTCTCGCCCACCGCCGCGCCGGTGCAGCTGCGGGTGGAGGCGACCCTCACCGTTGGCGGCCGGACCTTCGTGCTGGACGTGACGGACGAGGCTCTGGGCACCGTCTACGCCAGCAGCGACGCCGCCGTGGCGGCGCACGAGGGCGGCGGCGCGTTCCGCCTCACCGGCGAGGGCCAGGCCACCCTGAGCGCCACGCTCGGTGCCATCACCGCGCAGGTGCCCGTCACCGTGCTGCCCGGGGCGGACGGCCTGCAGGTGAGCCTGATGACGCTGGACCCGCCCCAGGTCCTGTACGCGGATTCCGGTCCGGCGACCCTGTGGATCGAGGTGAACGGCAAGGTCCCGGTGCTCGAGGTGGACGCCGTCGTGCTGGACGGCGTGCCCGTGCCCCACGAGGCCGGCCCCGGTGCCCTGGACGGGGTGACGCCGCGCAACACCGTGCGCATCGACCTGCCGGACGGGGTCGCGCCGGACGCCGCCGGGCGCCTGGAGGTGACGGTGCGCAGCTTCATCGACACCCGCACCTACGCGGTCGACGTGCCGGTGCTGCCGCAGCCTGCCCTGGACGTCACGCTCGCGGGCGGCAACCCGGGCACGGTGACCCGGCGCGAGGGCGAGGCCCTGCACCTGCCCGTGCAGGTGGGCGCCGCGGACCGCAACCGCAACCGGCTGGCGGTGCGCTACCTGAAGGACGGCCTGCCCCTGGAGCTGGACCTGCAGCCCCTGGACCTGCCCTGCGACGGCGGGGGCGACTACGGGGGCGAGCTCGCGTTCGAGTCCGTCGCCGCCCTGGCCGACGTGTGCACCGAGGTGCCTGCCGGCGACATCGACGAGCTGGACATCTACCAGCCCGTCGTGGAGCAGGACCGGGTGACACGCTACCAGGTGCAGGAGCGCCACTACCGGGTGACGGTGGACGACCTGGGCGTGTCCACCCTCACCGTGCAGGCGCACGAGGAGGGTCACGACGGCACGGTCATCGTGCACGACCTGGGCGACGTCGCCCTGGACGTGCAGCCGGCCGGCGTCTGCGAGGCGCCCACGGTGGAAGTCCTGCATCCGCTGCCGGGCGTGCCCCTGTACGACCCGCTGACCGGCAGCGGCGCACCGAGCTGCCCCGCCGGCGAGATCGGCGCGTACTTCGAGCCGTGCACGGTGCTCTGGCACACCTTCCAGTTGACCGAGGGCAGCAACGTCTCGATCCAGGTGCTGGAGGCCACCTTCTTTGCCGAGTTCTTCGTCTACCGGGAGAGCGACTTCCTGGCCGGGCGCGTCTTCGACTACGTGGCCAGCAGCGGCGGTGGGGCGGCGTTCCTCGAGCTGGCGGCGCTCACGTCGTCCACGGAGACCTTCCTGGAGCCGGGCCG
>JBFHNV010000107.1:0-19767 GCA_041593595.1 Gammaproteobacteria bacterium
GCCCCCAGGCGTCCCTCCCACCCCGGCTGTCTTGATCACACACGACCAGGACGCAGGCAACATACAAGCCCCCAGGGACGGGTTCATGGCGGGGCGCAGTGACCCATGCCTTCCTCCGCACCACCGTGGAAATGTGGCGCGTTTCGGAGTAGCTACTTGGCGCCGGGCGTCGGCTGCGCCGGTCAGTTCCAGCCCGGAACGCCGCTCATGTCCGGGAGCTCGTGGGCGATGCCCTTGTGGCAGTCGATACAGGTCTTCTCGCCCGACGCCAGCGCCGTGGAGTGCTGGTCGGAGGCGCGCTTGCTCTGGCGGGTGAAGTCCATGTACTCGAAGTCGTGGCAGTTGCGGCACTCGAGGGAGTCGTTGGCCTTGAGCCGTGCCCACTCCCGCCCGGCCAGCTCGCGGCGCTTGGCGAGGAACTTCTCGCGGGTGTCGATGGTGCCGAAGATCGTCCCCCAGACCTCCTTGGAGGCCTGCATCTTGCGCGCGATCTTGTCGGTCCAGTCGTGGGGTACGTGGCAGTCCGAGCACAGGGCCCGCACGCCGCTGCCGTTGGTGAAGTGGATGGTGCTCTTGAGCTCGCTGTAGACGTTGTCGCGCATCTCGTGACACCCGGTGCAGAACATCTCGGTATTGGTGAACTCCATGGCGGTGTTGAACCCGCCCCAGAAGATGATCCCCGCGACGAAGCCGCCGATGGTGAGAAAGCCGAGGCTGTAGTGCACGCTGGGGCGGCGCATCACCGCCCACTGCGTCCTGAGGAACTGCAGCATTTTCCGGTTCCCGCCTACTTCGCCTTGCGCGCCTTGAGCAGATCGTCCACGTCCATGAAGTCGGACTCCACGATCACCTTGGCGTCCGTCTGCACCACGTGGCACTGGTTGCAGAAGTAGCGCCGTGGCGACACGTCGGCGAGGAAGTTCCCGTCGCGATCCATGAAGTGGGTGACGCTGACCATGGGCGCCTGGGATTCCTCGGTGCGGCTGCGGCTGTGGCAGGACAGGCACTTGTTGGTGTACAGGTCCACCTGGTACTGGTCGATCTTGTGTGGGATGGTCGGGGGCTGCATGGGGTAGTCGCGCTTGCGCCTGACGTCGTTGTTCTCCACGTTCGCCATCGGTGGGGGCGCGCCTTCCTCCGCGAGCGGGCCGCCCCGCAGGGTCGCGATCTCGTCTCCCGCGGCGTACGCGATGCCGGCCAGGACCACGGCGGCAAGGCCGACGAGCAGGGTGGATGCAACGGGTCGCATGATTGCCTCCCTCACGCCTTGACCAGCTTCACGGCGCACTTCTTGAAGTCCGCCTCCTTGGAGATCGGGTCCGTGGCGTCCAGCGTGACCTTGTTGATCAGCTGGCTCTCGTCGAACCAGGGCACGAACACCAGCCCGCGCGGCGGCTTGTTGCGCCCGCGGGTCTCCACCCGGGTGCGGATCTCGCCGCGGCGCGACACCACCCGGACCTCGTCGCCCCGGCGCAGGCCCCGCTCCCTGGCGTCGTCGGGGTGCACGAACACCTGTGCGGCGGGGTAGCTGCGGTGCAGCTCCGGCACGCGCCGGGTCATGGAGCCGGAGTGCCAGTGCTCCAGCACCCGGCCGGTGGACAGCCACAGGTCGTACTCCCCGTCCGGCGATTCCGCTGCCGGCTCGTAGGGCAGCGCGAACACCACGGCCTTGCCGTCCGGCTTGCCGTAGAAGTCGAAGCCGGTGCCGGGCTTCGCATAGGGGTCGGAGCCCTCCAGGAAGCGCCACAGGGTCTCCTTGCCGTTCACCACCGGCCAGCGCAGTCCGCGCTCCCGGTGGTAGGTGTCGAAGTCGGCCAGGTCATGGGCCTTGCCGCGGCCGAAGGCCGCGTACTCCTCGAACAGTCCCTTCTGCAGGTAGAAGCCGAAGTGGCGCGCCTCGTCGTTGTCCCACTCCGCGTCCAAGTCCGACAGCGGGTAGCGGTCCACCTGGCCGTTGGCGAACAGCACCTCGTACAGCGTCCTGCCGCGGAACTGCGGGTTGGCGTCCAGGATCGCGGCGGGCCACGTCTCGTCGGTGGTGAATCGCTTCGAGAACTCCACCACCTGCCAGAGATCCGATCGCGACTCGCCGGGCGCCTTCACCATCTGGTGCCAGAACTGGGTGCGCCGCTCGGCGTTGCCGTAGGCGCCTTCCTTCTCCACCCACATGGCGGTGGGCAGGATCAGGTCCGCGGCCTGGGCCGTCACCGTGGGGTAGGCGTCGGAGACGACGATGAAGTTCTCGGGGTTGCGGTACCCGGGCAGGCCCTCCTCGTTGATGTTGGGACCGGCCTGCATGTTGTTGTTGACCTGCACCCAGTAGGCGTTGATCTCGCCGTCCTTGAGCAGGCGGTTCTGCAGCACCGCGTGGGCGCCGTTCCAGTCCGGCAGCAGGCCCTCGGGCAGCTTCCAGAGCTTCTCCGAGAGCGCCCGGTGCTTCGGATTGGTCACCACCATGTCTGCCGGCAGCCGGTGCGAGAAGGTGCCCACCTCGCGCGCCGTCCCGCAGGCCGAGGGCTGCCCGGTCAGCGAGAAGGGGCTGTTCCCGGGCGTCGCGATCTTCCCGGTGAGCAGGTGGATGTTGTAGACGAGGTTGTTGGCCCACACGCCGCGGGTGTGCTGGTTGAAGCCCATGGTCCACAGCGACATCACCTTGGTGCCGGGGTCGGCGTAGAGCTCCGCCAGCTTGCGCAGGGTGTCCTCGGGCACGCCCGAGAGCTTCGCCACCTTCTCCACGGTGTACTCCGACACGAACGCGGCGAACTGCTCGAAGTCGATGGGTTCGGACGCCCCGGCCTTGTCGGCGTTGGCCGCCTTGCGCTCCAGCGGGTGCGTGGGGCGCAGCCCATAGCCGATGTCCCGGGCGCCCTCGCGGAAGTTCACGTGGCGGCGCACGAAGGCCTCGTTCACCTTGCCGCTGGTGATGATGTGGTTGGCAATGTAGTTGAGGATCGCCAGATCCGTCTGCGGCGCGAACACCGCCCGGATGTCGGCCAGCTCGAACGACCGGTGCTCGAAGGTGGACAGCACCGCCACCTTGGCGTGGGGCGCGCTCAGCCGCCGGTCGGTGAGGCGGGTCCACAGGATCGGGTGCATCTCCGCCATGTTCGAGCCCCACAGCACGAAGGCGTCGGCGTGCTCGAAGTCGTCGTAGCAGCCCATGGGCTCGTCGATGCCGAAGGTGCGCATGAAGCCGCCTACCGCCGAGGCCATGCAGTGGCGCGCGTTGGGGTCGATGTTGTTGGACAGGAAGCCGGCCTTGAACAGCTTGGCAGCCGCGTAGCCCTCCCACACGGTCCACTGGCCGGATCCGAACATGCCGACGCCACGGGGGCCTTTCTCCGCCAGCGCCGCCTTGAACTTCTCCGCCATGACATCGAAGGCCTCGTCCCAGCCCACCGGCGTGAAGCTGCCTTCCTTGTCGTAGCGGCCGTTCCGCTTTCGCAGCAGCGGTACCTGCAGGCGGTCCCTGCCGTACATGATCTTGCTGAGGAAGTACCCCTTGACGCAGTTCAGCCCCTTGTTCACCGGCGCGTTGATGTCGCCATGGGTGGCCACCACCCGGCCTTCCTTGGTCGCGACGTTGACGCCGCAGCCGGTGCCGCAGAAGCGGCACGGCGCCTTGCCCCACTTGAGCCGGGTCTCGCTGGCGTCGGTGGCGACGTTGGCGGCGTCGATCGGCAGGGGGATCCCCGCGGCACCGGCCGCAGCGGCGACAGCGTGGTTGCGGATGAATTCGCGTCGGGTCTGTTTCATCGTGCGGCTCCCATGTCAGGCAGCATCGACCTCGTGGTAGACGAGCGCCACGCTCAGCACTCCTTCCAGGTGCTCGAGCTCGCCGAAGGCGGACAGGATGCGCGCCTCGTCCTCCGCCTCCAGCAGCACCACGAAGCGCCCGGCGCCGTCGCTGGCGCACACCTCGGCGCCTGCCAGGCGGCCGATGGCGGCGGCCGCGGCGTGCGCCCGGGCGGGCAGCACGTGGACCACCAGGCTGACCACGTGACACTCGCGGCTATCCGTCACGGGCGGCCTCCACGGCGGGTCGATGGGGGCCGGTGGAGTGCGGGCGCGTCCAGCGGATGGCGCCAGCGGGGCACACACTCGTGCAGGCGCCGCAGGCGGTGCACCGCTGCGCGTCCAGCACCGGGCGCGCCGCGCCGCCCCGGATCGGCGGAAAACGGATGGCGCCCGGCTCGCACGCGTCGCGGCAGCTCTGGCAGATCACGCCCTGGTGGGTCAGGCAGCGTTCGTCGATGGCCAGCCGGTGCGGCCAGGGCGCGCCGTCCCGCGGCGTGAACAGGGCTTCCGGGCAGGCGTCGGCGCAGCGCGCGCAGAAGGTGCAGCCCCCGCGGGAGAAGTCGATCCGCGGCAGGCCGCCGTCGCCCGGCACGACGATGCCTTCCGGACAGGCGTCGGCACAGGCGCCGCAGGCGGTACAGCGATCCAGGAAACGGGCCGTGTCCAGCCACGGCAGGCGCGGTTCGGCCCCTTCGGGCCGGCCATGCCGTAGCAGCCGGCGCCGCGAAGGGTTCACGGCAGCCGCCGCAAGGCGCGGCCACGCGGCTGGGGCAGGACATTCACGATCCCGGCGGACCCGTGAACACCTGCGAGATCCACACCAGGAAACCGTAGCCGCCCACCACCAGCACCGCGAGGATGGGTGCGGCCAGCACCGCCAGGAACCAGAAGGCCCGGCGTTCGTCCCGCTTGGTGACTTCCTCTTCGCGCATGGCTCGGCCCGTCGCCTTCTGGCCGGCGAACGCCCGACCCAAACCATAAGCCTATTGCTCTCGACCCGCGGTGCACTGATCGCGGTCAAGTTCGAGGCGCCCGGACCCGCTCGCCACAGCGGCGCCGCGCCGGCCGGGGACCTCAGCCCCCGGGGCGGGGCCGCGTCACATCCGCCCCTTCCACGGCACCAGCGCGCGCTCCAGCGCCCGCATGAGGAGGTCGAAGGCGAAGGCGATGAGCCCGATGACGATGATGCCGAGGAACACGATGTCGGTGGCGAGGAAGCGCGCGGCGTTGAGCACCATCACCCCGAGGCCCGCCTTCGCGGCCACCATCTCCGCGGCCACCAGGGTGGTCCACCCGAAGGCGATGGCCACGCGCATGCCGGTCAGGATCTCGGGCAGCGCGGCCTTGATGACCACCTGCCAGATCACCTGCTGGCGGCTCGCGCCCATGGAGTAGGCGGCGTGGATCTGCTCCACCGACACGGAGCGCACGCCGGCGCGCGCGCTGATGGCGATGGGCGCGAAGCAGGCCAGGTAGATGAGGAAGATCTTCGAGAAGTCGCCGATGCCGAACCAGATGATGGTGAGCGGGAGGTAGGCCAGCGGCGGGATTGGCCGGTAGAACTCGATGGGCGGATCGAACACGCCGCGGGCGACACGGCTCATGCCCATGGCGATGCCGATGGGCACCGCGGTGATGGCAGCGAGGAAGAACGAGCTGAACACCCGGTACAGGCTCCACAGGGTGTGCTCGTGCAGGGCGTGCTCGCTGAAGCCCTCGCACTCGGCCGTGACCTCGGCGCGCATCCCGACGGCGACCTGCAGCTTCTCCGCGTAGTGGGCCGTGCAGGCGATCTTGTTGAACTTGGCGATCACCATCTCCGGCGAGGGCACGAACAGCGGCTTGATGAGCTCGAGGTGCGTGACCAGCCACCAGGCGGCCAGGATTGCGGCGATGGTGGCGGCGCTGATGAGGGCGCTGTTGCCGCTGCCCGGAGCGCCGTACTGGTCCACGGTCTGGTTGCCGCCGCCGCGGGAGAACAGGGATGACACGACGCTGCTCATGACGCCACCTCCTCGCCGTAGATGATGGACAGCACCTCCTCGCGCACCCGGATGAAGTCCGGGTCGGACTTGACCTTGCGCGCGTCCCTGCACTCGAAGTAGCGCTGCCAGAAGTCCAGGTCGTACTGGTGGGTGATGCGCCCGGGCCGCGGCGACATGACGATGAGGCGCGTGGCCAAAAACAGCGCCTCCTCGACGCTGTGGGTGATGAAGAACACGATTTTTTTCGACCGGCTCCACACCTCGAGGATCAGCTCCTGCATGGTCTCGCGGGTGAACGCATCCAGCGCGCCCAGCGGCTCGTCCATGAGGAGGATCTCCGGGTTGCTGGTGAGCGCACGGGCGAGCCCCACCCGCTGCTGCATGCCGCCGGAGAGCTGGTAGACGGGGTAGTTCTCGAACTCCGACAGGCCGACCAGCCCGAGGTTCTCCCGGGCGACGGCGCGCCGCTCGGGTCCGGGCACGCCCTGGAGCTTGAGGCCGAACTCGGTGTTCTCCACCACGTTCAGCCAGGGCAGCAGGGCATGTTTCTGGAACACGACACCGCGGTCCCGCCCGGGCCCGGTGACGGGCTCGCCGTGCAGGGTGATGGCGCCGGACGTGGGCTGCAGGAAGCCGGCGATGACGTTGAGCAGCGTGGTCTTGCCGCACCCGGATGCGCCGAGGGCGACGACGAACTCCTCGGGCTGAAAGTCGAGATCGACGTTCTCCAGCGCCTGCACGGTGCCGGTGCCGTCCGCCTTCGGGTATCGCATTCCCAGGCTGCTGAGGCTCAGGATGGCTGACATGGGATCTCCCCGGGTGGCGGTGCGGATGAGTGTCGACCCAATGGCACGTGAAAGGTGAGGCCCGCCCGTGCAGCGCACGGGCGGGCCCGCAGGCGTCATGCCCTCAGCACTTGCCGTCGAGGGCCATCTTGGCGAACTTCGGCGTGGCGGAGTCGGCGTAGCTGTCGAGCACCTTGTCCAGCTTGCCCTGGGACTTGAGGAACTCGGAGGCAGCCTTCAGCGCGTTCTGCACACCGCCGCCGAGCCAGGTGGCCGACACCTGCGCCTCGAGGGTCGGATAGTCGTACAGGGCGAGGACCGTGCCCACCTGGGCCTCCTGGCCGCCGACGGCCTTGGCGATCCCGGCCGCCTTCGCGGTGCCCGGGCCGTAGTCGCCGGGGTTCGCGCGGTAGTCGGCGTCCGCGTCGGCGACCATCTTGATCCACTGGCACATGAAGTCCGGGCTGTCCTCGGTGAAGCCCTTGCGGGCCACCATGGCGTCGAAGGTGGCCTTGCCCCAGTTGCTCAAGTCGCCGGAGGTGATCAGCACCCGGCCCCTGGCCTTCATCTTGCCGAGCGCCGGATCCCACACGAAGCCGCCGTTGATGTCGCCGCGCTCCCACGCCGCCACCATGTCCGGCGGCGACATGTCGATCACCTTGAGATCCTTGGGCGAGATGTTGAACTGCTCGAGGGCGAACATCATGTGGAAGTGGGTGGTGGAGCCGAAGGGCACCGCGATGGTCTTGCCGCGCAGGTCCTGGGGGGCGGTGATGGACTGGTCCACCACCAGCGCCTCGGCGTCGTTGATGTTGTCATAGATGTAGACCACCTGCAGGTCCACGCCGCGGCTGTAGCCGGCCGCCGTCGGCGACGAGCCGTTGAGCGAGATGTCCACCGAGCCCGAGGCCATGGCGTTGATCACCTCGGTGCCGGAGTTGAACTTGACGAACTCGATGCTCTTGCCGCCGAGCCCCTCCTTCTCGAGCTTGTCCTTGTGGGCCTTCCACGGGCCGTAGACGAGCTGGTAGCCGATGGTGACGTCGGCGGCCGTGACGGCGCCGGCGGCCAGCGACAGCGCGGCCAGGGCGGCCAGCGCGAGGGTGTTGATGCGGGTTCTCATGGCGTCCTCCTCTCCTTTTCGTTCTGGTGGTGATGACCTGCCCCGCGCACGGGGCCCGGTGGCGCCGACCCGGTCACGGATCCGCGCGGTTTCCAGGCGGCCGCGTCAGGCGGCCTCCAGCGCCGCCTGCATCGACTCGCCGAGGACGGCGGCCACGGCGCGGCAGTCGTCCCCGGTGAGCGACAGCGGCAGGCGCAGGTCGCACAGCCCGGCCAGCACCCGGTCCGCATTGGGCGTCGCGCCGGCGTCGGCCAGGTAGCGCCAGTGGTCGCGGCGTGACGTGAAGCCCACCGGCTGCGCCTCGCCGAACCACTTCACGTGCACGCCGTGGGCCTGGCACTCCGCGACGAAGCGCCGCGCCGTGGACGCGTCCAGCCCGGTGAGCGAGAACTGCAGCGAGCTCGGCACGTGGTGCTCCTCCGGCGGGCGCGCCGGGACGGTCAGGTGCGGGATGCCGGCGAGCAGGGGGACCAGGGCGGCGTGGATGGCCCGCCAGCGCGCCACCCGCTCGGGCAGCAGGGCGAGCTGCGGGCGGATGAGCGCCGCGGCCAGTGCCGACATGCGCATGGAGCAGTTGGGGACCGTGTAGCGGTGGCGCTCGAAGACCGCCTCCGGCGGTCGTGCCCGATGCTGGGCGTAGAGCATGTAGCTCCCGCTGCGCAGTATCGCCCGCGCGGCGATGTCCTCGTCGTCGGTGACCAGCAGCCCGCCCTCGCCGGAGTTCACGTGCTTGAAGGTCTGGGCGCTGAAGCAGGCCACGGCGCCGAAGGTGCCGGCGGCGCGACCGGCCCAGTCGGCGCCGAGGGTGTGGGCGCAGTCCTCGATGACCACGAGCCCGAGGCGCTCGCAGGCAGCGGCGACCCGGTGCAGGTCGGGCAGGTGCCCGCGCATGTAGGAGAGCAGGAGGTAGCGCGCGCCGGTCGCGCGTGCCCTGGCCTCCAGATCCACCACGTCGATGACGTAGCGGTCGTCGATGTCCACCAGCACCGCCCGCGCGCCCGCGTGCTCGATGGCGCCGGGCACGGGCGCGAGGGTGAAGGCGTTGACCAGCACCGCGTCGCCGGGCGCGACGCCCGCGCTGGTGAGCGCCAGGTACAGGGCGCAGCCGCCGGAGTTCACCGCCACGCAGTAGCGCCGGCCGGCCAGCGCGGCGAACTCCTCCTCGAGCAGCGCTGCCTCCGGCAGCCCGGCCCGGTCCTCGCCATAGCGGAACAGGCGCCCGTCGCGCATCAGGCGCACGGCCGCCTCGATTCCGGCCTCGGGGATCGGGTCCGGCGCGGCGAGATCGCCGGCGAATCGCGTGCGGTTCGCGGCGGCAGGAGCCGGCGTGCTCACGGGGCAGGTACCTCCGGTGCCAGCTCGAAGCGCTCGCCGGGGACGTACTGGGCGAGGCGCACCTCGCCGGTGAGCGCGTGTCCCTCCATGCCCTCCAGGCGCACGCTGCGCGCCGCCACCGGCTCGCCGCCGGTCTCGATCTCGGCGAGCAGGTGCGCCACGGCCTTCCGCGTTCCGGCGTCCTCCGAGACCGCCGTGCGGGCCGCCTTCTTCAGGTACGTCACCGCCATGCGACCGCTTCCCCCCGCACCCACCTGGCGCCTCGCGCGCCGGCGGCATCGATCGTTACCTGTTTCTGTAAGCGCTTGCAAGATCGAGCCTTGCAGTGCTGCGCCGCCGCATCGACACCAGCGCTGGCGGAGCGGAGATCGCCTATATTCCGGGCTGCCCGGTATTGCGCCGGGTGCCTGAGCGGCCACGCAAGCGTTTGCACGGAGACGGCCATGGCACGGGTCACCCTCGAGGATGTCGCACGCGCGGTGGGTGTTTCCGCGGCCACGGTGTCGCGCTACGTGAACGACCCGGGGCGGGTGCGCGAGGCGTTGCGCGATCCCATCCAGCGCGCCATCGACGAGCTGGCCTACGTGCCCCACGGGGGCGCGCGCTCACTGGCGTCACGTCGCTCGCGGATGATCGGCGCGGTGTTCCCGTCCCTGCAGACCTCCCTGTTCGGTGGCGCGCTGGACGCGCTTCAGAACGAGATCGCCGCCGCCGGCTACACCGTGGTGGTGGCTTCGTCGGGCTACGATCCGGCGCGCGAGACCGTGCAGGTGCAGACGCTGCTCGCCAACGGCGTCGACGCGCTGATGCTGGTAGGCGGCGCGCGGGAGCCGGGCGTGCACCGGCTGATCGAGCGCAAGGGCGTGCCGTGCGTGATCACCTGGGTGTCGCATGCCGACGCGCCGTTCCCGTGCATCGGCTTCGACAACGCCCGGGCAGCCCGCGACGTGGCCGGGCACCTTGTGGACCTGGGGCACCGGCGCTTCGGCGTGATCTCGGGACACCTGGAGCACAACGACCGTGCCGGCGCGCGGCTCGCCGGCGTGCGCGACGCCCTGGCGGATCGCGGGGTGGCGCTGGACGCGGCCGGCGTCGTGTGCGCGAGCTTCGGCGTGGAGGAAGGGCGCGAGGCCTTCCGCCGCCTCATGTCGCGCGATCCCCGGCCCACCGCCGTGATCTGCGGCGCGGAGCCTTTCGCCTACGGCGCGCTGTTCGAGGCCGCCGAGGCGGGGCTCTCGGTTCCCCGCGACGTGTCCATCACGGGCTTCGACGACATGTGGCTGGCCGCCCAGATCACGCCCGCCCTGACCACCGTGCGCACACCCCGCGCGCGCATGGGCGCTCTCGCCGGCCGCCACCTGCTGGCCGTGCTCGCCGGAGAGGAGCCGGCGGCGCCCCTCGCGCTGCCCTACGAGTTCATCGTCCGCCAGTCGTCCGGCCCGCCGCCCGGCGGGTGAGGGAGGGCGGCGCCGCATCGGCGCGGATGGGCGCGTCGCGCTTGACGGGAACGCCATTCTTCACGACCCTGAAACTCCCTCATCACGCCGCTGGCAGGTGCCCTGCCCACCGTTCTCGTCCTCATTGCCGCTACTCGGGAGAATCCACATGCGAACAACAATCAACCGTCTCGCCATTGCCGCCCTCGGCGGCGCGCTGACCCTGTTCACCGCCGGCGCCCAGTCGGACGACGACGACGACCACTACGAGCGTCATCACAGCGGCGTCCAGGTCCAGCTCGGCCCGCGCCCGTTCTATCTGGTGGACGAGCTGAGCGACGGCGACCTGAAGAAGAGCCTCCAGAAGTGCGCGGCACGCACCGAGGTCTACAAGACCAGCGACTTCTCCATCGGGCACCGCGGCGCCGCGCTGCAGTTTCCCGAGCACACGGTGCAGTCCTACGTGGCGGCCGCGCGTATGGGTGCGGGGATCCTCGAGTGCGACGTGACCTTCACCAAGGACGCGACGCTGGTGTGCCGCCACGCCCAGTGCGACCTGCACACCACCACCAACATTCTCGCCACGCCGCTGGCGGCGAAGTGCGAGCAGGGCTTCACGCCGGCAACGTTCAAGCCAGACGGCAGCCTGGATACGCCGGCTTCGGCGAAGTGCTGCACCAGCGCGCTCACCACGGAGGAGTTCCTGTCCCTGGAAGGGAAGATGGACGCCTCGGACCGGCGCGCCACCACGGTGGAGGAGTTCCTCGGCGGCACCGCGGACTTTCGTACCGACCTCTACGCCACCGGCGCCACGCTGCTCACCCACGCCCAGAGCATCGTGCTGTTCTCGAAGCTCGGCACCGGCTTCACGCCGGAGCTCAAGAGCGTGGACAGCGTGGTCGGCTTCGGCGATTCCGGCCTCGATCAGCAGACCTACGCGCGCAAGATGCTGATGGAGTACGTCGCTGCCGGTATCGACCCGGACCGGGTGTGGGCGCAGTCGTTCAACCTGGATGACGTGCTGCTGTGGATCGACGAGTTCCCGGAGTACGGCGAGCAGGCGGTGTTCCTGGACGGACGCTCCGTGCCGGGCCTGGCCGCCAATCCTCCGCCGCTGTCGGAGTTCCGCGACCTGAAGCGCCGCGGGCTGGAAATCATCGCGCCACCCATGCCGGTGCTGCTGACGTCGACGCCGGACGGCTCCATCGTGCCGTCCACCTACGCCAAGCGTGCCCGGCGCGCGGGGCTCGACATCATCTCCTGGACCACCGAGCGCTCCGGGCGCATCGTGGAGGACGGCGGCGGCTTCTACTACCAGACGACGCAGGACGCGCTGGAGAACGACGGCGACATCCTGCGCACCATCGACGTGCTGGCCCAGGACGTGGGCATCATCGGGCTGTTCTCCGACTGGCCGGCGACCACCACCTTCTATGCCAACTGCAAGGACGTGGGCGAGGGTGGCGGCAAGAACCGGCGCGGCAAGCGCGACAAGCGCGACGATGACGACTGACGCGCCCGCAACGAAATGAGCCGGGGCGGCCGCGGGCCGCGCCGGCTTTCCGGTCGTTTCTCAGTTGGGGAGAATGACCGTGTCGATGACGTGGATCACGCCGTTGCTGGCAATGATGTCCGTCCTCACGACGTTGGCGTTGTCCACCTTGACGCCCTCGGACGTGCTGATCTTGACGGCCTGACCCTGGACCGTCTTCGCGGAGTCGAGGTTCGCCACGTCGGCCGCCATCACCTTGCCCGGCACCACGTGGTACGTGAGCACCTTGGTCAGCGCGGCCTTGTCCGCCAGCAGCGCGTTCAGCTTGTCGGCCGGAATCTTCGCGAACGCCGCGTCAGAGGGCGCGAACACGGTGAACGGGCCGGGCCCCTTCAGCGTGTCCACCAGACCGGCGGCCTGCACGGCCTTGACCAGGGTGGTGAAGCTGCCGGCCGCGACGGCAGTGTCGACGATGTCCGACGACTCCATGGTCTGGGCGGTCTTCTGCATGCCGTAGCTGCCGGCGAGTGCACCCGGGGCGGCGAGGCCGGCGGCCACGGTGATGGCAGCGGCGACGGCGCCGGCGGTGAGGGTCTTGGTAATCGAGGTCATGAGAAAGCTCCTGGGGAAAAAATGCCTCGCCATTTGACGAGGATTGGACACTACGTGCGAATATCGATTACCACAATGGACATTAATTAGACTTAATCCAGATGATGGCTGTATCAGACGCAATATGGGCGACGTTGTCTAATTAATGTCGAAGATGACGGTCGCACGGCGGGCCATCAGGGCAGCGCCGCCTCCCGGCCCAGAAGCATGTCCGTGAAGCGGGCGCGCTCCTCCCGGGTCAGCTGGCGATCGGTCACGAAGGCGACACCGCCACCCGCTGCAGGCTCGATGCCCCACAGGGGCCGCAGGGACGTGGGCAGCATGGCGAAGCGCGCGTCCCCCAGCCGGCGCGGCGCCTCCGGGTGGTGCACCACCCAGCCGTCCGAGAGGGCCGCGAAGCGCGCCTCCGCGTCCGTGCCCGGCTCCGTCGCCAGGTCCGCGCTCTCCCCCGGGTAGACCCGCACGTCGCTGCCCGCGCGAATTCCCGCCGCGTGCACCGTGCCCCCGCTCACGTACAGGCCGCGCCACAGCACGATGTTGGCGAAGGTGGGCTTCACCAGGATCCGCTCGGTCTCATGGCCCCGGGCCTTCGCCAGCGCCAACAGCGCCTCGTGGGCACGCTGCTGCTGCAGCCCCGCCGCGCCCAGGTACAGCGCCCCCAGCACCAGCCCCGCGCGGGCGAATGCGTTGCGACGACGGATCAGGGCGAAGGCCAGCGGCACCAGCAGCGCCAGGGTGAACAGCGGATCGACGATGGACACCAGGTTGAGCGCGACGCGCACGTCGCTGAAGGGCCACAGCAGGTGCGTGCCGTAGCTGGTGAACGCGTCCAGCACCCCGGACAGGGCGTAGCCCAGCAGCGCGTACAGGTACAGCCGGGGAAAGCCCAGGCGCCGGACCAGGAACGGCGAGAGGAGCACCGCCGCCGTCAGCGCACCGAGCGGGATGAAGGCCAGGGCGTGGGTGAAGTGGCGGTGGTACTCCAGCGTCACCAGCGGATCGCCGCCGCTGCGGATCAGGGCATCTGCATCTGCCACGAGGCCCGCTGCGAAGCCGGTCACGGCCGCCGCGCGCAGCTCCCCGCGGGGCGCCGCGCCCGAGGCCATGGCCGCGCCGAGCACGCCCTGGGTGAGGATGTCCACGTGACTCCGGAGCGGGAATCCCCGGGATCAGATCTGGCGCGCGATGGACACCGCGACGCGGGACCCGCGGTCCACGAGCGCCGTCCACGTGCGCGCGAGCAGCCCTCTCGCCGGCCCCCCCAGCCTGCGCCGGGCTTCGTCCCGGTGGTGCAGCTCGTCGGCGCGGCACGCCTGCAGCAGCGCCGCCACCGGCGCGAGCCGCGTATCGGCCTGCATGCGCACGACCTGTTCCGCGTAGTGCCCGTCCACGAAGCTCTCCACCGCATCCACCGTCACGTACACCGCCCGCGGGCCCAGCAGCGCCGGCAGCGCGCCGGTGAGCCAGCCTGCCACCCGCCACAGGGGCAGCAGGGCGCTGCGCTCGCGCTCGTTCACCAGGCCGCACACGAGGTCCAGGTGCTGCTGCTCGGTCGCCATGTGCTCCCGGGCGAAGGCGCGAAGTGCCGGATCCCGGGCGACGGCGAGCACGCCGCGGTAGAGCATGACCGCGCCGGTCTCGCCCGCGTGGTCCGTGCGCAGGTCGGCGGTCACGTCCGGCGGCAGCGCGCCCGAGTGGGACCGGAAGGCGTGGGGAAGGCGCTCGCGCAGGGCCAGGAACACGCGGTAGACGCCCTCCAGCAGCCAGCGGCCGGGCCGTGTGCCCGCCACCCGGGCGAGAGGTGCCAGCGCCGGAATGCGCCGCCACACCTCCACCATCGCATCGGCTCCGCTCACCAGCGTGCCGTCGCCGCGCCGCAGGTGCAGCCGCGACAGCGCCTGCTCCCGGTCCAGGTCGGGCGCCACGTCCGCCTCGCCGCACGCGGACACGTCTACCCACTCCACGGAGTCGGCGCGGCTGCGGTACCAGCGGATCTCCCGCGCGCACACCGGGCACGAGCCGTCGTAGTAGAGGGTTGCCTCGGCCGCGGACGCTGCACGGCGCACGTCCGTGCCGGGTGGCGCGGCTTCGCGCCGGGGGGCCGGCGCCGGCGATGCGGGCTGTCGTGTGTCGCTCATGCCGCGCACGCTACCCGCGCACCGGGCGCCGCGCCCGCGACCCGGACCAGGCGCCCCGGGGAGGAGCCGGATGTCCCACGCCCGCCTGGCCCGGGACGCACAGCCGCCTGCCGGAGGCCAGCGTCTCGATGGCCACGGGGTTGCCGTAGGCGCGCCCCGGCACCTCGCCGGTCACGGCGTCGTCCGGCGCACCGGCAGCCCCTCCCCGGCGCGATCAGCTGCCCGCGTTGGGAAAGAAGAGCTGCTGGCCGTCCAGCTTGTAGGACGCGATGGCCTTCTGACCCTCCTCGGACAGGATCCAGTCCACGAACCGCTGCCCGAGGTCCGCCTTCACCGACGGGTGCCTGTCCTTGCTCACCAGGATGACGCCGTACTGGTTGAACAGGCGCGGGTCGCCCTCCACCTGCACGGCGTAGTCGCCCTTGTTCCTGAACGCGATCCAGGTGGCCCGGTCCGTCAGGGTGTAGGCGCCCATGCCCACGGCAGCGTTCAGTGTCGCGCCCATGCCGGATCCCGTCTCGCGGTACCACCGGCCGCTGTGCTTCACGGGATCCAGGCCGGCGTCCTGCCACAGGGCGCGCTCCTTCTTGTGGGTGCCGGAGTCGTCGCCGCGGGACGCGAACAGGGACCGACTCGCGCTGATCCTCGCGAGGGCCGCGGTGACGTCGCGCATGCCCGCCACCTTCGCCGGATCCCCGGGCGGACCCACGATCACCAAATCGTTGTACATCAGGTCGTGGCGCGCCACGCCGAAACCGTCGGCCACGAACTTCTCCTCGGCGGGCTTGGCGTGCACGAGCAGCACGTCGCCGTCGCCGTTGGCCGCGTTCTTGATGGCCTGGCCGGTGCCCACGGCCACGACCCGCACCTGGATTCCGGTCCTCGCCGAGAACACGGGCAGAATGTGGTCGAACAGGCCCGAGTTCTGGGTGGAGGTGGTGGACTGCACCACGATGTAGGGCTTCGCGGCCGTGGCCGGCGCCGTCGTGAGGGCGGCGAGTGCGGCGGCCGCCGCCAGCAGGACGATCTGTCGTCTGCGCATGTGGAAGTGGCTCCTGAGTCCGGGACGCAACACGGTGGTCACAGTACGATCTGGCCCGCCAGGTAGGCGCGCGCGGCGCCGCTTGCCGGCGCCTGGAAGAAGGCGTGGGCAGGTGCGTCCTCGACGATCCGCCCCTGGTGCAGGAACAGCACCCGGCCCGCCAGCCGGCGGGCCTGGCCCACGTCGTGGGTCACCAGCACCACCTTGCGCCCGGCGGCGGTGACGTCGTGTATCAGCGCCTCGATGCGTGCCGTGGCGGCCGGGTCCAGGTTCGCCGTGGGCTCGTCCAGGAACAGCGCCTCGGGCTCCAGGGCCAGCGCCCGGGCGATCGCCAGGCGCTGCTGCTCGCCGCCGGAGAGCAGCCTCGCGGGGGAGCGCGCGAGCGCGGACAGCCCGGCGAACTCCATCGCCGCCCGGGCGCGCGCCAGGCTCTCGCCGCGTCCGGCGCCGGCGGCCCTGAGGGCGTGGCGCACGTTGGCCAGCGCCGAGCGGCGCAGCAGCACGGGCTTCTGGAACACGAACCCGAGCCCGCGGCGCAGGTCGCGGCGCGGCGCCTGCCCGCCCCAGGTCACGGTCCCCGCGTCCGGCGGCACCAGCGCGGCGAGCACCCGCAGCAGCACGCTCTTGCCGGCGCCGTTGGGACCCAGCAGCACGCAGATGCCGTCGTTGGCCAGCCGGATGTCCACCGCATCGAGGATGCGCCGGCCCGCGCGCTCGAGCACCAGCCCGCGGCCCTCGATGGGCATGACCGCGGCGGCGGCTGCCTGTGTGGACCGCGCCGCGCCGCGGGCCGTTGCCGGCAAGGCCTCGCAGGCGGCTTCAGGCATAGGCCGAGCGCACCGCGGTCACGCGCAGCGATGAGACCAGGGCGTTCACCGCCACCGCGATGCACACCAGGATGATGCCCAGCCCCAGTGCCAGGGCCAGGTCGCCCCGGGAGGTCTCCAGGGCGATGGCGGTGGTCATCACCCGGGTCACGTGGTTGATGTTGCCGCCCACGATGATCACCGCGCCCACCTCCGCCACCGCCCGGCCGAAGCCCGCCAGCAGCGCGGTGATCAGGGTGTAGCGGGCGTCCCACAGCAGCGTGAGCACCGCGGCGGACGGCGTGATGCCCAGCACCGTGAGCTGCTCGTCGTACTCGGTCTTCAGGTCCTCCACGGTCTGGCGGGTGAGCGCCGCAATGATGGGCGTCACCAGGATCATCTGGGCGATGACCATGGCCTCCGGGGTGTACAGCAGCCCCAGCGGCCCGAGGGGTCCGGCCCGGGACAGCAGCAGGTAGACGGTGAGGCCCACCACCACCGGGGGCAGCCCCATCAGCGCATTGACGAACACGATCAGCGCCTGGCGGCCGGGGAAACGGGTCACGCCCAGCAGCGCCCCCAGGGGCAGGCCCACCAGCGCCGCCAGCGCCACCGCCGCCAGGCTTACCTGGAGCGACAGGGCGACGATCTCCAGCAGGTCCGCGTCCAGTGACGCCAGCAGCCGGAAGGCCTCGCCGAAGGCGGCGCCGAAGTCCTGCATGGGCTTCCCTCAGGGTGAGGGGAGAATTTAGGCGCAGGTGTGCGTTCTGTCTATGGAGCTGGTGACCATGTAAAAGAACGCATAATAACATCATCAAAGACATAGCGCCTGTCCCCGGAGCGAGCGGATGGCGCGCGGCAGACGAGGCCTCTCAACTGGGGAGCCGGACAGTCCTGTGACGCCGCGGCGCAGGCGGCTCGCCAAGGGCCACCCTCTCCCCCGCCTGCGGGGGAGAGGGCAGGGGGAGGCGGTGCATGCCCTACCGCACTGCCTCCATCACCCGCGCGATCCACTCGTCGACGCGCGCCTGGTCGATCCAGCGCGCCACGGCCACCAGATCCAGCGCCGGATCAAGCCAGATCACGTTGTAGCCGGCACCGAGGGCGAAGTAGCTGGTTGCCGGGGCGCTGGCGTACTGGCGCCGGTCCGTGTTCAGCCACCACAGGAAGCCGTACCGGGGGAACACCGGCGACGGCGCGCGCAGGGCGTTCACGAAGCCCTCCGGCAGGATGCGCCGGCCGTCCCAGCAGCCGTCGTTCAGCACCATCAGGCCGAAGCGGGCATGGTCCTCGCTGGCGATGAAGATGCCACCGCCCCAGTGGGCGCCACCGGGCACCGAGAGCATGCGCCGGCCGTCGATGGTGATCCAGGCATTGCGGTAGGGCTCCCAGGACCAGCCGTCCGTGCAGCCGATGGGATCCATCACCTCGCGCTTCAGCACCTGCGGCAGCGGCTCGCGGAACACGTGCAGCAATGCCAGCGCGAACCGGTTCACCCGCACGTCGTTGTACTCGTAGAAGGTTCCGGGACGGCGCAGGTCCCGGTGGGTGCCCTTGCGGGAGTTGTCGGCGCCGACGCCCACCTGGCGGTTGCGGTCCACCAGGTCGGGCTTGTCCCACAGGGTCCCCTCCCACTCGCTGGTCTGATGCAGGAAGTGACGCCAGGTGATTTCCCGGTTCTGGAGCGACTGGAAGCCGTCGTCCAGGGCGGTCTCCGCCACCGGCCGGTCCAGGTCCCGGATCAGCCCCTCGCGCAGGGCCACCCCGGCCAGGACCGCCAGGTAGCTCTTGGCCACGCTGTAGGTCATGTCCACCCTGGCCGTGTCGCCCCAGCGCGCGCCGCAGCGCCCGTGGCGGATCACCATGCCGTTCGGCCCGCCCCGTTCCCGCGTGGGGCCGAGCACCTGGTTCCAGGGGGCCGGCTCGCGGCTGGCGGGGTCCGCGTTGAGGCCGCGGCTCAGGTCCCGGGGCCACGACGTCTCCGCGGTCTGCGCGTAGCGGGCGGCGGCCGCGAGGGCGTCCGGATCCAGCCCCAGGTCGCCGGGGCGGGCCTCGGGCCAGGCGCCGGGGGGCGGGAAGCGGGTCACGATTCGGGCACGCCTCGGCGCGGGTGGCGAGCAGGCCGGGAATATACGCTCAAGTCCCGGCGCTCCCCGGCCGATGCACCCTCGGAGAGAACCCCACGGAGCCGAGATCCATGCCTGACGCCCAGGTACGCCACTTCATGAGCGAGTCCGTGGTGACCGTGTCACCCGAGACCCCACTCGACCGGGTGGCGGCGCGCATGAGCGGGGCGCGGGTGTCCTGCGTGGTGGTGTGCGACGCCGACGGCGTGCCTCAGGGGGTGGTGAGCGAGCGCGATCTCACCCGGGCCTACGCCCGGGACATGGGCCGTGGCGCGGCGCCTCCGGTGAGCGAGGCCATGTCCGACGGCGTGTGGGCGCTCACCGGCGACGCACGCTGCAGCGATGCCATGGTGCTCATGCGCGAGCGGGGCATCCGCCGCATCGTCATCGTCGGCGAGGACGGCACCCTGGGGGGCGTCATCACCCAGACCGACCTGCTGCGTGCCCACGCCGAGGAGATCGAGATCCAGAAGCAGGTACTGGAGGAGCGGGTGGCGGAACGCACCCGGGAGCTCAAGGCACTGAACACGCGTCTGGAGACCCTCACCCGGGTGGACCCGATGCTGGGCATCGGCAACCGCCGTGCCATGGACGACGAGCTCGTGCGCATGGAGCAGCGCGCGCTGCGCTACCAGCGTCCCTACTCCATCTGCCTGCTGGACGTGGATCACTTCAAGACCTACAACGACCACTACGGCCACGCCGAGGGTGACCAGGCGCTGCGCCGGGTGGCCTCTGCCATCGCCGAGTCCATCCGCGCCGCGGACGCCGTGTACCGCTACGGGGGCGAGGAGTTCCTGGTGGTGCTGCCGGAGGTGGGTTCCGAGGGCGCCGCCGTCGCCGGGGAGAACATGCGCCGCGCGGTCGAGACGCTGCGCATTCCCCACGAGCTCTCGTCCCACGGCCACGTGACCGTGAGCGTGGGCGTGGACGCCGCGCGCATGGACGACCCCTGCTGGTCGAAGCTCATCACCCGCGCGGACGAGGCCCTCTACGTCGCCAAGCACGGCGGCCGCAACCGCGTCGAGCGCTACCGCGTCCGCACCCCCGAACCCGCCTGACCGAGGAAATCAAGAGGGACGCAGTCGC
>JBFHNV010000108.1:0-19613 GCA_041593595.1 Gammaproteobacteria bacterium
GCGTCGGCTGCCGCGACACGCCGTGAATACATCCCTGTCGGCTCGACGGCCGCATCCATGCGGCCGACGGTCGCGACAGCCGACACCTGATTCCCCGGCCACACGCCGTCTCGAGCGCTGGGCCGTGGAGTCGCGAGCCATGACGCGCAGCACGCCCCGAGCGATCCGTGCGTCCTTCGGAGTCGGCCGGCCCCCGGCGCGGGTCAGCGCGCACTGCGCGACCGAGGTCGGGAGAGGGCCCATCGGCGGACGCGACCGTGCGCGCCAGGGATGGCGCGCTCGAGCCCCCAAGGGACGGGTTCACGGCGAGTCGTGTCCGCCGTTGGACCCTTCCCCGCGCGATCAACCCGAAGCCTGCCGCCCGGCCCCCGGTTCGAGCCAGGGCGGCTCCCTCCGGCTACAATCCGCCGCTCTTCCGACGCCGCCCGGTCCCATGCTCACCCTCGCACTGTCCAAGGGACGCATCCTCGACGAGGTCCTGCCGATCCTCGGGCGCGCCGGCATGGCGCCGGTGGAGGATCCCGGCGCCAGCCGCAAGCTGATCCTGGACACCGCGCGCGAGGGGCTCCGGGTGCTGGTGCTCCGTGCCCAGGACGTGCCCACCTTCGTGGAGCACGGGGGCGCGGATCTGGGCGTGGCGGGCAAGGACGTGCTGCTGGAGCACGGCGGCAACGGACTCTACGAGCCGCTGGATCTGGGCATCGCCCGCTGCCGGCTCATGGTGGCGGCGCCGGCGGGTGGCGGCCCGGAGCCGGCGCGGCCGCGGGTTGCCACCAAGTACGCGCGGGTGACCCGCAGGTACTATGCGGCGCTTGGGCGGCAGGCGGAGATCATCCGCCTCTACGGCTCCATGGAGCTGGCGCCGCTGGTGGGGCTCGCGGATCGCATCGTGGACCTGGTGGACACGGGCCGCACCCTGGAGGAGAACGGTCTGGTCCCCGTGGATCACGTGGCGGACATCAGCTCGCGGCTGGTGGTGAACAAGGCGTCGATGAAGATGCAGCCGGCGGCGGTCAAGGCCGTGGTCGAGGACCTACGAGCCGCGGTGGCGGTGGCACAGGCGGAGCGGCGGTGATGGTGCGGGTGCGTACCCTGGACAGCGCGGCGATGGACTTCGAGGAGCGCTTCCGCGGTCTGGTGGCACAGCTCGACGACGCCGACGCCGCGGTGGAGTCGCAGGTGCGCGAGATCATCGCGCGGGTGCGCCAGGAGGGCGATGCGGCGCTGCTGGATCTCACGCGGCGTCTCGACGGCCTCGACGTGGCTGCGGCGGCGGAGCTCGAGGTGCCCGCGCGGCGCCTGGATACCGCCCTCGCGGCCGTGCCGCGTGCCCGGCGCGAGGCGCTGGAGCAGGCGGTCGAGCGGGTGCGGCGCTACCACGAGCGCCAGCGCCAGGTGTCCTGGAGCTACGAGGATTCCGACGGGGTGCTGCTGGGACAGCAGGTGACGCCCCTGGACCGGGCAGGTCTGTACGTGCCTGGCGGCAAGGCCGCGTACCCCTCGTCCGTGATCATGAACGCCATCCCGGCGCGGGTGGCAGGCGTCGGCGAGCTGGTCATGACGGTGCCCGCCCCGGGCGGTGTGCTGAGCGACCTGGTGCTGGCGGCGGCGCGACTGTGCGCCGTGGACCGGGTGTTCACGGTAGGCGGCGCCCAGGCGGTGGCGGCGCTGGCCTACGGCACCGCCACGGTGCCCCGGGTGGACAAGATCGTGGGCCCCGGCAACGCCTGGGTGGCCACCGCCAAGCGGCTGGTGTTCGGTGCCGTGGGTATCGACATGATCGCCGGCCCGTCTGAGGTGGTGGTGGTGTGCGACGGGGCCACCCGTCCCGACTGGGTGGCCATGGACCTGTTCGCCCAGGCGGAGCACGACGAGGAGGCGCGTGCCATCCTCATCTGCCCGGACGGCGACTTCCTGCTCCAGGTGCAGCGCGCCGTGGACGAGCTGCTGCCGCAGATGGAGCGTGCGGCCATCATCGAGCAGGCCCTGGCGTCCCGGGGTGCCTTCATCCGGGTGCCGGACCTGGAGGCCGCGGCGGCGCTGGTGAACCGCCTGGCGCCGGAGCACCTGGAGCTGTCGGTGGAGGACCCGCAGGCGCTGCTGCCGCGGATCCGCCACGCCGGGGCCATCTTCCTCGGCCGCCACGCGGCGGAGGCGCTCGGCGACTACTGCGCTGGCCCGAATCACGTGCTGCCCACCGCCACCACGGCGCGCTTCTCCTCGCCCCTCGGGGTGTACGACTTCCAGAAGCGCTCGAGCCTCATCGGCTGCACCCCGGAGGCGGCCGCCCGCCTCGCGCCGGTGGCGGCGGAGCTGGCCCGGGGTGAGCGCCTGGACGCCCACGCGCGCTCCGCGGAGATGCGCGCCCGGCCGGCCGGCAATGCCTGAGCCGGCGCCGGAGCCGGTGGACTCGGCCGCGGCGCGCCTCGCGCAGGCGCTGGTGCGCGAGCCGGTCCGTGCGCTTACCGCCTATCCGGTGGCCGACGCGCGCGGGCTCATCAAGCTCGACGCCATGGAGAACCCCTACGGCTGGCCCGAGGAGATGACGGCGGCCTGGCTGCAGCGCCTGCGCGAGGTGCCCCTCAACCGCTATCCGGACGCCGCCGCCACCCACCTCAAGGCGCGGCTGCGGCAGGTCATGGGGATCCCGCGGGAGTGCGAGCTGCTGCTGGGCAACGGCTCCGACGAGATCATCCAGCTCCTCATCCTGTGCCTGGGCGGTCCCGGGCGCACCGTGCTGGCGCCGGATCCCACCTTCGTCATGTACCGGATGCTGACCACGGCCACCGGCGGCGAGTTCGTGGCAGTGCCCCTGGTGCGGGACAGCTTCGCCCTCGATCCGGGCGCGATGCTCGAGGCGCTCGCCCGCCACCAGCCGGCGCTCACCTTCGTGGCCTATCCCAACAACCCCACCGGCAACCTGTTCCGGCGCGAGGACGTGGAGGCGGTGATCCGCGCCGCCCCGGGGCTGGTGGTGCTGGACGAGGCCTACGAGCCCTTCGCTCGCACGACCTTCCTCGACGCCCTGCACGAGCACCCGAACCTGGTGGTCATGCGCACCGTGTCGAAGCTGGGCCTTGCCGGGGTGCGGTTGGGGCTGCTGGCGGGCTCGCCGGCCTGGATTCACGAGCTGGACAAGCTGCGCCTGCCCTACAACATCAACTGCCTGACCCAGGCCACCGTGGACTTCGCCCTGGATCACTACGGCGTGTTCCAGGAGCAGGCGGCGCGGATCCGCGCCGACCGTGCCGCGCTGCGCGAGTCCCTCGCGGGGCTGCCCGGGTTGGAGGTGTGGCCCAGCGAGGCGAACTTCCTGCTGTGCCGCGTGGGCGCGCCCGGCGCGCGGGAGGTGGCCGCGGCATTGAAGCAACGCGGCGTGCTGGTGCGGGTGCTGGACGGCGCCTCGCCGGCGCTGGCCGGCTGCCTGCGCATCAGCGTCGGCACGCCCCGGGAGAACGCGGCCCTGCTGGCAGCGCTGCAGGCGTCCCTGTGAGGCGCGCCCGGGCGCGTTGCCTTGACCGATCCCGTTCCTTATAGGACCATTCTTCGGCTAATCCAGAGACTTAGGCGCGCACCGGCTCAGCGACGCCTGATAGGCTCGTCCCCCAAGCAGATCCCGATCCGGAGATTCAAGCCCCCATGAGTTCCAGCGACGTGAACACCGGCCGCCGGCGGTTCCTCACCGGTGCCGTGGTCGCGATGGGAGGCATCGGCAGCGCTTTCGCCGCCGTGCCCTTCGTCGCATCGTGGATGCCCAGCGAACGTGCCAAGGCCATCGGCGCGCCCGTGGAGGTGGACATCGGCAAGCTCGAGCCCGGCCAGATGACGCGCGTGAAGTGGCAGGGCAAACCGGTGTGGGTGGTGCGTCGAAGCGACGCGGCGCTGGAGTCGATCAAGAAGCTGGGAGACGAGACGCTGCGCGATCCGGACTCCTCGCAGGCCGAGCAGCCCGATTACGTGTCCGGCGAGTTCCGCTCCATAAAGCCCGAGTACCTGGTGCTGGTGGGCATCTGCACCCACCTCGGCTGCGCACCCACGTACCGCCCGGAGATCGCGCCGTCGGACCTGGGCCCGGAGTGGGAAGGCGGCTTCTTCTGCCCCTGCCACGGCTCGAAGTTCGACCTGGCGGGTCGCGTGTACGCCGGGGTGCCGGCGCCCACCAACCTGGTGGTGCCGCCTCACAAATACCTGAGCGAGACGCGCATTCTCGTGGGCGAAGACTCGGAGAAGGCATGATGGACGGCGCGAACCGCAACACCGGCGTGATGGCGGGACTCATGGGCTGGGTGGACGAGCGTCTTCCCGTCACGAAGATGTGGAAGGAGCACCTGGCCGAGTACTACGCGCCGAAGAACTTCAACGTCTGGTACTTCTTCGGCTCCCTCGCCCTGCTCGTGCTGGTGCTGCAGATCCTCACCGGCATCTGGCTGACCATGCACTACAAGCCGGATGCCGAGGAGGCGTTCGCCTCGGTGGAGTACATCATGCGCGAGGTGCCTTACGGGTGGCTGCTGCGCTACATGCACTCCACCGGCGCGTCGTTCTTCTTCATCGTCGTGTATCTGCACATGTTCCGCGCGCTCATGTACGGCTCGTACAAGGGGCCGCGCGAGCTGCTGTGGATCCTGGGCATGCTCCTCTACCTGTCGCTGATGGCAGAGGCCTTCTTCGGCTACCTGCTGCCCTGGGGCCAGATGTCGTTCTGGGGTGCGCAGGTGATCATCTCCCTGTTCGGTGCGCTCCCCTTCGGCATCGGCGAGGTGCTCAGTCTGTGGATCCGCGGTGATTTCGTGATCTCCGATGCGACGCTGAATCGGTTCTTCTCGCTGCACGTGGTCGCGCTGCCGCTGGTCATACTCGGCCTGGTCGGCGCCCACATCCTGGCGCTGCACGAGGTGGGCTCCAACAACCCGGACGGGGTGGAGATCAAGAAGAACAAGAACGCCGAGGGCATACCCATGGACGGCATCCCGTTCCACCCGTACTACACGGTGAAGGACGTGATGGGCGCCGTAGCGTTCCTGTTCCTCTTCGCGTTCGTGGTGTTCTTCGCACCGGAGATGGGCGGGTACTTCCTGGAGCACGCCAACTTCGAACCCGCCGACCCGCTGAAGACGCCCGAGCACATCGTGCCCGTGTGGTACTTCACGCCCTACTACGCCATCCTGCGCGCCATCCCGGACAAGCTGACGGGGGTGCTCGCGATGGGGGCCGCGGTGATGATCCTGTTTTTCCTGCCCTGGCTGGACCGCCACCCGGTGAAGTCCATCCGTTATCGCGGTCCGCTGTTCATGATGCTGGTGATGGTGTTCGCGTTCACCTTCGTTGCCCTGGGGTGGCTGGGCATGCAGACGGTCACAGCGGTGCGATCCGAGGTGGGGCTGCGCTTGAGCGAGCTGTACTTCGGCTTCTTCCTGCTGCTGTGGGTGCACAGCAAGGAGCGCAGCGGCGGCTACCTGGGCGTGACGTTCGCGGTGGTCGCGGTGGTGCTGCTGACGGTGGATGGCATCCGTTACGACGCGGCGAAGGCGGGCCTGATGATGACCAGCGCGTTGATCCCCCTGGTGTATTTCCTCTTCTTCTTGTTCGCGCCGGTGTTCTCGAACCTGAACCAGGCCAGGCCGGTGCCGGAGCGGGTGACGGCATGATCAAGAGAATCTTCCTCGGCGTGGCCCTGGCAGTGGCGGCAGGCACGGCTCAGGCGGCGGGCGGCGCCATCCAGTTCCTCGACGCGAAGGTCGACCTGGATGACAAGGCGTCTCTGCAACGTGGCGCCAAGGTCTTCGTCAACTACTGCCTGAGCTGCCACGCCATGTCCTACATGCGCTACAACCGCATGGGCAAGGACCTGGGCCTCACCGACGAGCAGGTGGCATCGAACCTCATGTTCGCCGCCGACAAGGTGGTGGAAAAGATGGACGTGGCCATGGAGCCCGACGACGCCGAGAAGTGGTTCGGCATCGTGCCGCCGGATCTGACCGTCATCGCCCGCGCCCGCGGTGCCGACTACCTGTACTCGTACCTGGTGACCTTCTACCAGGACGACAACCCCACGCGGCCCTTCGGCGTCGACAACGTGGTGCTGCGGGGCGCCGCGATGCCCCACGTGCTATGGCCCATGCAGGGACACCAGAATTACGTGAGGGAGGCGGTCGAGGGCAAGGTCACGTCGGAGACCGTGTCGGCACTCAGCACCGCCGGCGACGAGATCCTCGTCCATCGCACCGTGACCCTGGAAGGCGGCGACGTGGTGCACGCCACCGACCGCCTGCAGGTCGCCCAGGGGGGCAGCATGCTGCCGGGCGAGTACCGGGCCGCGGTACGCGACCTGGTGAACTTCCTGGTGTACGCCGCCGAGCCCGCGAAGCTAGAGCGCTATGGCATGGGCATATGGGTGCTGCTCTTCCTCGCCGTGCTCTTCGTCCTGTCGCGGATGCTGTACAAGGAATACTGGCGGGACGTGCACTGATCGACGGCGGCGCCGCGCAGGCCGGGTCGGCGCCGGGTCCGGGCGGGGCCGCCGGCGCACCTTCACCTCACGGGAGATCCTCTTTCATGGCCCTGTTGGCGAATCGACGCTCGGTGATGTCGCTGTACTCGGACGTCAACGACCCCGCGAGCCACGCGGTGCGCTTCGTGCTGGCCGAGAAAGCGATCAACGTCGAGATCCAGCACGTCACGCCGGAGGACCGGCCCGAGGATCTGGTCGATCTCAATCCCTACGCGGACAGCATCCTGACCCTGGTGGACCGGGAGCTCGTGCTCTACGAGCCCCAGATCATCATGGAGTACCTGGACGAGCGGTTCCCGCATCCGCCGCTGATGCCCGTGGACCCGGTCACGCGGGCCAGCAACCGCCTTTACCGCTACCGCATCCAGCGTGACGTCTACGACCTGGTGCCCGCCATCGAGAAAGGCGGTGCCCAGGGCGACACCACCCGCAAGGCGCTGCGCGACAACCTCACCGCCATCGCGCCCATCTTCGGCCAGCGCAAGTTCTTCATGTCCGACGACTACAGCCTCGTGGACATCTTCCTCACGCCCATCCTGTGGCGGCTGCCGCACTACAAGATCAAGCTGCCGGCGTCGGCCAAGCCGCTGCTGCAGTTCGCCGACCGCATGTTCCAGCGCGACGCGTTCGAGGCCAGCCTCAGCGAGGGCGAGCGCGAGATGCGCGATCGCTGAGCCGCACCCGATCCAGTGCGCGGCCGGGATGCCGCGCGGTCTCTCCTCGATGACGTCCACCCGGCCCTATCTGATTCGCGCCATGCACGAGTGGATGCTGGACAACGGGCTGACGCCGCAGATCGTGGTTGACGCCCGCCCGGACGACGTGCAGGTGCCGCGGCAGTACGTGGAAGACGGGCGCATCGTGCTCAACGTGTCGCCGGGGGCGGTGCGAGACCTGTCGCTCGGAAACGAGCGCGTGGAGTTCCGGGCGCGATTCGCCGGCAGCCCGTTCCACGTGAGCCTCGCCACCCGCCAGGTGCTCGCCATCGTGGCACGCGAGAACGGCGCCGGCATGACCTTCCCAAGCGAGGAGCCCGGTGGCGAGCCGCCGCCCGATGCCCCGCCGCCGGACGCTCCCCCGGAACCGCCCGCCGGCAAGCGGCCGCGGCTCAAGGTGGTGAAATAGCGCGCAGCGGCACGTCCGCCCCGGGCTCGGGGGCAAGGTAGACCGTGTCCAGGCGCGCGCCGGTCATGCACACGCTGCCCCCTTGGCGGTCGTTGCCCCGGCGGCTGAACTCGAAATCGTAGACCCGCCGCAGCAGCGGCCGACCGCGCTCGAGCACCGGACGCAGCGCGGCAAGCGCCACCGTGTCGTCGAGGAACTGCAGCCCTTCGGCGTCGCAGGCGCGGCGCGCCACCCGCACCGCCAGCTCCCGCGCGCGCAGGCTGTCACGCCAGAACCACAGCGCCGTGCCGACGATGACGAGAGCGGCGAGGGTGGAATACATTGCGGCGTGAAGTCCCGGCGCCGGAGGCGGTCATGGTGGAGGTCATTGTAGGCGACATCACCACGCTGGACGTGGACGCCATCGTCAACGCGGCCAACGAGAGCCTGCTGGGCGGCGGCGGGGTGGACGGTGCGATCCATCGCGCGGCGGGCCCGGAGCTCAAGGAGGCATGCCGCCGGATCGGCGGCTGTCCCACGGGCGAGGCTCGGCTCACCCCGGGATTCCGCCTGCCGGCGCGCCACGTCGTCCACACGGTGGGACCGGTATGGCAGGGCGGGGATCGCGGCGAGGCGGCGCTGCTCGAGCGCTGCTACGTGTCCAGCTTCGAGCTCGCCCTCGCCGCGGGCGCGACGAGCATCGCCTTCCCGGCCATCAGCACCGGCGTGTACGGCTATCCGAAGGACCGCGCCGCGGCCGTGGCCACCGGCGTGATGCGCCGCTTCGCACCGCGCATGCAGCGCGTCATCGCGTGCTGCTTCAGCGAGTCCGACGCGTCCCTGTACCGGGCCGCGCTCAGGCCGGGATGATCTCGAACAGGCGCACCACCCGCTCGACGCCGCCCACCCGCCGGGTGAGCTCGGTGGCCTGCTCCGCCTCCGCCGCCGAGACCAGTCCCATCAGGTAGACCACGCCCTTCTCGGTCACCACCTTCACCCGGGTCCCGTCCAGCTTCATCTCGCCGATCAGGCGGGTCTTCACCTTGCTCGTGATCCAGGAGTCCGACGAACGCGCGAGGATCGAGCTCGGCGCGGCGATGGCGATCTCGTTGTGCACCGTGCGCACCTTCTGGATTGCCGCGGTGAGCTCGCCGATCCGCGTGCGCAGCGCCTCCGACGGGGCCTCGCCGGTGAGCAGCACCACGTTGTTGAAGCTGGTCGCGTTGACGTGGACCTGCTCCCACAGGTCGGCATCCTTGCGAAGCTCGTCGAAGACCTTGATCTCGATGATCTCGTCGTCGATCAGCGTGCCCGTGGTGCGGCGATCGTTGGCCGCCACCGCGCCGGTCGCGATGCCGGCACCCGCGGCCGCCGCGCAGCCCGTGAGCTCCACCGCCGCCGGGAGCAGCAGCAGGGCCAGCAGGAGTCGGGTCGTTCGATTCATGTACGGTCCCTCATCGGTTCATGCCAAGCCCGCATTATTCATGACCCCTCGGCTGCGGACGCGGATCTGCCGGATCTGTGGCGGGCGCGCTGCGCGCGACCAAATCGGCAAACCTGCCGATTTGTGCGGCGTTGGGCTTGCCCCGGGTGCTCGACGTACCTTCCAGGTACGCCTGCGTGCCCGGGGCGGCGCACGCCTTGCATCTACCGGCACCTCCGCGCCCTCGCTAGTCGCGTTCATGAATAATGCGGGCTAGAAAGCGTCCTTGATCCAGTCCACCTGCGCCCCGCCGCCGGTACCCGTCACGGCCACCACGTCGAAGCGGCAGACGCGTTCCGCGTGCTCCGGGTGCCGCATGAGGAAGTGCTCGGCGGCGGCCCGCAGGCGGCGCTGCTTGGCGGCGTCGACGCTCTCCGCCGCCCCCACCCACGCGTCGCGGGCCCGGAAGCGCACCTCAGCGAACACCAGGGTATCGCCGTCGCGCAGCACCAGGTCAATCTCACCGAAGCGGCAGCGGTGGTTGCGGGCCACGGTGCGGAGGCCGTGGCCGGCCAGGAAGCGCCGCGCCGCGTCCTCGATCCGGGCGCCGCGCCCGGCACGGGTTTCGTGGGCACTCACCGGACAGCGACGCCCCACGGGGGCGGCCCTGCGCCGGCCAGCGGCGCGCTGCCGATGACCTGTGGTACGCCGTCGCGCACCTGCACCCAGTCGAGCGCCCGGCGCACCCGGTGGTCCGCGGACAGCGACAACGTGCCGGTGTGTCCCGGCAGGGAGCGCGCGGCGCCGGTACGCAGGGCCCTGAGGCCGGAGACGAGCGCGTAGGCGTCGGCGCCGAAGGCGTACAGCCGGCCGAGGCTTCCGCCCGCCGCGGGCCAGATGGCGCGCACGCGGCCCGGCAGGACGAAACGGTCCGGCTCCACCACCCAGGGCATGTCCCCGAACACGGTGCCATCGATGTCCTGGTCCGCTGCCCGGTCCGGTGTCCCGGTGAACACGTGAGATGTTGCCACCACCGGCACGGCGCCCGCGCGGTGGAAGAGCAGCAGCGGCTTGAGCTGGCGCGCGGCTTGGGGAAAGGCCGCCAGGAAGATCACGTCGAGATCGCTGCGGGGCTCCGGCTCGTGCTTGATGTCGCGCACCAGGGTGGCGCGCAGCGCGCGGGCCCGCTGCTCGCTGTCGTCCACGTTGAGCAGCGACTCCACCGCCGACGAGTAGCCGGTGGCCTCGTCCGGGTAGCGCTCGCTCGCCGCCATCAGCCCGCCCAGCTCGCGCCAGCGGGCCTCGAAGGCCTCCGCCACCCGGGTGCCCCAGTCGCCCCGGGGCGCCAGCACCGCGGCCTGGCGCGCGCCGCGCTGGAAGGCATACTCGGCGGCCTCCACCGCCTCGTCCTCGGGCGCGAGGGCGAAGTGGAAGACGCGGGACAGGTCACGAGGCGCCGCGGCCTGCGCACCGTCCGGCGCCGCCGGGACGTCCTGGTCCGTCGGTGCCACCGGCGCGGCCGACGCGTCAATGGGCGCGGTCGCTGCGCCGGCCGTGGCGACCGCGGCCCCCGCCGCCGGCGACGGGGCCCCACCCCCGGTGACCGTAGCCGGCGCCGCGCCCTCGGCCCCCTGCGCCTGTGCCGCGGTCGCGCCCGTGGCCAGCGCCGCCCGGTCCAGCGACGGATAGTTGAGCGTCAGCGTCGTCACGCCGAGATCGGCGCCGGCCAGCAGCGCGTTCACCTCGTCCTTCGACAGCGGCCCCACCACGAACTGGGCGCCTTCTGCCACGGCGGAGGCGTAGGCGAGCGCCACGTCACCACTGGCCGAGTCCCGCGCGATGATCTCCGGGCGCTCCGGGTTCGGCGCGTCGGCGAACCACGCGGCCATGAAGCCGTCGCGCACCGCCGCGGCAGCCCCGGCGAAGGGACCGGACTGGGGCAGCAGCAGCGCCACCTTGGCCGGCGGCCGCGCATCGGCGCGCACCCGCTCCACCAGCTCCGGCACGATCTGCTCGCCGGCCGGGTGCGCCGGGTAGCGCACGTTCCACTCCAGCAGCGCCGCGTCCAGCGCGTCCGCGTCCAGGGCGTTGCGGCGCGCAATGCTCGCGAGCTCGATCCAGCCGCTCCCCACCTGCGGCGGCGTGAGCGGCTGCGCGGCGAGCACCTCGTCCGGCACCTGGCCCAGCAGATCCCAGGTTCGCAGCCGGTTGCGGTAGATCTCCTGCGGCGAGGACAGCAGCGCGTCGCGCAGGGCCCGCTCCCGCGCCGCGCCCAGGGAGTCGCCGGTGATCTCGAGCGCATCGGCGCGGATGCGGCGGTAGCGCGCGATGAGCGCCGGATCGCGGCTGACCACGGCGGGCCCCACCCGGGCCAGCGCGGCTTGCGGGTCGCCGGCGAGCAGGGCCGCATCCGCGAGCACGAGCGCACGGCGCAGGCCCAGATCCGGCGGCAGGCTCTGCGGAAGCGTCGCCACCACGGCCGTCGCGCCGGCGCCGTCCCCCGCCCCGAGCAGCGCGTCGGCAGCGTTCAGCCGGAACTCGAGGCCCGCCTCTCCCGAGGCGGCATCGGCGGCCTGCTGCCACGCCAGCGCCGCCTCGCGCCACTCGCCCCGACCTTCCAGCGCGCGCGCCGGGCGCTCCAGCGCGGCGCGTTCCTCCGGGCTCGGCCCGGGCGCGCCGCAGCCCGCGAGCAGCGTCGCGGCGAGCAGCAGGACAGCGGGGATGCGAAGGTGCATGGATGGGCAGGATACGAAGGGCGCGTTGGATTCTGCGGGAAAGGGGATGCGGTTCCAAGACGCGCGCAGGAGGCGGCGATTGGTGGAGAATGCATCGCCCATGCAGACCTCAGCGGGCATCCTCTTCGTCGTCGCGACGCCCATCGGCAACCTGTCCGACGTGAGCGCGCGCGCGGTGGACACCCTGCGCCAGGTGGACGTGGTCCTCGCCGAGGACACCCGGGTGACGCGCCGCCTGCTGGACGCCCACGGCATCGCCGCGCGCCTGGAGAGCCTGCACGATCACAACGAGGACCGTGTGAGCGAGGCGCTGGCCGAGCGGCTGGCAGGCGGCGCGCGCATGGCGCTGGTGAGCGATGCGGGCACGCCGCTGCTGAGCGACCCGGGCTACGCGCTGGTGCGCCTGGCCCAGGACCGGGGTGTGCCCGTGCGCGTGGTGCCCGGCCCGAGCGCCGTCACCGCCGCGCTGAGCGTGGCCGGCCTCGCCACGCGCCGTTTCTGGTTCGAGGGCTTCCTGCCGCCGCGTGCCGAGGCCCGCCGGCGACGGCTCGCCGATCTCGCCGCGCTGCAGGGCACGCTGGTGTTCTTCGAGGCGCCGCACCGGGTGCGCGAGTGCCTCGCCGACCTGGCCGCCGTGCTCGGTGGCGACCGGGAGGCGGCCTTCGCCCGCGAGCTGAGCAAGCGCCACGAGGAGGTGGTGCGCGATCGCCTGGACGGACTGGCCGCGCGGCTGGCCGACAGCGGGCCCCGCGGCGAGTTCGTGCTGCTGGTGTCCGGCGCGGCGGCGCAGCACGCCACGGAGCAGGAGCTGGCCCGGGTTCTGGAGTGCCTGCTGGAGGTGCTGCCTACCCGGCAGGCGGCGGCCGCCGCGGCGCGCATCACCGGCGCACGGCGCAACGACGCCTACGCCCTGGCGTTGCGCCTGCAGGAGGGCGACAGCGCACGCTCGCATTGATCGTCCGGCGGGGTGCCCGCATGATCCCTCACGCGCGGGAGCCGGGCAGGCAGCCGCTGCGCGCACTGCGCGTGGAGGAAAGTCCGGGCTCCGCAGGGCAGGGTGCCAGGTAACGCCTGGGGGGCGCGAGCCCACGGAAAGTGCCACAGAAAATATACCGCCAGGGGCCGCGAGGCCTCCGGTAAGGGTGAAATGGTGCGGTAAGAGCGCACCGCGCCGCTGGCAACAGCGGTGGCAGGGCAAACCCCACCCGGAGCAAGACCAAATAGGGGAGCCGTCCGCCGCCTCCGGGCGGCGGCAAGGCGCGGCCCGCGCCGCTCCCGGGTAGGTCGCTAGAGGCGCGCGGTGACGCGCGCCCCAGATGAATGGCTGCCCACGACAGAACCCGGCTTACAGCCCGGCTCCCGCGCACTCG
This sequence comes from Gammaproteobacteria bacterium, assembly GCA_041593595.1. Classification (GTDB taxonomy): domain Bacteria; phylum Pseudomonadota; class Gammaproteobacteria; order HK1; family HK1; genus JBFHNV01. The sequence goes on from JBFHNV010000108.1 coordinate 13,144, forward strand.
CTTCACCCGAGACCGGCCCCCCGCGGGGCCGACTCGTCACTCACCTGCCGCGTGTGCGATGCGCCCGAACGTTCGCGCCACGCCGCGGGCCAGCCGGACGCCTAGCCTCCCGCGGGGCCGACAGCTCGCCGGGTCCCGCCACGGGAACGGCCCATCCACCGCACCGGCCCCACCATCCCCCAGTCCCTGTCGGTCTGCCACGCGGCCCATCCGGAATCGCCGCCGACAGTGCGGCGATGCACGGCGATCCCCCAGGCGGATGAGCGGCCCCCCGACGCGAAGTGGGAGCGGAACACTCCTTTCGTCGCAAGCGTCGTGTGCGGATGGCGTAGACCCTGACGGGCCGCTCGATCCGCGAACACTTGAGAGATCACTTGAGAAACAGCCCCCAACAGACGGAACCGAATCAGCAAATTCGAGACTCTGATCCGCTAGAGAACGAAGCCACCTAAGTCCCTGACGAGAAAGAAAGATTTCCGAAGATTTCCGCCACATTTCCTTGACACCCTGATCCTCCGCTCACCATAATCCCGGCTGTGGGATGAAGTGGTAAAAAATGGATCCCAGGGGGATTACGGGGGCGGCTGGTGTTCCGGGGTGAGTTCTCCTTGAGCATGGACTCGAAGGGCCGGCTGGCGGTGCCCACGCGGTACCGGGAGCGGCTCGCCGAGACCTGTGGCGGCAAGCTGGTCGCCACCATCAGCCTCATGGATCGGTGCCTGTCCGTGTACCCCTTCCCGGACTGGCAGCGCATCGAGGACGAGATCAAGGCACTGCCGGCGCTGGATCCCCAGGTCCGGGCCATCAGCCACCTGCTCATCGGTCACGCCACCGAGTGCGACCTGGACGGCCATGGCCGCATCCTCCTGCCCCAGTCCCTGCGCGATTTCGCGGCCCTGGACCGGCGCGTGCACATGGTGGGGCAGGTGCGCAAGTTCGAGCTGTGGAACGAGGACGCCTGGAGCGCGCGGCGCGAGGATCTCCTGGGCCAGGTGGGCAACCTGCAGGTGCAGGCGTCCCAGTCCCAGGCGCTGCGCGACCTGGTGCTGTAGCCGGCGTGCGGGACTCCATCCGCAGGAGGCAGCCATGGTGGACACAGGGCAGTCGCCGTTTCGGGCCGGCGCGCAGGGGCCGGGGTAGGCGCCGGTGGACCGTGACCCCGGACGCCACGTCCCGGTCCTGGTCGAGGAAGTGATGGCGGCGCTCGCGCCCGGCGGCGAGGGGGTGTACGCGGACTGCACCTTCGGCCGCGGCGGGCACACCCGGGCGCTGCTGGAGCGGGGCGGGCCGCATGTCCGGGTGCTGGCCCTGGACCGTGACCCGGAGGCGGTGCGCGCCGGCGAGGCCCTGGCGCGCGGGGACGCCCGGCTGACGGTGCTGCGTGCACCCTTCAGCCGCCTGGAGGCACTGGCCGGCGAGCGGGGGCTCGTCTTCGACGGGGTGCTGTTCGACCTGGGCGTGTCGTCGCCGCAGATCGATCGGGCCGAGCGGGGCTTCAGCCTGCGCGCCGACGGGCCCCTGGACATGCGCATGGACCCGGACGCCGGTCCCTCGGCCGCCCAGTGGCTGGCGGTCGCGAGCGAGAAGGAGATCGCGAAGGTGTTGCACGAGTACGGGGAGGAGCGCCACGCGCGCCGCATCGCGGCGGCGCTGGTGCGCGCGCGGGCCGCGGCGCCGATCACCGGTACGGCGCAGCTCGCCGCGCTGGTGGCGGCGGCGATGCCCGCGCGCTCGCGCCGTGCCGATCCGGGCCAGCATCCCGCGACGCGCACCTTCCAGGCCCTGCGCATCCAGGTGAACGCGGAGCTGGACGAGCTGGACGCCGGGCTGGCCCAGGCGCTCGAGTGCCTGAAGCCCGGCGGACGCCTCGTCGTGATCAGCTTCCACTCCCTGGAGGACAGGCGGGTGAAGCGCTTCGTGCGCGATCGGGGTCGTGCGCCGAACCCGTCGCGCCACGCGCCCCCGCCGGTGGCGGCGCCCGCGCCGCGGCTGCGGGCCCTGGGCCGCGCGGTGCGCGCAGGCGCCGAGGAGACAGCGCGCAACCCCCGCGCGCGAAGCGCCGTGCTGCGCGTCGCCGAGAAGATCGCGTGAGCCCGCGCCTCGCCCTCGTGTGCGCGCTCGCGGCCCTGCTGCTCGCCTCCAGCGTCGGGCTGGTCTACGTGCAGCACCTGCGCCGCGGGCTGTTCATGGAGCTCAGGGCGCTCGAGCGCGAGCGCGACCGCATGCAGGTGGAGTGGAGCCAGCTCCAGCTCGAGGCCAGCACGTGGGCGGCACAGGATCGCATCGAATCGGTGGCGGTGGAGCGGCTCGGTTTCCACGTGCCGCCGCCCACCGCGGTGGTGGTGGTGCAGCCGTGAGCGGCGTCGTGGACGTCCCCTGGCGGCGCCGGCTGGTGCTGGGCTCGCTGATGCTGTGCGCCGCGACGCTGCTGTGGCGCGCCGTGGAGCTGCAGGTCCACGACACCGAGTTCCTGCAGCGCGAGGGCCGGGCACGCTACCTGCGCACGGTGACCGTGCCGGCGCACCGCGGTCGCATCGTGGATCGCAACGGCGTCGTGCTTGCCGTGAGCACCCCGGTGGACGCGGTGTGGGCCAACCCCCGCGAGCTGGACATGCAGGGTGCCGAGTGGAAGAGCGTGGTGCGGCTGCTGGGCCTTGACGCACAGCGCGTGGCGCGCATGGTCGAGGAGCGCGCCGAGCGCGAGTTCGTCTATCTCAAGCGCCACCTGCCGCCGGTGCAGGCGGCCCGGGTGCGCAAGGTGGCGCCCGCGGGCGTGTACCTGCAGCGCGAGTATCGCCGCTACTACCCGGAGGCGGACCTCACCGGACACGTGCTGGGTTTCACCGACGTGGACGACCGTGGTCAGGAAGGGGTCGAGCTCGCCTACGATGCGACGCTGCAGGGCATCGACGGCCTGGAGCAGGTGCTGCGCGACCGAAAGGGTCACGTGGTGGAGGCGGTGCGCTCGCTGCGAGAGACGCGCGCCGGGCAGGATCTGATCGTCACCATCGACCGCCGCGTGCAGTACTTCGCCTTCCGGGCGCTGGCGTCGGCGGTGAAGCGCCATCGCGCCCGCGCCGCCACCGCGGTGGTGCTGGACCCGGCCAGCGGCGAGGTGCTGGCGATGGTGAACCAGCCGTCGTTCAATCCCAACCGGCGCACCGATCGCGTGGGCGACCGGTTCCGCAACCGCGCGGTGACGGATCTGTTCGAGCCCGGATCCACCGTCAAGCCGTTCACGGTGGCTGCTGCCCTCGAGGGCGGGCGCTTCCGCCCCGGGAGCCGTATCGATACCGCGCCCGGCACGCTCAGGGTGGCCGGTCACACCGTGCGCGACGCGCGCAACTTCGGATCGATCGATCTCGAGACGCTGATGGCGAAGTCCAGCAACGTGGGCGCCACGCGCCTGGCGCTGGCCATGGAGCCCCGGGACATGTGGCAGACCCTGTCCCGGGCGGGGTTCGGTGCCGGTACCGGCAGTGGTTTTCCCGGCGAGGTGGATGGCGTGCTGCCGCACTTCTTCGAGTGGCGTGACATCCACCGCGCGACGCTCAGCTTCGGCTACGGGCTGTCGGTGTCCGCGCTGCAGCTCGCGCGCGCATACGCCGCCATCGCCAACGGTGGCCGACTGCCCGCGGTCACGTTCGTCGCCCGCGAGAACGGCGATGACGGGGCGCAGGCGCTGTCGACGGAGACGGCCCGCCATGTCCGGCGCATGCTGGAAGCAGTGACTGGCGAGGGCGGCACCGGGGGCCGCGCACGGGTGCACGGTTACCGGGTGGGCGGCAAGACCGGCACGGTGCGCAAGCCCGAGCCGGGCGGCTACTCCGAGGATCGCTACCTGTCCTTGTTCGTGGGCATGGCGCCCATGAGCGCGCCACGCCTGGTGATCGTGGTCATGATTGACGAGCCCCGTGGCGATAAGTACTACGGAGGCGACGTGGCGGCGCCAGTGTTCGCCGAGATCGCGGCAGGCGCGCTGCGGGTGCTGGGCATCGCACCGGACGCCCCGGAGGCGGGCCCGACCACCACCGGCAGCCAGCGCCTGGTCCGGGCGGACGAGCCGGCGGTGGAGGCGTTGCGATGATGGCGGCGAGTCCCATGCACGGGCCCACGCTGGCGGCGCTGCTGGAGGGCGTCGCCCCAGTGCCCCCGGCGCTGGACCGGGCCGTGTCGGCGCTCACTTTCGACAGCCGCGCGGTGACGCCGGGCAGCGTGTTCTTCGCGCGCCGGGGGGAACGCGTGGACGCCCTCGCGTTCGCGCCCCAGGCGGCGCGCCGCGGCGCCTGCGCGATGGTGATGCAGGGCGAGGGCGCGGCGCACCTCGACGCCCTCGGCATGCTGCGGCTGCCGGTGCGCGACGTGAACGCCGCCGCGGGCCAGGTCGCGCACCGCTTCTTCGGTCGTCCTTCGGAGGCGTTCCCGGTGGTGGCGATCACCGGCACGAACGGCAAGACCTCCGTGGCGCACTTCGTGGCCGAGGCGCTGGAGCGCCACGCGGGGCGCCCGGTGGGCGTGCTGGGCACCCTGGGTCAGGGCATCGCCGGACGCCACCGGGACACGCCGCTCACCACCCCGGACTGCATCGCGGTGCACGCGGCCATGGCGGAGTTCGCGGCGGCCGGCGCCGGTGCCGCCGTGATGGAGGCATCGTCCCACGCCCTGGCCCAGGACCGCCTGGCGGGCATCGCGGTGCACACGGCGGTGTTCACCAACCTGACCCGGGACCACCTGGACTACCACGGCGACATGGCGGGCTACGCGGCGGCCAAGGCGCGGCTGTTCGCGCGCCCGGATCTCCGTGCGGCGGTGATCAACGCCGCCGACCCCGCCGCGGTGCACATGCGCCGCGCGCTGGACCGCGGCGTGCCGGTGCTGGACTACGCCCTGGACGGGGACGCGTCGCTGCCGGCGCGGCTGGTGCGCGCCGACGCCGCCGGCGTGCGCCTGGACGTGCACGCGCCGGAAGGCATCGTGCGCCTCGAAAGCCCCCTGCTGGGTCGGCCGGCGGCGTGGAACCTGCTGGCGGCCTTCGCGGTGCTGACCGTGCACGGCGTGCCGGCGTCGGAAGCCGCCCGCCTGCTGTCCCGGGCCAGCGCCGTGCCCGGGCGCATGCAGCCCTTCGGCGGCCCGCGGGCAGGGCGTGACGAGCCCCTGGTGGTGGTGGACTACGCCCACACGCCCGCGGCCCTGGCGGCGGCGCTGGAGACGCTTCGCCCCCTGTGCGGCGGGCGGCTCGTGTGCGTGTTCGGCGCGGGCGGCGAGCGCGATCCCGGCAAGCGGCCGCTGATGGGCGAGGCGGCCGCCGGGCACGCGGACGCCATCGTCGTCACCGACGACAACCCTCGCGGCGAGGACGGCGACGCCATCGTCGCCCAGATCCTCGATGGCATCGCCATCCCGCAGCGCCCCGGCGTGCGGGTGGAGCGGGATCGCGCCCGCGCCATCGCGCTGGCCGTCGCCGACGCGCACGCCGGCGACGTGGTGCTGGTGGCAGGCAAGGGCCACGAGAGCTATCAGGAGACGGCCGGCGAGCGCCGCCCGTTCAGCGACGCGGCGGCGGTGCGTGCCGCGCTCGCGGAGCGCCGCCCGTGATGCGCATGCGCCTCTCGGAGGCCGCCGCCGTGACCGGCGGCACGGTGCACGGCGGCGACGTGGAGTTCGCCGACCTGTCCACGGATTCGCGCACCTGCGCACCGGGTGAGCTGTTCGTGACGCTGCACGGCCCGAACCACGACGGTCACGACTTCCTCCCCGCCGCGCATTCGCGCGGTGCCGCCGCGGCGCTCGCCGAGCACGGCCCGGCGCCCCTGCCGCTGCTGGCGGTGGCGAACGCGCGTGTGGCCATGGGCCGGCTCGCGGCAAGCTGGCGCGCGCGCCACGACGTGGACGTGGTGGGCGTCACGGGCTCCAACGGCAAGACCACCGTGAAGGAGATGATCGCCGCCATCCTCGCCCAGGATGCGCCGGCGCTGGCCACCCGCGGCAACCTCAACAACGACATCGGAGTGCCGCTCACCCTCGCGCGCCTGGACGCGACACACCGCCGCGCCGTCGTCGAGATGGGTGCCAACCACCCGGGTGAGATCGCGGGGCTCGCGCGCATGGCGAAGCCGCGCGTGGGGGTCATCACCTGCATCGCGCCGGCCCACCTGGAGGGGTTCGGCAGCGTGGAGGGCGTGGCGCGGGCCAAGGGCGAGCTCATCGCGGGCCTGCCGGAGGACGGCGTCGCCGTGGTGAACGCCGACGACGGCGCCTGGCTGGACCTGTGGCGCGAGCTCGCCGGCGCGCGCCGGATGCTGAGCTTCGGCTTCACCGCGGGCGCCCAGGTGCGCGTCGAGCACGCGGCGACCGCGGAGGGCGCGCGGGTGATCCTGCACACGCCCGCCGGGACGATCGCCCTGACGCTCAGGCTCCCGGGACGCCACAACGCGGCCAACGCCGCCGCGGCCCGCGCCGCGGCGCTGGCC